>NZ_CAJKVK010000025.1 GCF_905203285.1 uncultured Succinatimonas sp.
AGTTTTAAAGTTTATGTTAGTTTACTTATTTTTATTCTTATAGCTGGTTTTGCTGCTTTTGCCATGATCTATGGCGGAATTAATTTAATTCAAAGAACTCTTATACAACCATCACCTGCTATGCATATTCCGATGGGCTATATATATTCAATCTTGCCTATAAGCGGAGTATTAATTGTGATGTATATAAGTCTTAATATTATTGATCTTTTTGGCGAAGTTAATAAATCTAAATCTGATAAATAAGGTTTAATATTATGGATATTCAAATTGGATTATATTTACTAGCTTTATTTGGAATTATGATCGCTATGGGTGTACCTATTGCAATTGCTATTGCAACATCATCTGTAGCTATTATGTTATCAGTTATGCCTTATAAGGTTGTTGCTATTACCGCAGGACAAAAGCTAGCAACAGGCATAGATAGTTTCAGTTTACTTGCAGTACCATTTTTCGTGTTAGCAGGTAATATAATGAACCAAGGTGGAATAGCTCAGAGATTGGTTCGTTTTGCTTACTTGTTTGTTGGAAGAGTTCCAGGCGCGTTATGTCATGTTAATGTATTATCAAATATGATGTTTGGTTCAGTTTCCGGTTCTGCTGTAGCTGCTGCAGCTGCAGTGGGAAAAACTTTATTGCCTGAAGTAAAAGAAGCAAAAATTGATCTTCCTACAGCAACAGCGATAAATATTGCATCCTGTCCTACTGGAATGCTAATACCGCCATCTAATGGTCTAATTGTATATTCAGTTGTAAGTGGTGGTACTTCTATCGGCGCTTTGTTTTTAGGTGGATATATTCCAGGTATTCTTATGGGACTAGCGTGTATGCTTGTAGGGTATATATTTTTTAAGTTAAATCCCAGTCTTGCAGGAAATACTGTTAAATATAATTATACATTAAAGGAGATGATTAGTATAACTTGGCAGGCAATTCCTAGCTTAAGTTTAATTTTTGTGGTCATAGGAAGTATTATCGCTGGAATTTGTACGGCAACTGAAGCTGCATGTATGGCAGTTTTGTATTCTTTAATATTATCAATAATATATAAATCTATTGATTTGAACTCTTTGAAAAATATTAGTAAGGATACTGTTCTTATTTGCGGTGTGGTGTTGTTTTTAATCGGTGCGTCTACAGTTATGTCGTATATTATGGCTTATGCACATTTACCTCAGCTAATAAGCTCGATTTTATTGGGTATAACAAGTAATGAGATAGCAATTTTGCTAATCATCAATTTGCTCTTATTGGTTGTAGGAATGTTTATGGATATGACGCCAGCAATTTTAATTTTTACTCCGATTTTTTTGCCAGTTGCTACAACCTTAGGAATTGATCCAGTACATTTTGGTATTATCATGACCTTTAATTTATGTATTGGATTGGTCACTCCACCAGTGGGTACTGCTTTATTTGTTGGATGCTCTGTGAGCGGTTGCAAAATAGAAGAAGTAATTAAGCCATTGCTTCCTTTGATTTTTGCGGAAATTATAGTTTTGATGTTGGTTACGTATGTGCCAACACTGTCTCTTGCAATACCTTCATACTTCGGCTTTATTAATTAATTTATATGCCCGGCAGAAAATCTTTGTCGGGTATAGTAGTTAAGAGCTATTTATTGTTTGTAATTAATGCTTTTTTAGCGATGCTCTGAATTTATTGCAATCAATTGTTTTTAATACTTTATATCTCCGATGGAATTTATTATGAAATCTAATAGTTTTTTTCGTCCAGTAGCCTTTGTAACAGGTTCCTCAAGGGGTATCGGATATGAGTGTGCTAAGCAATTAGCCCAAAGGGGGTTTGATTTAGTTATTCATGGACGGTCTTCTGATAAAACCCATAATCTTTTGTTAACTCTTTCAGAAGAAATTAAAAGTTTAGGTGCAGATTGCCTTATTGTTCAGGGCGGTATTGACGATGCTAACTTCAGGAATACGGTATTTGACATTGTACTAAAACATTACGGCCGCCTTGATTGTATGGTAAACAATGCTGGCACGGCATCATTAGTTCGCGGCGACATGCTTGAAATGCAGGAAGATACATATGATCACTGCCAGAATATTAATGCCAAAGGGTTGTTTTTTATGTGTCAAAAAGCTGCAAATATACTTTTGCAGCAAAAAGAAGTCAGTGCTTTCGGTCTGTCGATTGTCAATGTAACTTCTTGCAGCGCGGCTATTTTATCGCCGTCTCGAGCTGACTATTGTGTATCCAAGGCTTCTGCAAGTATGGCGACGCAGATGTGGGCATTACGTCTTGCAGATACTCCGGTAAGAGTTTTTGAAATTCGTCCGGGAATTATTCAAACTGATATGACTTCAGTAGTGCATGATAAGTATACGAATCTTATAAATAACGGTTTGGTTCCACAAAGACGTTGGGGTTATCCTCAGGATGTGGCAAGAGCTGTCGTGACGGCTGCGTGTAATTTATTACCTTACACTGTAGGTCAAATAATTGATGTGGATGGCGGACTTCACATCCGAAATTTCTAAAATCTCATTAGGAAATACTTTATGATAGCTGCTTCGTTATTAAATAGTTTAACTGATATTCAACTATCTAGTTTGTTGAAAACCTTAAGCTTTAAAGAACAAATTAAAGTTAACGGATATTCCATTCCTGTTTATTGTAATGAGGTAATGGTAATCGGTTCCGGTGCTGCCGGTCTTAGGGCGGCGGTAGAACTTGCTCATCGTGACGTGAAAGTTACTGTAGTTACTTCCATGCTGTTTGCCGGGACTTCGGCATGCTCCGGATCCGATAAGCAGACTATTCATACTTGCGCTACTTCAAATCATGGTGACGATGTAATAAATGTTGCCAAGTCGATAGGTGCAGGTGGGGCGATGGATGGTGATTTGGCTTATATTGAAGCAGCTTGTTCTTATCTTGCAATTGACGGATTGCGTACTTACGGTCTTGATTTACCGCAAGATCGCTATGGAGCGATTTTAAGATACAAAACCGATCATGATGAAGCCGGTCGTGCTACCAGTTGCGGACCGAGAACTTCAAGAATGATGGTTAAGGTTTTAACTAAAGAAGCAGAACGTTCCGGAGTTACTTTACTTGACGGATATACCGCTGTAAAACTCATTTGCGATGATAAAAATAATTGTTGTGGGGCAGTGGCATTATCTCGTCTGGAACAAAACGAGGCTAATCCTTTTGGGGTCGTGGTATTACGAACTCATAATCTTATTTTAGCAGGCGGCGGTGCTGGTGAATTGTATAAGGATAGTGTCTATCCTTACGGATGCGTCGGTACTACAGGTCTTGGTATTGAGGCGGGTATTGCCGTCAGCAATATTCAAGAACAGCAGTTTGGCATCGGAACACCAAGAAACGGATCTTTTCCTTGGAATTTGTCAGGCACATATATGCAGGTAATTCCTGATGTATATAGTATTGATGATAAAGGAAATAAAAAGCATTTTTTAAGTGATTATTATCGCAGTACTAAAGAGATTTGCTCCAATATTTTCAGAAAAGGATATCAATGGCCGATACATGCACTGCGTACTTTAAATTATGGATCAAGCCTTTTTGACTTGGCTGTTTTTGAAGAGTTGCGCAAGGGTAATAAGGTTTATCTTGATTTCAGACAGAATTATGAAAATAAAGAGGATCCTTTTTCGTTAGACAATCTTGATGACGATGTTATCAATTATTTGTCAAATGCCAAGGCTTTGCTTGGAAGCCCGATAGAGCGGCTTAGGAAAATGAATCCGCTGGCTATTGAGTTATATAAGCAGAATAACTGGGATATTGAAAAAGTTCCGCTGCCTTTTAGTATCAATCATCAGCACTACAACGGCGGACTTAAAGTAGGTGAATATGCACAGACTTCAATTAAAGGCTGCTACGCAATTGGTGAATCTGCAGGAACTCATGGTGTAACACGACCTGGTGGCGCGGCTTTAAATTCAGGACAGGTTTTTGCGATAAGAGCTGCCGAACATATAAAGCATAACGAATTAAAGAATGACATAAATTTAGGTTTTGAAGAAAAAAACGTAGAGGCTTGTCTTGTATTTTTAAATAAATGTACGGGAAAACAAGCTGTTGCTGTAAATGAAATAAAAGCTTTTGTACAGAATTTAATGTCTGATAAGTGTTCTTTTGTTTGCAGTAAAGACGGTGTTGAATCGGCAAAATCTCAACTTCAAGAGATTCTGGTCAAGGTTAAAACGCTGGGTATATCTCCCAATTACGGTAATTTTGTTAACTCTTTTGAGTGGCTTAATTTGATTTATGAAGCCTGCGCTTTAGCCGAATCCTTAGCTTTTTATATTGAACAAGACGGAGGCAGCCGCGGAGCTCGCATTATCTGCTCGAATAATCCGGATGCGGTACCTCAGGCAGCAGTGAAAGATTTGTCCGCATACGGTTTCCTATACGAAAGGGATAAGCAAAAAGGCGAGATTATTGATTGCTTTAGGCAAGAAGACGGTTTTGTCTGTGCGAAAAGACAAGTAAAGCCTTTGCCTGATTTAGAACACATCTTTTTTGAAAAGGATTGGGAAGATTTCCTTATCGGGAAAATTTTTGAATAAATATAAGAGGTAAAAAATATGGTCAGTTCAAATAAAGTAGCAATAATTACTGGTTCTGCTCGTGGAATAGGTAAGGGCTGTGCTCTTGCATTAGCTGAGGCTGGATATAACATTCTTATTCATGATTATATAGATGAAACCAGTGTTAAAAAATCTGAAGAAACAGTAGAAGAAATTAAAAAATTAGGTGTGGACGCAGTTAATTTTAATTGTGATATTGCCGATTTATCTAAACATAAGGAGTTGTTTCAGGTTGCGCTTAACAGATGGGGACGCGTTGATTGCTTGGTAAGTAATGCCGGAGTGTCGGTAATGCATCGCGGTGACATCCTTGATGTTACTACTGAAAGTTTTGATCGCTGTCTTAAAGTTAATACTCGCGCTACCTTTTTCTTATTGCAAGAATGCGCAAAAGTCTTTATGGCGCAGCCTAAAACAGAAGCAAAAAGAACAATAGTTGTTATTTCTTCTTCTAATGCAGAGATGGTGTCAATAGATCGTAGTGAATATTGCGTATCAAAACGTGCAAATTCCATGGTAGCAAAGTTGTTTGCTCTGCGCTTGATT
Source organism: uncultured Succinatimonas sp. (assembly GCF_905203285.1). Taxonomy (GTDB): domain Bacteria; phylum Pseudomonadota; class Gammaproteobacteria; order Enterobacterales; family Succinivibrionaceae; genus Succinatimonas. The sequence continues at coordinate 5,139 of NZ_CAJKVK010000025.1, forward strand.
AAAGAAAGTGTCGCGGTATTTGAAATAAGACCCGGTTTAATCATGACTGAAATGACGGCACCGTCAAAAGCCAAATATGACAAATTGATAGCTGAAGGAATGGTTCCTGAAGGAAGGTGGGGATATCCGAAGGATATAGGTATAACCGTTAGAGCCATGGCAGAAGGATTACTGCCTTATACATGCTCTTTAGCCGTTCCGATTGACGGCGGCATGAGTTTACCGAATTATTAATTTATAATGTAACTAATTATTTTTAGAAAAAAAGGATGCGTTTAAATTTTATGCATCCTTTTGTTTTTAAATTATCTTTTTATTTGTTTTTTATACGATTTATTACATCATCTTTGATTTGATTAATATGAAGCATCATTGCTTTGCTGGCAGCATCTCCATCTTTTTTTAAGATAGCATCTACGATCATTTGATGGGTATCAATTGCTTCTTCAAGCAAAGTACGATTGTTTAGATTAATAATATAATTAATTGCTGCGTAGATAATATCCATTAAATTTGGCATAACATCATTTGAACTGCAATTTGCAATACTTGAATGAAACTCAACGTCAGCAGACTCATGATTGATTCCTTTATGGATCATCTCTTTGATTTTCTCGTGAGCTTTGCAGATTTTGTCAATTTGCTCAGGAGTTGCATGTTCAGCAGCTGTCTTTGCTAAGCTTGGTTCTATTAGTAATCTTATTTCACAAAGGTCAAGACCAAGTTTTAATTTATCTTTATAAAATCTAAAGCCAAAAGGGTCAGGTAAGACACCAGGGTTTTTAGCCACATATGTTCCTAGACCTCTTTTGATTTCTAATATGTTTTGACTAACTAATTGTTTTACCGCTTCTCTTACAGTACTTCTTCCTACACCAAGTAATTTTGCCAGTTCCATTTCAGAAGGAAGAATTGTTTCTTTTTTGAAAGATCCGTTTTGAATTAATTTGATAATAGTTTCTGAAGCTAAATCTGCTTTTGATTTTAAATTGTATGAGCGTAACGAATCAGGCAAAGTACTCGTAAATTGTTCGGCGATTGTATTAGGGTAAAATGAGTCAGTCATATATATGATTACAAATTAGAAAAATGAATAATTACTGATTTTATCATAATTCATTAAAATACTAGAAAGCTGTTTAAATGCTCTATTTATGATTTCTTTTTGCGTAAATATTTTAGGATATTCAGGATTAAACACTTCTGTAGAGATCATTCCTCTATAATTAATCTCTTTTAGAGCATTTAAAAAGTTTAACAGATTGATGGCATCTCCGTCCTCACAAAATGTACGATATCTTTGATCAATTATTTTTTCAGTGCTTGATACTTTTTGACCGTTCATTAAATGAATAGCAAAAATTTGCTTGGCATTGATTTTTTCAAATGAGTAACAGTCAGATCTTTCTTTTAAATAAAGATTATATGAATCAAGCACGAGACCTACATTGTCGTTATTTACTTCATTGATTATTTCACAAGCAAAGTTTGCATCCTGTACAAGACTTCTAGATAGTCCTACAGGTTCAAAGATCCATTTAATGTATGGTTTTGTTTTTGCTAAATATTTTAAGATGCGAACACAGTTTGTTTTGATTTCCTCTTGATTATAATTTTTACAAAGGCTGTCATCATCAAGAAGCGGGGCAACCACAATACATTTGTTAATATTTACAATATGATAGAGATCGTCAATTAAATTTAATATTCTTATATTAATATCATGCTTTTCTTTAATATCTTTTTGACTTAAAAATTCCGGATAAATGTACAATGCATTTAATGCACTGGGTTTTATGTTTGTGTTGTCAAGCAAGCATTTAAGATCTGATATTGAGTGATTTTCAAGATATTTGTTGATGCAGTCAAAACGCAGCTCAATAAGGTCAAATCTTGCTTGCTTGGCAAAAATCACGTCATTTTCAAGATTAAGAAAATCTTTTGTGCAAGCTTCGTTGTAGCAGTATTTTGACATATTTGTTACCTGATAATTTATATATGACAATTAATTAACTAATTAAATATGCTTACTGTGCCAAACCATATCTGGATTTTTAGTTATTGTATAAATGGCTTCACAAACTTCGACGGTTGCTTTTCCCGCGTATCCGTCAGCACATAACGGTTCAATACCTAAAATTGCGTTGACGAAATTTTCGATATGCCGTTGATGGAAATAGATCATGCTGTCAACGCTGTTGAAAAAGTCACTGTCCTCTTTAATTAATTGTTCAAGCGGGGTTTTATCATTCGGAATATGCCATAGATCGGTAACCGGGGGCTCTTCGATTTCCGACATCCCGGCAATGAACATTTGTCCGCCGTCAGTTTGTACGCCAACCGACGCTCCGTTGCTGCCGAAAATATGTACTTTGCCGTACAAGGCAGGATTTTGGCTGTTGCTTGCAAGTAAAGTGGCAAGACCGCCGTTTTTATATTTAATAATGGCGACAGCGCTGTCTTCTACTTCAATATACGGATGATTGAAATTAGCGCTTAATCCGTAAATTGATTCGATTTGACCCATATACCAATTGACCAAATCAATTTGATGGGAAGCCTGTGTCATTAGAACACCGCCGCCTTCACCTTTCCAGGTACCGCGCCAGGGATCGCTTTTGTAATATTCTTCAGATCGCCAGCCTAGCATGGTGACCTCAGCAAGAATAGGTTTGCCGATTTTTCCGGAATCGATGATATCTCTGATACGTTTGCAGGGCAGATAGTTGCGCCTTTGAACCAATGTGCCTAATAGTACGTTATTGTCTTTTGCCGCATTTATCATCGCGTCACATTCTGTAACGCTTGTTGCAAGCGGTTTTTCAACTAATACGTGACAATGAAGATTAGCGCATTTTATAGCAATTTCGGCATGGCTTGGATGCGGTGTACAGATAGTAACGGCATCTAAATGTTCTTTTTCAATCATTTCTTCAGGAGACAGATAACCGTTAATTTTGTATGTTTCACAGAAATTTTGGAGCTTTGCTTCAGAATGATTACATGCAGCAACAAGGCGGCAGTTTAAGAGATTATTGATAGCTTTGGCGTGAAAATGGGCAACTTTGCCGCATCCGATGATACCGATTTTTATAGGTCGCATGAAAGCTCCGTTTAAAAGAAAATTACCGGTTGAATACATGATGAAATTGTCATCTATACAATATAGTTTTGCTAAGTTAGTTGTCACAAAATGCTTTAATATTTCCAGACTATTAAACTAGTTTATGCGACAGCATAGTAAGTAAAGCGGTTTAAAAACAGGTAGAATAGTCCAAGTTACTGAATTCATTTACGAAGAAAGAGTAAAAACTAAAATCTTATTGGGTAAATCATGGTTGATTTGACCAAATTGCCTCTTAGCGTTACTTCTTTTGAGCGCTTTGTTGCTAAGTCTAAAATCTATGTAGATAAAACAGATATTATTGCTTCAATAGCTAAGTATGATAATCCTTTATTCTTATCAAGACCGCGCCGTTTTGGTAAATCAACATTAGTAAGCACCTTCCATGAGCTGTTTGCTAACGGTCTTGAAAAATTTCAGGGACTTAAAATCGTAACTGATGATTTATGGCATGATAAAACTTATAAAGTTATACATCTTGACTTTTCCGGAATAAAAAATGTTTCTGATGCGGCGTCATTTTTAAATAAGCTGTCACAGCTTTTATTCTCAGCATTTAGTCTTGCAGATATAAATTCTACTTTAAATAAAGAAGATCCTATTTCGATGTTTAGAAATTCCGTACAAGTTATGGATAACGGATCTCTAGTTTTGTTAATTGATGAATATGATGCTCCTCTTACGGAAGTAATGTCCGATAAGAATAATTTTGATTTAAAACAAGGAATTCTATCAGAGTTTTTTGCAACGGTAAAAATGTTGTCAAATAAGTTTCGATTTATTTTCATTACCGGAGTAACGCGTTTTTCTAATACTTCAATTTTTTCTGCCTTTAATAATATTGAAGATATAAGTTTTGATTCAGATTACGGAGATGTCGTCGGGTATACGCAAGAAGAATTAGAGTTATATTTTCATGATTATCTGAATAATGCGGTAGAAGTTATTAATAACGATTTGGGAGAAATTAAATACACTTATGAATCGTTGCTTGATGATCTTAAATTAAATTATGACGGCTATTCATTTGATAAGCGCTGTAAGTATCATATATACAATCCATGGTCAATTTTAAACTTTTTAAAAAAGCCTCAGGACGGTTTTGAGCCTTATTGGATGACTACAGGAGGGGCAAAACCTACATTACTTATCAATTACTTGGATACTTTTGTTAGTAAAAATATTCGAAAGAATGAACTTGTTGATTATTTAAATCTTGATTTTACTCAGGTTACCAGTATTGAAGAGTTATCTCCTAATATTACCAGTATTGTAGATTGCAATTTTCCGTTGTTTGCTGTTTTGTATCAAGCCGGTTACTTCACAATAAAAGACACCGGAAGCAATTATCTTGAAGTAGGACTGCCTAATCTTGAGGTTAAAAAAGCTTTTGCGGAAATTATTTTAAATAAATTAACTTCTAAATCTACGGCCCAAATAAGTGCTTTTTATGGCAATAAAATTAAGAAAGCTTTAATTGAACATGATTTTTCGTCTTTAAAAGATGAGCTTAATAAGATATTGAATGAATTTTCTTATGAAAGCGTCAGTTCTTTTAAAGAATATGCATTTAGGGACATATATAAAGTTATATTACAAATTATCGGGTACAACACCTATACGGAATATCAAACAGCATTAGGTCGCAGCGATTTATGTTTTGAGGATGATAAAGATCTTTATATATGTGAGTTTAAAGTTATAAGAAAGGCGGATAAAGTTCAAAATAAAATTGACGAAGCCAAAGATCAGATAAGGGAAAAGAAGTACGCTTTAAGGATTACCGATAAAAAAGTGACGACTTTTGTAGTGATAATCGTTAATGAAAATAAGAGCGAAACAAGCGCTGCTTTTAGAGAGGTTGCGGCGATAGAAACAGTGTAATGTATGAAAGTAAACGACCTTACCGAAATTTTCTTCGGCAAGGTCTTAACGATAGTTAAACTTTCTTGAAGTTTATCGTTTCTTTATTTACCGCTTCAATCTCTTTTGCTTGAGTCAAGAAGAGTTTTAAGCGATTGGAGACGTTTGATTGGGCGGTGCCGGCTTCAAAGTCGATGCTGCATAAGTTGGCGGTAGCGTATTTGTCGCGGACGGCGCGCATTACACCTTTGCCGGTTACGTGGTTTGGCAGGCAGGCAAAAGGTTGTACGCAGAGAACGTTATTTATGCCGTGTTCGATAAAGTCAACCATTTCTGCAGTCAAAAGCCATCCTTCACCGGCTTGCTGTCCGATGCTGACAAGACCTTCGATAGCCTGCTTATATTCATTAAACGGCGTTAAATTCTCAAAATGAGAATCGCTTAATGCTTTCATAATAATGTTGCGCATGCGGTTAAAGCGCGAGGATATGATCCAAGAGCCGAGAGCTTTAACGCGCGATCCTCTAAGATGGCGAGCTTGGTAGATGTTGTCGTTGAAACAGTAAAGCACGAAGCTTGAAATATCGCCTAAGACAGGTTCAGCGCCTTCATCAATGATCTTCTGCATCAGATCAAGATTTGCTTTGGGGTGATATTTAAGCAGAATTTCACCGACGATACCGACACGGGGACGCTTTTCATCACGCAGCTTAATTGAAGCAAAGCGTTTGATAATAGCACGTACGGTCTTGGTGAATACATGTTTTTTCTTGCTCTTTACGGCAAGCAGACAATCATGAGTGCAGCTCTTTAGTGCGGCATCACTGTCACCTTTGTTGATTTCATAGGTTTTGCAGTAGAAGTAAAGCTTTTGAATGAGATCGCCGTACAACACTGCACGCAGTAATTTGCTTAATCCTTTAAGACCGAGCTTTAAGCGTAATGCGTCAGAATCTATATTGGAGCTTGATAAGGTGACGATAGGTACACTCTTATATCCTAAGTCGTCAAGAGCCCATTTAAGCAGCGCCGGATAATTGGTGGCACGGCACGGTCCGCAGGTTTGCGACAATAAGAAGGCGGTGCTTCTGCTGTCAAGTTTTCCTGAGACCAAGGATTCAATTAATTGGCCGATAACGACAATTGCCGGATAGCAGGCATCGTTATTGACGTACTTAAGACCAAGCTCAATAGCTTTATCCGATACTTCAGGCAACAGTTTGACTCGATAGCCTAAAGAGGCCAGAGCTTCCGTCAAAATCGGGAAATGAATAGGTGCCATTTGCGGAACGTAGAGAGTTCTCGGGAACGGCAGATTATTATTCATGAAATTGAAGTTTTGCAGTGACGGTTCGTTGTCTTCTTCAATTTCCGGCTCTTCAGGAGCATTGCCAACGGCGCATAAGAGAGACTTTAAGCGGATCTTGGCAGCACCTAGAGTATCGCCTTCATCAATCTTTAGCATCGTGTAGATGCGATCGTTCTTTTCAAGCTGTTTTTTAATTTGCTCTGAAGTAATGGCGTCAATTCCGCAGCCGAAGCTTACAAGCTGCACAAGCTCTGCGTGCGGATTTTCGATAACTACTTGGGCCGCACGATAAAGTCTTGAGTGGAAGGCCCATTGATTGATGACATCAAGCTTTACTTTACGGGTCGCCAAATGACAGATTGCATCTTCAGTGACGATAGCCGCCCCCATGGAGTCGATTAAAGCCGGAATACCGTGGTTGATGTGCGGATCGATATGATAAGGACGTCCTGCAAGAACTATAAGGGTTTGACCTTTTTTCTTCGCTTCATAGAAGATCTTTTCACCTTCTTGGCGCAGCTCGTTGCGATATTCGTCAAGAGTTTCGCGGGCTTTTCTTATTGCCTGCTTGATTTCATGACGCGGTATTTCCGGGAAGCACTCTAAAATAGCTTTTAATACCGTGCTGTCCTTGGTGAGATTTAAGAACGGCGTGAAGATTTTAAGTCCCGGGTATTGCTTAATGACGTTAAGGCGCAGCGCTTCAGGATAACCGGCAACTACCGGGCAGGCGTAGGTATCGACGCTTTCTTCAAATACTTTGCCTTCGCGCGGAATGCAGGGCAGGAAGATATTTTTAATGCCCAAAGAAGCAAGGTACACGACATGGCCGTGAGTAAGTTTAGCCGGATAACACAAGCTTTGGGACGGAATCGTGAGATTGCCAAGCTCCGCAATTTGCTTAGAGCTTGCAGGAGATATCTCGACTTTGAATTTAAGTTCGGTAAATAAGCGGTGCCAATACGGATAATGCTCGTAAATATTAAGCACGCGCGGAATTCCGATAACGCCGCGGACGGCTTTGTCATCAGAAAGAATCTCACGGGAGAAAAGTTTTTTAAGCTTCCAGTCGATAAAAGCGCTTTCTTTAACTTTATTGCCGCCGCGTTTTGCAAAGTCGCAGCGGTTGCCTTGAATCAGCTTCTGACCTGATTTAAAAGTATTCATGGTCAAAAGGCAATGATTGTTGCAGCCTTTGCAGCGGAACTGTCTGGTGGTTACACCGTCAAGACTTAAAACTTCATCGGTAAGATTAAGCTCTTTGGTATCGGCGTTGGTGCGATCTTTTGCCAAAAGTGCCGCGCCGAATGCGCCCATGAGTCCTGCAATATTGGGACGGATGACATTCTTGCCGACGAGCATTTCAAAAGCGCGCAAAATAGCGTCATTTAAGAAAGTACCGCCTTGTACGACGACATGATCGCCAAGCTCTGAAGGATCGTGAATGCGTAAAACTTTATATAAGGCGTTGCGGACGATGGAAAGGCACAAACCTGAGGCGATATCTTCAATTTTAACGTTGTCGCGCTGGGCCTGTTTTACTTTGGAGTTCATAAACACGGTACAGCGGGTGCCTAAATCACAAGGGGACTTAGATGATATTGCCTTGTTTACGAAGTCTTCAAGTTTTAAATTCAGCTGATTGGCAAATGTTTCGATAAAAGAGCCGCAGCCTGATGAACAAGCCTCGTTAAGCTGCATGCCTTTGATAACGCCGTTTTTGACTTTGATGCATTTCATGTCCTGACCGCCGATGTCAATGACATAGGAGGTTTCAGGATCAAAAGCGTAGGCGGCTTTTTGATGGGACAGTGTTTCTACTTCACTAAATTGGGCATTTAATGCCGCTTTTGCCAAATCTGCGCCGTATCCTGTTGTGCAGATGGAACGGATTTTGGCTCCCTGCGGTAATTTTTTTAACAGATCTTTAATCTTGGGCAGCAGGCGCTTTAAAGGTTCGCCTTGGTTGTTGGCGTAAAAGCTGTCAACCATGCGGCAGTTTGAATCGATTAATACCGATTTAATGGTTGTAGAACCTAAATCAATTCCTAAGAAAAGATCGCCAGACGCTTCGCTTAGCGGCAGCTCTTCAATTCTTTCTTTATCGTGTCTTTCTTTAAAGGCTTTAATCTCTTCTTCATTATTGAAAAGAGCCGGGAAAGGAACGGTCTGAGTTTTAAAATCAGCCGTATTTAAATCGGTAATGATGTCAGCTAAATTGACGCTTTGCGGTTTTTCTTTTAAAAGAGGATCGTTGATTTCGTTGATTAAAGCTAAAGCCGATCCTTTGGCTATGGCGTACTGAGAGTCTTCAACTTCAAGGAATTTGGTGTTTTTATCCGTAAGTTTATCTTTAAAAGATTCTTTTAGTTCGCTTAAGAAGGTAAGAGGTCCGCCTAAGAAGCAGACATTGCCGCTTATGGCGCGGCCGCAAGCAAGTCCGCCGATAGCCTGTTCACAGACGGCATCAAATACTGATTTAGCAATATCTTCACGGCTTACGCCCTGATTTAACAGCGCAACCAGATCGGTTTTGGCAAATACGCCGCAGCGTGAGGCTATCGGATAAATTTTCTGAGCTTTTTTGGCAAGTTCATTAACGCCTGCGGCATCAGTATTAAGCAGGGTTGCCATTTGATCGATAAAAGCTCCGGTACCGCCGGCACAGGCTTCGTTCATGCGCAGCTCTACGCCGTTAGTCAGGAAAATGATTTTTCCGTCTTCACCGCCTAACTCTACAGCAGTGTCTGCAGGCTCCGGCAAAGATTTTAAAAAAGCGGTAGCGGCAATAACTTCCTGGATAAATGTTACTTTAAGGTGCTGTGCAAGGTAGAGCGCTGAAGAGCCCGTCAGATTGATATAAACTGCGGTTAAATTGAATTTATCATTTAAAGATTTAAGACAATTCTGTAATACCGGAATAACAGCGCTTTGATGTCTAAGATAGTCTTTTGCGAGGACTTTTTTACTGTCATCTAACAGAACATATTTAACAGTTGTCGAACCAAGATCAATTCCTAAAAAGTAAGAGGTCTGTGCCATAGTTTTATTTTTATAAACCGAATTATTGTTATTGGTTAATTTTTAAAAATTTTTCAAAAGATTAATTTAACTTAATTCTTCATTTTTTTCTTGTTTGTTTGTTAAAAAATTGTCACAACTCACAAAGAAGAATTTAATTAAAAGTTTACGAGCCTGTTTTTTGAAAAACAAAGATAATTTTTCTCAAAAAAATCATGAAAACAGGTAATAATTTGAAATTTTGTAAAAAAAAATTAAAAATCAGGTATAAATGCGCATTTATTAAATATTTGCGCGTTATCACAAGTTTTGTGTAAAGATTTTTGTTTATTTGTGATTTTTTGAAAAAACTTGTTTTCTGTTACAGAACCATAGGTAAAAGCGGTATACATGTCGGGACGTTTTTAGTGCTTTTTTAGGTGGTGATTTGCATACTTTTTTTGAGGTGTCTTTAGACAATCTAAAACCCTTTTTAGGAAATTTTCGGTTGTTCGGTCTATTTTTTGATGTAATTCGTTAATTAATAATAGATTTATAGGCAGATTTTAGTAGTGTGAAGAAACTCCGGGATGCAAAAAGCATCCCGAAGATAACGGATTAATTAGCGGTAAATTTATAGCAGATGGTGTGATCAAGCGGTGCATCAGGTCCGACTAAAGGATTTTTTGAGGCATATTGTGGCAAATGCGGAGCATCAGGATAATATTCAGGCTCAAGGCACAGACCGGATTGATTAGGATACGGTTTACCGTCGTCACGGGCGATGATCGGATCGCCTGCGTGGATATAATTGCCGGTATAGAACTGAGTTGCCGGATAATCGGTTGCTACGCTTAAGGTTAATTTACCGTCATCTGACGTTACTTTAGCAAAAGGAGTAGAAAGATCGCCGTCAATAAGATACGGATGATCGTAACCGCGGCTTGCAATCATCTGTGCGTCATTCATAAAATCAAGACCGACCTTTTTGGCGGTGTTGAAATCAAAAGCAGAACCTTTGATATCGCGGATTTCGCCGGTCGGGATTGAATCTTCATCAAGGACTAAGATCTTGTCTGACTTGATTTCCACGGTATGGTTCAAGATTGAACTGTTATAACCGTTTAAGTTGAAATAAGCGTGATTGGTGATGCAGGACGGGCATTGTGCGTCACATTTGCCTAAATAGTGAACGCTAAGGGAATTATCATCATTTAAAGTATAAGTAACGGTCAAATCATAATTGCCCGGGAATCCCATGTCTCCGTCAGGAGAGTGAAGCTGCATGGTAAGAGAATTTTCTCCTACGTCGATAAAGGTAAAACGGCGCTTGTCAAAGCCGTCAATGCCGCCGTGCAGACAATGCTTGTCATTTGAGCTTAAAACATAATGTTTACCGTTAACGTCAAAAGAAGAGTGGGCAACGCGATTTGCATAACGGCCGATAGTGGCATTGAAATAGCAGCTCTGGGTTGACCATTTTTCAGGATCTTTAACGCCGAGCAATACTTCACGCGGCTCCTTTTCGCCGGGAACTGGTACTTTGATGGATAAAATGGTAGCACCCCAGTCCATTACGGTGACTTTCATTCCGGCAGGATTGGAAATAGTATGGATGACAGGTTTTAAAGAATATTGAGACATGATGAATTCCTTATGATTGAATTTTTAGACAGCTAAGTTTCGGCTCTTTTCATTGCTTTAAGCTGTTTCTTAAACAAAAGGCACCTTTTACGGTGCCTTCTTTTAAGTTTGTTGTTATCTTAAAGCGTATGCCAAATCGTACATTTCGCTTCTGAACTGATGCTTCATGGTATTGAGGCATTCGATAATATCGTAGTGCACGAGTGCTCCGCGCATGATACCGATGCAGCGGCCTGATTGTCCTTGATGCAGAAGCTGTACTGCATAAGCACCCATACGGCTTGCCAGTACGCGGTCGGCAGCTGAAGGAGTACCTCCGCGCTGAATATGACCTAATACGGTGGCACGTGTCTCAAGACCGGTTCTGGCTTCAAGCTCGCTTGCCATCTGATGGACGTCGGTCTGATTTTCACAAACGACGATAATGGCGTGACGTTTGCCGCCGGCAATACCTTCTTCAATTTGGCGATATACGGTTTCTTTATCCCACGGCTTTTCAGGGACCAAGACGGCCTCAACGCCACAGGCAATAGCTGCGGACATGGCAAGGTCACCGCAGTGACGACCCATGACTTCAACAACAGCAATACGCTTATGTGAAGAGCAGGTATCACGCAGACGGTCGATGCAGTTTACTGCGGTATCAAGCGCGGTATCAAAACCGATGGTGGTATAGGTACCGGCGATATCATTATCGATAGTACCCGGAAGACCGATGCAAGGATAGCCCATCTCGGACAAGAGTTTAGCTCCCATGTAAGAACCGTCACCGCCGATAACTACCAAAGCATCAATACCGTGATCTTTCATCACTTCGATGCATTCGGCGCGTACGCTTTCGATTTTGAATGCAGGAAAACGTGCTGTACCTAGGAAAGTGCCGCCGCGATTTAAGATATCGGATACGGAGGTACGATTGAGCTCAATGATATTTCCTTCATGCAAGCCTAAATAACCGTCTCTTACGCCGCATACCTGATAGCCTAAATCAAGTCCGGTACGAACGACGGCTCGAATTGCCGCATTCATTCCCGGCGAGTCGCCGCCGGAAGTCAAAACACCGATCTTTTTTATTGCCATTTAATGTGTCCTTTAATTATTTAATCTTAATGCTATTAAGCAAATTAAGCATTAGCTTCAGCCGCTTCGATGATTGCGGTGAAATCAGGGGCTTTAAGAGAAGCGCCGCCGACTAAGCCGCCGTCGATATCAGGCTGCTTGAAGAGATCGGGAGCGGTTTTGGCATTGCATGAACCGCCGTAAAGAATACGAACGCCGGCTGCTACATCGGCATCAAATGATGCAAGATAGGCACGGATGTCAGCGTGAACTTTTTCAGCAATTTCCGGGGTAGCGGTTTTGCCGGTACCGATTGCCCAAATCGGCTCGTAAGCAATAACTGCGTTCTTGAATGATTCGATGCCGCACAAATCGATAACGGCTTTAAGTTCGGCACGGACAATGTCCATAGTGCGGCCGGCATCAAATTCAGCTTCTGATTCGCCGACGCAAAGCACCGGAATAAGGCCGTTTTCCTGCGCTGCCTTATATTTTGCAGCAACGCATTCGTTTGACTCTTTATGATATTCACGACGCTCGGAGTGTCCTACGATTGCATAGGTGCAGCCGAATTCACGAAGCATGGTCGGGGAGTTTTCACCGGTGAAGGCACCTTTGGTGTGGACGTCGCAATCCTCTGAACCCCACTGTAATTTTGATCCGGAAGCAAGATCTTCAACCATTCCGATGAATACGGCCGGAGCGCAAACGGCAACATCTACTTTGGCTGCGGCTTTATCGGCCGGGGCTTTGAGAGCATTTACCAATGCGGTGACAGATTCTTTAGTTCCGTTGAGTTTCCAGTTGCCCATTACAAGAGGTTTTCTCATGATTGATCGTCCTCATTAAAAATAATTAAAAACTAAGGTTATGCAGATATTAGCTCATCTCAATAAGCTTAATCAAGTTTGCAAGATGTGAGAATATTCCGCATTCATCCTAACTTAACTTAGATTTATTTTACATCTTTTAAAAGGATATATGTAAACGTTTTCACAAATTAATCTCATATTTATGAGCTTTAAGTATGAGTGTTAAATTTATGAAAAGAACTAATTGGCTGAAATAGTAGATTAAAGTGGCAAATTTTACCGGGAAAACAAAAAAGCATAATTAAAGAATACGGAAAAATATTTCTTTCTTTTTAAAAATAGGTGTCTTTTTTGGTGCAATCCGTTTGACAAAGGGGCTTGCTACAGTAAAAATGGTGTATTTACATAACATAATAGTGATTGATGTTTAAATAACAGGAGCATTTATGCGCGTTCTTAAGTTCGGCGGTACTTCAGTAGCGAATGCCGAGCGCTTTTTAAATGTTGCGGACATTGCAGCAAATACGGCAAAACAGACTGAAACGGCTTTAGTATTGTCAGCTCCTGCCAAAATTACTAACCTTTTGGTCGCCTTGGTCAAAAGTGCTGTAAGCGGCAAGGACGGACAGGAAGAATTTCTCGCGATCCGTAATATTATCGAGCCCCTTATCGCATCTTTAAAGAAAGATTATCCTGATTTAAATCAAGATTACTTATTAAATGAATTTAACACTACGTTAGATCTTATAAATAGAAGAGTTCACGGTATTGCATTATTAGGACAGTGCCCGGAGCTGGTTGAGGCATTTATCGAAAGCCGCGGCGAGAGTTTTTCCATTGCGATTATGGCTGAACTGTTGCGCGTGCGCGGACATAAGGTCAGAGTTATTGATCCTGTAGCCGTGCTCGTAGCCGAAGGCGGCATTATGGAGTCTTCGGTAAATATTGATTTATCGCGACAAAGATATCAAATGCTGCCGAAGATTGAGGGCGCCATTACTTTGATGGCAGGTTTTTGCGGCGGTAATCAAAAGGGTGAACTCGTTCTTTTAGGCAGAAACGGATCAGACTACTCTGCCGCATGTCTTGCTGCAATATCTAATGCGCAATGCTGTGAGATTTGGACGGATGTGGACGGCGTATACAGCTGCGATCCGCGTGCGGTGCCTGATGCCGTACTGCTTAGAAGAATGTCTTATAAAGAGGCGATGGAACTTTCCTATTTCGGTGCCAAGGTATTGCATCCGCGTACTATTGCCCCGATAGCAAGATTCCATATCCCGTGCCTTATTAAAAACACCATGAATCCTCAGGGAGAAGGCACTTTAATTGCTGAAGAAACTGATCGCTCTATGCCGATTAAAGGTATTTCCGATTTGAAGAACGTTTCTTTGGTTAACGTATCGGGTCCTGGCATGAAGGGTATGGTCGGCATGGCCGGAAGATTGTTTACCGCTGTCTCTCAGGCTCAGGTTTCATTAGTGCTTATCACTCAGTCATCGTCAGAGTACTCCATTTCTTTTTGTATCCATACTCAGGACGTGATGCGTACAAGACGCGCCATTGAAGATGAATTTGCTCTTGAACTTCATGAAGGTCTTTTAGATCCGGTTGAGATTGTCGACAAGTGCGCGGTTATTTCCGTCGTCGGTGACGGCATGAAGACGCTTAGGGGAATTTCCGGTAAGTTCTTCAGAGCTCTTGCTCAGGCTAATATCAATGTAAGGGCGATAGCTCAAGGCTCGTCCGAACGTTCAATATCTGCAGTAATCAGGGAGTCAAAGGCTGCAGAGGCTGTTTCCGTTTGCCATATGAACTTCTTTAATTCACGTCAGATTTTGGATCTGGTGGTTGTGGGCGTAGGCGGCGTAGGCGGTGCTTTGCTTTCACAGGTCAAAAAGCAGTGTCAGGAACTGCTTGACGATCACGGTATTGAAATAAGAGTTGTCGGAATCGCTAATTCAAGACACTTTATTACTAACGCAAGCGGAATAAATCTTGATAATTATCTTGAAGAATTGAAGTCTTCAAACAGCAAGCCTTTTTCAATTGCCGAGGCAAAATCGCTTATTGAGGATTCTCATTTAGTCAATCCTGTTTTTGTTGATTGTACTTCGGATGAAAGAATCGCTTTATCTTATATAGAGCTAATGCAGATAGGCTATCATGTGGTGACCCCGAATAAGAAAGCCAATACCGGTACTTATGATTATTATGAAGGTTTAAGGCATACGGCACGGCTTTGTCATCGCAAGTTCCTGTATGAGGCTAATGTCGGTGCCGGATTGCCGGTTATCGGAACATTGCAGAATCTGCTTGCGGCAGGCGATAGCCTGATTGAATTTTCCGGCATTATGTCAGGAACACTATCTTATATTTTCGGTTTGGTCGAAGACGGTATGTCGTTATCCGAGGCGACCAAAGATGCTTATGAAAAAGGATTCAGCGAGCCTAATCCCCGTGACGACCTTGAAGGCATGGATGTAGGCAGAAAACTGCTTATTCTGGCCCGTGAGTGCGGCTGTGATTTAGAACTGTCGGATGTGGAAATAGAAAGCGTCGTTCCGCAAAATTTCTTGCAAGGATCAAATGCTAAAGAGGTTCTTGAAAGTCTTAAAGGGGCTGATAAGATTTTTGAGGAGCGCGTGAAAGAAGCCAAGCGTGACGGTAAAGTGCTGCGCTATGTCGCAACCATTAAAAACGGAAAATGCACTTGTAAGGTAGAGGCGGTAGGACCGCAGAATCCATTGTTTAAGGTTCGCGGCGGTGAAAACGCTTTGGCCTTTACATCCGCTTATTATCAGCCGATTCCTTTGGTTATTCGCGGTTATGGCGCAGGAACCGCCGTAACTGCAGCGGGTGTGTTCTCGGATATTCTGCGCCTGCAGAACTGGACTCGTGAGGGTTGATTTTATGACTAAGGCATATAGGGCTTATGCTCCTGCATCAGCGGCTAATTTGTCCGTGGGCTTTGATTTGCTCGGTGCTGCTTTAAGGCCGATTTCAGGACAGCCATTGGGTGATTTTGTTACCGTAAGTGAAAACCCTGCCTGTAACGGATGTCAGGTAACCACTAAGGGTAAATTCGTTCATAAATTGCCCTCTGATCCTAGAAAAAATATTGTTTTTGATGCATATGTCGCATATAAAAAAGCTCTTGAGGCTCAAGGTAAAAAAGCGCTGAATTTATCCATCGTGCTTGAAAAGAACCTTCCTGTTTGCTCGGGACTTGGTTCAAGCGCGGCATCCGTCGTGGCTGCCGTTGTGGCGCTTGACGCCATTCACGGCAATGCTTTGGGGGAAGACGGCAAAATTAAATTAATGGGAGAGCTTGAAGGAAAAATTTCAGGTTCGATTCATTATGATAATGTCGCTCCGTGTTACTACGGCGGTCTACAGCTTATAATCGGAGAGCACGGCGTAATAAGCCAAAGCCTTGAGCCTTTTAAAAACTGGTATTGGGTGTCATGTTTCCCCGGAATAAAAGTTTCTACCGCAGCAGCTCGTTCCATATTACCGGCTCAGTATCGCAGGCAGGATGTAATAACTTACGGCAGACATCTGGCAACTTTTGTCCACGCCTGTCATGCGCATAATGAAAAATTGGCGGCAGCCTGTCTTGTTGATGTCATTGCCGAGCCTTATCGTGCACAATTGATTCCGGGTTTTGATTTGGCAAGAAGTTACGGTGCTGCTTTGGGAGCTTTGGCAACCGGAATTTCCGGTTCGGGCTCTTCGATTTTTTCAATTTTTACCGATAAAGATGATGCTTTTGAAATGAAGGAATGGCTTGAGCGCAATTTCATTGCCAATGAAGACGGTTTTGCTCATGTCTGCTTTATTGACGAAAAGGGATCAACAGTGGAAGAGGTTGAGATTTAATGGAATTATTTAACTTAAAAGATAAAAGCGAACAGGTGGACTTTGCGACTGCTGTAAAACGCGGTATCGGTTCTAATCAAGGTTTGTTTTTCCCCGATGAAATCAAACCGCTTGAAAATATTGATAAATTGCTTGAAATGCCGCTTGTAGAACGCTCTCAGGTGATATTAAGACATTTAATCGGCAATGAAGTTCCGGAACTTGAAAGTATTATCGCCGATGCTTTTACTTTTAAAGCTCCGCTTGTTAAAGCCGACGATCGCATTTATGCGCTTGAGCTCTTCCACGGTCCCACTTTGGCTTTTAAAGATTTCGGCGCTCGTTTTATGGCCCGTGTCCTGTCAGCGGTACGCGGTAATAAGCATTTGACGATTCTGACCGCAACCTCAGGTGATACCGGAGCTGCCGTCGCCGACGCATTTTTTAAGCAGCAAGGCATTGACGTCGTAGTTTTGTATCCGAAGGGAAAAATTTCCGATCTTCAGGAAAAACTAATCGCAACTTTGGGCGGAAATATCCGCGCCGTGCAGATTAACGGAACGTTTGATGAATGCCAGGACTTAGTGAAAAAAGCTTTTGATGATGCTGATTTTAAAGAAAAAGTAGGTCTTAATTCAGCGAACTCCATTAATATCAGCAGACTTCTTGCTCAAGTTTGTTATTATTTTGAGGCTGCCTCACAGCTGTCTTCACAAGAGCGTAAAAAACTCGTTTTCTCGGTTCCGTGCGGCAATTTCGGTAATATCACTGCAGGTCTTATTGCTAAGGCATTGGGGCTTAAATGCCGTTTCGTGATTTCCTGTAACGCTAATGATACCGTACCCCGCTATCTTAAAAGCGGCAAGTGGGACCCTCATGCCACGATCCCGACACTGTCAAATGCCATGGATATTTCACGTCCTAACAATTGGCCGCGTGTTGAAGCTTTATGCAAAATGGAGCACTGGGATCTTGCCTCGTTTGATTACGGCTCTTTAAATGATGAAGAAACCATGGATGCCATGCGTGAGCTGCATAATAAGACCGGATACGTGTTAGAGCCTCATGCGGCAATCGCCTGGAAAGTTCTGTCTTCTCATTTAAAAGAAGATGAAATCGGTATTTTCTTGGGGACGGCACATCCTGCTAAATTTAAAGCTGATGTTGATAAGGTTTTGGATATTGATGTGTCTTTGCCTGAGGCTCTTGAGAAACGTAAAAATTTAGATAGTAAGTCGGTTACTTTGGATCCTGATTACTCTAAACTTAAAAATTACGTTTTAAAAGAACTCAATCTTTAAATCATTAGTAAATACAAAAGGTAAGCTATAGCTTACCTTTTGTGATCGACCGGTCAAGATTTTAGTTATCGGCTATGTCTATTGGCTGCAAAAAAGTATAATATTAGGATAAAGAAAAAAGGTTCTATATGTTAAATCTTCCTAATATACTTACCCTGTTGCGTGTGGTCATGATCCCTGTGTTCGTGGCTTTATTTTATTATCCGACCCCCAGATCCAATATGATTGCGGCATTTGTGTTCGTGCTCGCCGCGTTAACTGATTTGTTGGACGGCTATTTAGCAAGAAAGCTTAAGCAAACTACAAAATTCGGTGCCTTTTTAGATCCTGTCGCCGATAAAATCATGGTGTGCACGGCTTTAGTGTTAATCGTTGAATATTATTCAGTTCACGGTCGTGATTTTATAACTGATTTTAGTTTTAATCTTTTAATTTCGATTCCGGCAATCGTTATTATTTCTCGTGAAATTTTAGTTTCTGCTTTGCGCGAGTGGATGGCGGAAATAGGTAAGCGTGCCGTAGTGGCCGTGGGTAAAATCGGTAAATGGAAAACCACGATTCAAATGATCGCTATAGCAGGTCTTATCTGGCGCCATAACAATATAATGATTTATTTGGCAACCGCTTTATTAATTGTTGCTACCGTTTTAACTATTTGGTCGATGATCGTGTACTTAAAAGCCGGCATCAGCAATATGCTGGAGCCCATTGAACCTTCCAAACCTGCGATTTTACGTAATAAGTAAAAATTTAGTGCTCTTTAAAAAACTAAAGAGCACCTTTCTTTTCCTATAATTCATTTTTTCTCAGATGCACTTTACCGGTTTAGGAAGTCCCGCAAGTTTTGCTGCCGTTTTGGCAGCCCCGTCGGGAAACAGACGGGCAAGTGCTACAGA
>NZ_CAJKVK010000026.1 GCF_905203285.1 uncultured Succinatimonas sp.
TGTCCGATACCGACTGCAACCGACTGTCCGCTCTTGCCGCAAGTGCCGATTCCGGCATCAAATTCCAAATCGTTTCCGACCATTGACACCAGATTCATGACTTCAGGACCGTTGCCGATTAAAGTGGCACCTTTTATCGGCACATCAATTTTGCCGTTTTTAATAAGATATGCTTCAGAGGTACTGAACACGAACTTCCCTGAGGTGATATCAACCTGGCCACCGCTAAAGTTAACCGCATAAATACCGTCTTTAACTGAAGAAATTATTTCATCTTTTGTGTAGTTTCCGGGCAGCATATAAGTATTGGTCATACGCGGCAGCGGCAAGCAGCTGTATGATTCACGCCGTCCGTTGCCGGTTGAGTGAACTCCCATCAGCATGGCATTCTGCCTATCCTGCATATAACCTTTTAGTATGCCGTTTTCAATTAAAACAGTATGCTGACTTACCGTGCCCTCATCATCACAACTTAAAGATCCGCGTCTATCCTGTATTGTCCCGTCATCAATAATGGTACAAGCAGAAGATGCAACCTTGGTTCCGACCTTATCGCTAAAAGCAGAGCTCTTCGTGCGGTTAAAATCACCTTCAAGTCCGTGACCTACTGCTTCATGAATCAAAACACCGGGCCATCCTGCACCCAAAACAACCGGCATGGTTCCGGCAGGAGCCGAAATTGCTTCCATGTTAATCGAAGCGGAGCGAACCGCTTCTTTAGCCAGAGATTCAACAACACCTTCTTTAATGAATCTATCAAAAAGATAAGCGCCACCCATTGACGCAAAGCCCTGCTCCATTCTTCCGTCAGAACCTGCCATAATAACCGTCACTGACAGCTGTGCAGTAGGTTTTATGTCACAAGCAAAAGTACCGTCGGTATTTACGACGATTTTATGACAATAAAGTCCGCCTAAACTTGCCATAACCTGTATTACACGTTTATCAAGTAAGCGTGCACATTTATCAAGTTTTTCCAAAAGCAAAACTTTTATCTCGCGAGGCAGACTGTCGATAGGATTTTCCTCGGTATACAAAGGCACAAAATTCTTTGGCGTTAAAATTTTGACTTTACCGCATTCATGTCCGCCGCTAATGCTGCGTGCCGCTTTACATGCTTCAATAAGTGAGGTTTTATCAATAATATCGGAGTAGGCAAATCCGGTTTTTTCGCCGAGAACGGCTCTTACGCCAACTCCTTTTGATATGTCATAAGATCCGCCTTTGACGATGCCTTCTTCCAAAAAGAAACTTTCAGTGACATTTTTTTCAAAATACATATCACCAAAATCAATCTTGCGCGATGCAAGTTCAGCTAATGCCTTGTCTAAAAAATTTTTGTCTATTTCAGCTGGATCAAGAAGCACTGATGATGCTTTAGTAAAAATATCCGACATAATTACATTAACGCCTTAACCGTTCTTGGAAAAATTGAAAAGCGCTCTAAAGCCTCACGGGTCTGACATGCAGGAAGCCCCACGACCGAACTTACCGAGCCGTTAACTTTTTCAATAAGCATTGCCGCAATTCCCTGCAAAGCATAAGATCCGGATTTATCGTCACTTTCACCTGAATCAACATAAATTCGTGCCAATTTTTCATCAAAAGAGGAAAAAGTAACATCTGTCACCGTGACAAATTCTTCCTTACCTTGAGGACCCACTATACAAACCGCGGTATAAACCTGATGCGTCTTACCTGAAAGCTTTAATATCATTTTAAGAGCATCGTCCCGATCCTGCGGTTTCCCTAGAATCTCATTACCGCAAACAACTATAGTGTCAGCGGCTAAAACCACGTTTTTAGGATAATTGGTAAACACCGCAAAAGCCTTATTATGAGCAAGACGTGCCACTAAATCATACGGTTTTTCTCCATCAAAAGGGCTTTCGTCAATTTCAGGAGAAACTATAGTAAACGCCAAACCCATGTTATTTAAAAAGTCGCGACGTCTTGGAGAAGACGAAGCCAAAATTAAGTCGTACATTAATCTTCCTGTTCCGCGCCGAACGGCACGACTGCAAATTTTTTACATAAATACTTAAGAAACAACGCAATAAACATCCATGCCACCGTAGTAGCAAGTGCCGTCCCTATAAAATTGACATGATAATTTCCGGCGCCTAAAAGATGTTCAAGCCAATATGCGGCAACGTGAGCAATAATATTTACCAAGCCGATGATTATTGCCTGCTGATAAATAACATAATTTGAAAATCGCTTAAACTGCGTACGAATAATAAACACCTGCGCTGCACAGATAAGGGCATTGATAGCCAACGGAGCGCCGGTAAGCAAATCCAAAATCAATCCGCAAATCCATGCAAGCCCCATATTGATTCTTTGGGGATCAAAAAAGGCAAAATAAATAAGCACTAACGCCAAAAAATCCGGACGAAACATTTCAATTTCGGCAGGAAAGTGCACTATTTCAAGAAATAATGCGATAAAAACTGAAAAACAGAACAATAAATAACTCGAATGTTTAGGAGCCTTTTTCTTATCCATTAAAAGCCTCCTTGTTCATGTCCGAATTTTTAGGATTAATCAAAGACAGTTTTTCAAGTGTTTTTCTTATCGACTCTCGTTTTAAAACATTCTTTGAATCGGTACGACTCTTAACAGGCAGCGTTCCTTGGGTATTTTCCTTAATAAGATCATCCTGAACCCAAAGCATCAGTACATAGCGAATGCGATCAAAATCAACTAAAGGCTCAGCTTTTACTAAAGCAAAAGCCGCAGATTTATCGCCGCCTACTTCAGTGACCACCGCAACCGGATATCCTGCAGGATAAACACCGCCCAAGCCTGAGGTAACAAGAACATCTCCTACCTTTATATCGGCATTACGCGGAACATTATCAATTGACAGAGAATCATGAATGCCAACACCCGATGCTATAGCTCTTATTTGAGTGCGTAAATTCATAACCGGAACAGAGCTTACCGAATCAATAAGCAGTAAAACCTGAGAACTTGCGTAATTTGCTGAAATTACCTGTCCGACTAAACCTTTTTCAGTAATAACCGGCATTCCGACGTATACCCCGGATCCGGTACCGCGATTTATCACAACTCGCTTTAAATACGGATCGATATTAACGTCAAGAACAATTCCAACCATACGCTTTGATGTTTCCTGTAAAGGAGTATTAAGCAGCTTGCGCATATGAGCATTTTCAAGCTCTAAAGATTTAAGGCGCAACAAATCAGCCCGCTGAGTATAAAGCTCACGGGCAAGCTGTTCGTTTTCACTTATCAAAGCTTCACGGCTTTTAAACTGCTCAGTTACCGCATCGGTTATCGAACGCGGAGAATCGGCAAAAACCATTACCGGATATAAAGCAGTCTCAAGATAATAACGAAAATCGCTCATCACCTTTAATTTGATATCAGAAAGCATTACCACTATTGATAACAAAAAGATGAGAGCGAAACGAAAAATGTACCAGCCGTTTGAAATTTCAGGCTTATTCAAAACGCAACCTCAGAAAAAAGATCTTTTAGTCAAAGACCTCACTTTCTCTTGCATCGTACATTTCAAGAGCGCGACCGCCGCCGCGGGCTACGCAAGTTAACGGATCATCAGCAACAACTACCGGAATTCCCGTTTCTTCACGAATAAGCTTATCAATATTGTTCAAAAGAGCGCCGCCGCCAGACAGCATCATGCCGCGTTCTGCAATATCTGCAGCAAGTTCAGGAGGAGTTCTCTCCAAAGCAACACGTACGGCACTGATAATGCCTTTTATCGGATCGGACAAAGCCTCAAGCACTTCGTTGGAGTTCAATGTGAAAGAGCGGGGAACTCCTTCAACCACAGAGCGGCCGCGAACTTCAATCTCTTTCATCTCCTGCTCTGCATAAGCAGATCCGATTTCAATCTTGATTTTTTCCGCGGTAGATTCACCTATTTCATAGCGCTTGGTATTGCGCACATAGTTAATGATTGCCTGATCAAAGCGATCACCGCCGATACGCACTGAGTTTGAATAAACAATACCGTTCAATGAAATAATAGCGACTTCAGTAGTACCGCCGCCGATATCAATGATCATGGATCCTGATGCTTCGGAAACAGGCAAACCGGCACCGATTGCAGCGGCCATCGGTTCAGTAATTAAAAATACTTCGCTGGCACCTGCACCCTCAACAGACTCGCGAATTGCACGTCTTTCAACTTGAGTGGCACCGCAAGGCACGCATACTAAAACTCTCGGTGAAGGTTTAAACGGAAAGAAACGCGAACCTGCCAAAACTTTATCGATAAAGTACTGCAGCATTTTTTCCGTATATTGGAAATCGGCGATTACGCCGTCTTTCATCGGACGGATTACTTCAATATTCTCAGGATTACGTCCGAGCATTACTTTAGCGGCTTTACCGACGGCATCAACTTTACGCTGAGCACCACCGTTTCTATCGAGTCTTACCGCAACGACTGACGGCTCATTTAAAACGATGCCTTTATCTTTTATATAAACAAGGGTATTTGCCGTTCCCAAATCTATCGACAAATCATTGGAAAACAAGCCGCGCAATTTTCTAAATAACATTATTCGGCACCAACACTTTGAAAAATCAAATAAAAATTTTTAAAATTAATATAATCTTAAAATAAAAAGTATACCATAAGAGTATTTTCACCGTAGCCTATATTACGTAAAAAGCTCTAAATCAAGTGAGAAACAAATTACGCAACAAACCGCATAACATTAACAAAAAATCTTGATTCAAAAAGTTAACTCAAAACTCTCTAAAATTTAACAATTATCCAGATTTCTTAATCTCCTCAGGAATACGAAACGTAATAGTAACTGATGACATTTTTATCTCCTTTTTCTTTCAGTAAGACAACCATATTGCCTAAGACTTTTCTTTATTTAAAAATCGTGTTAAAAATCAATGCAATACAATGAAATACGGATGCCACATATCGGCTGAAGACATAGCACATTCAGAGAAAACAAAAATACACTCTTATAATTGCAAGTTAAGCACATGTAATGATTACACTGCCGGTATTAACAGATATTTTCTGCGGCTACAAACAATATATTGAAAGTGAGAACTCACACGCTAAAAGTATTTGACTAAAGGCAAGAGATATTTGAGTTTTTTACTTAGTAAAAAAAAACAAAATCCCCATTAACACAAATCAAAGCGCTAATTAAAAACTTCAGCTCCGCTTTGATCCTCTGGGGATTTTGCAGACAAGGTAATAATGTTAATTAAAACGGAATGTCGTCATTATTGCCGAAATCATTATTAACCGGAGGTTCACCTGCTACATTGCGCTGAGGGTTCTGAGCATTATCCTCATCGCGCATATTATATTTTGCACCGGCGTCCATATCGTCATCAGGCATAGATGACATGCCGTTATCCATGCTGTCGTATGCACCAACCTGGCTCTGACCGTACGGAGACTGCATAGGAGTTTGAGCATATCCGGTTTGCGGCTGAGTCATGATAGGCTGAGAGGCATTGCCGTATACGTTCTGGTTGGGCTGACCGTAAACGCTGTTGCCTTGGTTAAAGCGCGGATTGCGGTAAGAATTACCCTGCGGCAAAGAAGAAGATTGTGCTCTTGAACCTAAAATCTGCATCTCATCTGCAACAATCTCGGTCACGCTGCGTTTTTGTCCCTGCTTATCCATAAATGAACGGGTACGCAGTTTACCCTCAACATAAATCTGAGATCCTTTATGTAAGTACTGCTTAGCGATATCTGCAAGCTTGCCCCACATTACTACGCGATGCCATTCTGCATATTCCGTTGTTTCACCGGTATCAATATTGCGACGTACTTCGTTGGTTACCATTGAAATATTCGTGACGCTGCAACCGCTATGTGTAGTGCGGCATAAAGGCTCATCACCTAAATTACCGATTAAAATTACTTTATTGACTCCACGTGCCATATAAAAACCCTTTTATGGACTGATGTGTTTTAAAATTTTATGTCGTATCGTGCGTTTCATTAATAAGTGGCATCCGGCAAAGATGTACTTACATCTGAGACTTAACTATCATATCAGAGAATACCGGGCTTTTTCTTAACTTTACTTTGACAAACAAAGAAAAATTTAGATGCCTGACTTATACTTAACCAGAAAAATTATCATTTCAGATAAAAAATAAGCGCAATTAACCTAAAATCGCGCTCTAATAATATTAATCTTACGTAAAATCGATATGGATAACATTATCGTTCGCGGTGCCCGCACCCATAATTTAAAAAATATTTCACTGACCATTCCGCGTGACAAGCTGTGCGTCATAACGGGCCTTTCAGGTTCAGGAAAATCATCTTTAGCTTTTGACACCCTCTATGCAGAAGGCCAGCGGCGCTATGTCGAATCTCTTTCCGCTTATGCCCGCCAATTCCTACAACTTATGGATAAGCCTGACGTTGACTCAATCGACGGACTGTCACCTGCTATTTCCATTGAACAAAAATCAACCTCCCACAACCCGCGTTCAACCGTAGGTACTATTACTGAAATTCACGATTATCTGCGTCTTATGTGGGCTCGCGTCGGAATTGCGCGCTGCCCTGAACACGGCATTGAACTTAAAGCCCAAACCGTATCGCAGATGGTTGATCAGGTTCTATCCTTACCTGAAGGATCGCGTTATATGATCCTCTCTCCTGTTGTGCGCGGACGTAAAGGTGAATACAAACAATTATTTGCCGAGCTTGCGCGTGACGGCTTTATCCGTGCCCGTGTTGACGGAGAGGTATGCGACTTAACCGATCCTCCGGAACTGGCTTTGCACATAAAGCACAATATAGAAGTTATTATCGATCGCTTTAAAGTACGCGCAGATCTTAAGCAGCGGCTTGCCGAATCTTTTGAAACCGCACTTAAAACCTCTGACGGTTTGGCAATTTTGTCACCGATGGACGAACATGAAGAAAGTGCCGAGGTCATGTTCTCGTCCCGTTACTCTTGCCCTATTTGCGGCTACTCTATCCCGGAACTTGAACCGCGCAACTTTTCCTTTAATAATCCGCACGGAGCATGCCCTGACTGCGACGGTCTGGGCGTTCAAATGGAGTTTTCAGAAGAAAAAATAGTTCCTGATCCTAATAAGTCAATTTATGACGGAGCCATCATCGGTTGGGATCGCCGTTCTTTCTTTTACTACCGTCTTCTTGAATCCGTCGCCAAATATTACGGCATTGACATTAAAAAACCGTTTAAGGATTTAAGTAAAAAAGAACAAAAACTTTTCTTATACGGTACCGATGAACCTATAACCATGGAGTTCTCTACTTTCTCGGGAAGCAGAAAAGAAACGCGCTATCAGCCGTTTGAGGGTGTTATCCCCAACTATATACGCAGGATTCACGAGACGGAATCGGATCTGGTTAGAGACGAACTTGCAAAACTTATGACCTCCCACCCGTGCCGCAGCTGCCACGGCACGCGCCTTAAAAAAGAATACTGCAATGTGTTTGTTTCCGGCAAAACACTGCCTGAAATCAATGAAATGTCCATTGAAAAAGCCCGTGAGTTTTTCTTGAATATCAAGCTTTCAAAGCAGGAACATAGTATTGCCGACCGTATCTTGAAAGAAATCAATGACCGACTATCTTTTTTAATCAACGTGGGACTTGGATATCTGACATTATCGCGCTCCGCAGAAACACTGTCAGGCGGTGAAGCCCAGCGCATTCGTCTTGCAAGCCAGATAGGTGCAGGTCTTGTAGGCGTAATGTACATTCTTGACGAACCGAGCATCGGTCTGCATCAGCGCGACAACCAAAAACTTTTAGATGCTCTAAAGCACCTTAGGGATTTAGGCAATACCGTTCTTGTCGTAGAACATGATGAAGACGCAATCCGTTCTGCCGACTTCGTATTGGATATCGGTCCCGGTGCCGGTGTCCACGGAGGCACAGTTGTTGCAGCGGGAACGCCGCAAGAAATCATGGACAACAAAGCGTCGTTAACCGGTGACTATCTATCAGGGCGTAAAATAATTCCCATACCTAAAAAACGCGTAAAGCCGCAAAAAGATAAATTCTTAACTTTAAAAGGCTGTACGGGAAACAATCTTAAAAATGTCACTGCATCTTTTCCCTGCGGCTGCTTTGTTGTTGTAACCGGAGTTTCCGGTTCAGGAAAATCAACCTTAGTCAATGACACCTTGGTACGTATTGCCGAAAGACGCTTAAACGGCGTCACCGCAAATGATAACCCTGCTCCGTTTAAGGAAATCACGGGGCTTGAGAATTTTGACAAGATAATCTGTATTGACCAAAGCCCAATAGGAAGAACGCCGCGATCAAATCCTGCGACCTATGTCGGACTGTTCCAAGGCATACGCGATCTTTTTGCCATGACTCCCGAGGCCCGCGCCCGCGGTTATACACCCGGCCGTTTTTCATTTAATGTCAAAGGTGGGCGCTGTGAAGCCTGTCAAGGTGACGGTACCATCAAGGTAGAAATGCACTTTTTACCTGACATCTTCGTACAATGCGAAGAATGCCACGGAAAACGCTATAACCGTGAAACTTTGGAAATCACTTATAAAGGTAAAAACATTTCCGATGTCCTGAACATGACGATTGAAGAAGCGCTTAATTTCTTCTCATCAGTACCGCAGATTGCCCGCAAGCTTCAAACCCTTATGGATGTAGGTCTTTCTTATATTACATTAGGACAAGCCGCAACCACTTTCTCAGGCGGTGAAGCCCAGCGCATCAAGCTCTCAAAAGAGCTGTCACGCCGTTCTACAGGAAAAACTCTTTATGTCCTTGACGAGCCAACGACCGGACTGCATTTCCATGACGTAAAACAGCTTTTGGATGTACTTTTAAAACTGCGTGATGAAGGCAATACCGTAGTAGTAATTGAACATAACCTTGACGTTATAAAAACTGCCGATTGGCTTATCGACTTGGGGCCTGAAGGCGGCGCCGGCGGCGGAACGGTTATTACTGCAGGAACACCTGAAGATGTGGCAAAATGTAAAGAATCATTCACGGGACAATTTTTAAAACCTATTTTAAAAAGAGGTTTTTAAGCCTAAAAAGGAGATTTTATGTACGAACTTACCGATAAAGAACACGATGCCGTACTGCAATTAAATGACGAGTACCGTGAAGCTCATTTTAAGCAGAAAGTTCAAAGTCAGCAGGGTCTTTACATCCTGTTAGGAGAAGAAGGACCTTTTATGCTTTCCGATCTTGAAGAAGATGAAAATAAGGAAAAAAGCACCGTTTTACCGGTCTGGTGCCACGAAAAATATGCTGAAGATTATGCTGCCATGAATAACCTTTCCGGAGTAAAGCCCCAGTTCATTACCGCCAAAGCTTGGAATGAATATTGGGTAAAAGCATTAGAAGAGGCTCAAGTTCTCCTCGGATTTATGCCGTTTAACGATAATTTTAACGTCGGAGATGTTTCCTCAATCGACCCTGAAAATGTCGCCGGTTAAGAGGAAAAACATTAATTAAAACGCTAAAGCACCAAATGGTGCTTTAGTTTTACTCCTGATACGGTTCAAGCCCCTCTTTGGCTCTTTTCTCGTTCCATCTGGTGCGATACCACATCTGAAAACCGTTTACTATGTTTTGCCATAACACGTAAGTCCCGGGGGAAATCGCAGCAGCAGGTGATAAATAAGTAAATGCTGTCCAGACTCCAAAAACCATGTTCTTTTGCCCAAATCCCTGACCTGCGGTAACACGCTGTCCTTCCTGATGTCCTACAAGCTTGCCTACCGCAAATTGAACCGCACAGCTTATAAGTCCTGCAAACGCGAGCATAATAAGCATAAAACCGCTTTCATCGGAATTTACAACGCAGCGCAATGCTTCTCCCGTAACTGAAACTAAAGTAATGCCCCACAGATAAAAAGCCAAATCTTTGCATTTGCTTACGATAAAGTGATGCAGTCTTCTTACAAAATAGCGTACGAACAATCCTAAAAACAACGGCAACACAATCATCGGGAAAACCCGCGGCACGATAATTGAAAACTCATGCCAAAAAGTCTCGCCGTTATCGCTTATAAGCGGAAATAAAAGTGGAATTAAAATCGCCGACAAAACATTTGACATCAGCATATAAGAAGTAAGAGATGATTCGTTTCCTCCTAATTTTCCGCCGATAACCGCTGCAGCTGCTGCGGTCGGGGTTATAACGCAAACTAAAAAACCTTCAAGCGGTAAAGCAAACGCGGCCTCAGGAAAAGAACGGATAATAAACGTGCATGCTACGCAAATAACAGTTTGTAAGGCTATCAAATAAAAATGCCAGCGATGCGGCTTCATCTGCTTTACTTCAACCTTACAAAATGAAACAAACAGCATCGTAAAAATAAGCCACGGAATCGCTTTATCCAAAGTTACGGCGACAAATGGCTTTAAAGGAGATAAAAACGATAAAAAATGAAAAGCACTGTAAATAATGCACCCTGTGACGATAGCAAGAGGCAATAGATAAGTACGAACAGCTCTAATAACAATTTCTTTATTCATGACGATAACGCGGCACGCATTTTATTGATGCTTTATTCTGAAAATTCATTTTCAGTGCATTTTAAGACTCTTACTTTTAAGAAAAAATTATTTGCTGGAAATTTTCGCTTTGCACCAAAAGAGAACGTAACCTTCATTCCTGATAAGGAGATTTCCCCTGTTTTTGCAAACGGTCATTCCACTTGTCACGATACCATAATTGATAACTGTTAACTAAATTCTGCCATAACACGTAACATCCGGGAGAAATAGCGGCAGTAGGTGCCAAATACGAGAGCGCGACCCATACGCCGAAGACCATATTTTTTTGTCCGAATGCCTGTCCTGCTGAAATACGCTGTCCTGCAATATGACCTACAAACTTGCCGATACAAAATTGAATCAAACAAACTATTAAGCTGACTAAAGCCAAAAAGAGTAAAAAGCTTCCTTCTTCTTTTGAATTTACTATGCTGCGCAAAACTTCGCCCGTAATGGTGATAGTAGTTGTTGCCCAAATGTAAAAAGCTAAATTTTTACATTTTGTAACAATAAAATGATGAAATTTCGGAACGTAGTATTTAACTGCAAGAGCCGTAACGAACGGCATCACGATCATCGGAAAAACCCGCGGCAGAATCTGCAGAAAATCTTCAATAAAACCTGCGTCATTATTAGTAATAAAAGGGAACAAAAACGGAATAAGGACAGCCGATGCCATATTGGACATGATCATATAAGAAGTAAGGGATGATTCGTTACCTCCGAGCTTTCCGGTAATAACGGCTGCAGCCGCAGCTGTCGGAATAATCACGCACACAAGAACGCCTTCAAGCGTATAAACAACCGCCTCACTTGAAGTCGTCCTTATTATTAGAATAAAAACAACGCTTAAAACCAACTGTATAACAAGCAGCGCCGCATGCCATTTGCGCGGTCGCATCTCTTTTACATCAACCTTGCAAAACGACACGAACAGCATGATAAAAATAAGCCACGGCACGACATACTCAAGGCCTAAATTGACATACGGCTTTAACGGCGCTAAAAAGCTTAGATAATGAAAGGCCGCATACACGATGCAGCCTATACATATAGCAATTGCTAAAAGCCATGCCTGCAGCTTTTTAACGAGTTTGTCCCGATCAATCATATGCCTGACGCAAATTGCGCAATCCTTTACTTTTGCACGTCAAACAAATCCTGAAGACGGAATGTCTTAATAAGCTGCAAAGCGTTTTCCGGCGCATTTTTAATAATAAGCTTATTATTCTTTTGATGTTTCGCCCACTGTACTAAAAACGCAATTCCTGCGGAATCCACAGAAGCATCCTGCGCAAACATAACGGAATCCGACATAAACAGTTCCTCTCGTTCTTTCCAAAGATTAGGAACCGTTTTGACCGTCAATTTTTGCAAAACATTCATTTTGCCTGGCCTATAGGAGCAGTGTTTAATGATGCATTATGTTCTTTTAAAAGCTCGGTAACACCGGCAACTCCTTTAGTACGAATAAGAGGAGTTAACTCCGACTGCTTTGCCGACAGCATACTGATGCCTTCTGCTACCATGTCAAAAGCTTTCCACTCACCGGTTTTACTGTTTTTTCTTAATTTGAACACCACCTCAAGATCCTGCTTTTGCGGTTCACGAATAAGAAATTTAGTGGAAACCATCGTTTCTTTTGCGCCTACTTTTTCATAAGCAGGGGAAACAAGTTCCTGATTATTATATTTACCAAGAGCATCGGCATAAGTTGC
Organism: uncultured Succinatimonas sp.; assembly: GCF_905203285.1. Taxonomy (GTDB): domain Bacteria; phylum Pseudomonadota; class Gammaproteobacteria; order Enterobacterales; family Succinivibrionaceae; genus Succinatimonas. Next base: position 12,238 of record NZ_CAJKVK010000026.1, read on the forward strand.
GACTATATACTCGCCGAAAGCTTCGGTAAAAGCGCTGCGCTCTTCTTTAGTGGCGTTCTTGGCATATTGGCCCATTACTGAATAAGCGGCATAAGCTGTATCAACATACGGCATCAAATCCTCACGGATAAGCTGTTTTCTAAAAGCCACGTCACTTAACTTATCTTTATTGGCTTTAAGATCACTAAAAGTTTTCTGCGCCACGACATCAACCATCTTATAAGGGTCGGTCATATCAATCGCTGCAGATGCGTTAAAAGAAAATAAAGTCAAACCGACTGCTGCAGCGCTTAACAAGGTTTTAAAAAAGTTTTTCATAAAAACCCCTCTTAATTATTGAGCGTTTGCCTCATCACCTACGGATGAATTGTATAAAAACTTAGCGATAAGATCTTCAAGTACTACCGCCGACTTGGTGTTATTGATGTAATCACCGTCTTGTAAATATGTAGTACCCAAATCTTCATCATAAAATCCCGGAGTTATTCCGATGTACTGTTCACCGATAATTCCGGCAGTTAAAATCGAAGCCTGCGACTCACTTGAAAGTTCTTTATATTCAGAATTAATCGCTATATCAACAACCGGAACCAGATCTTTTTCATCAAGCGAAATAGCCTCAACTCTACCTATCAGCACGCCGCCTATGCGTACCGGTGCTCTTAATTTAAGCGAACCGATATTGTCAAACTTAGCGTGCACGGTATATGTGCTTGATGAGCTGTCAAGAACCAAACCCGCCACCTTAAGCGACATAATCACTGCCGCGGCAATGCCCAGCACCATAAACAGGCCGACTAAAAATTCAACTTTGCTAAATTTCATAAACTTTCCTATTTATTAAAACATCAGTGCCGTAAGCACGAAATCCAATCCCAAAACAGCAAGGGATGACTGCACTACAGTCGCGGTAGTGGCATTAGAAATGCCGGATGACGTAGGAGTACAGTCATAACCGTTAAATAACGCAATCCAGGTACAGACAATGGCAAAAACAATTGCTTTTACCACCATGCAGCCGATATCTTCCACTAAATCAACACTTGACTGCATACCTGACCAATAAATGCCGTCATCAAGCCCAAGCCAGTCAACACCCACAAGCTTACCGCCGTAAATACCGACGAGACAGAACATAATGGATAAAAGTGGCATGGAAATAGCGCCCGCCCAAAATCGCGGCGAAATAATTCTGCGCAAAGGATCAACTGCCATCATTTCCATTGACGACAACTGTTCACTGGCTTTTAATTGCCCGATCTCAGCAGTAAGGGCGGATCCGGCACGGCCTGCGTATAAAAGAGCGGTAACCACAGGACCTAATTCACGAATAATGGCAAGTGCCACCAGTGTTCCTAAAGATCCGGTTGCCATGAAATCTTTTAGAATATTAAAGCCCTGAAGGCCTAAGACCATACCTATAAAAAGGCCAGACACGAGAATAATGATTACCGACTGCACTCCCACAAAATAAATTTGCGAAATCAAAAGCGGAAAATGCTTTTTAAAATCAGGCTTACCGATAAGTGCATGATAAAGCATAATGGTCGAGCGCCCGAGCGAAGTTACTTTTTTAATCGCGTAACGGCCTAATGAACTTACAAATTCAAGCATTAAAGATCCTCCAAATAGGATTTTTCGCATTGCATGCGAAAAGCGTAAGGACCGTCATACAATCCGTTAATAAACTGGACGATTCTCGGATCTTTACTTTGCCGCACTTCATCAGGTGTTCCCTTGCCGATGACATTACCGTCAGCAAGAATATATACGTAATGAGCGATTTCCAACACTTCTTTCACATCATGGGTAACAATAAGCGAAGTAATTCCCAAGGATGAATTCAAATCTGAAATAAGCTTAACCAATACGCCCATGGTTATCGGATCCTGACCTACAAAAGGTTCGTCGTACATAATAAGATCAGGATCAAGAGCAATCGACCTTGCCAGTGCCGCACGTCTTGCCATACCTCCCGACAACTCGGACGGCATAAGTTGTGCCGCGCCGCGCAAACCGACAGCCTCAAGCTTCATCGTAACCAAATCATGAATAAGCTCTTCAGAAAGCTTGGTGTGCTCTCGAAGCGGAAAAGCCGCATTCTCATATACGGTCATGTCGGTAAAAAGAGCACCGCTTTGAAACAGCATACTCATTCTTTTTCGCAGTTCATACAAATCAGAACGCTTAAGCTTATGCACGTTGATCCCGTCAAACAAAACTTCACCGCGTTCAGGATAAAGCTGCGCACCGATTAACCTTAATAATGTGGTTTTTCCCGTACCCGACGGACCTAATATCGCCGTAATTTTACCGCGCGGAATATCCATGCTTAGATTTTTATAAATAGCCCGCCCGCCGTAAGAAAAATCCAAATCTTTTATTTTGATTAAATTATCATCCAACTTAAATAATTCCTTGCAAGGCTTAAATCAAATTTACTTTGAAAATATAAAACAAAACCTAGCCAAAGCTTAGCCGAAAACAGACTAATTGTATCTAAATTTTCTTAACATCCGACACTAAGTTTCAAATACGAATTTTCCTTAATGTAACCTTCAAAAAAACAAATCTTGTTTTCATGAAGTTACATACATTTTTTGTAAAAACGTCAATAAATTTTCTCAAAAGTGTCTTTTATTATCTAAAAGAGAAAACCTTTTAACAACTATAAAGAATAAAAGCCGTCAAGGAGTTACACAACAATTAATTGAGGCGTTTTATGACTTCACGCTTAAAACTTCACTGCGGACTTATGCCTTTATGTCTGTTTATTGTCGTTACATTAATATTTTTAACTTTATCGCGCATATGTCTTATGCTGTGGGTATCATCAAGCGTCCCCACTGATTCCATCCTCTATATTCTACTGCAGGGCGTTAGGGTCGATTTTGCTTCGGTCTGCGGTCTTTACGCTCCTGCATTCTTATTTTTACTTCTTTGCTCGCTCATCCGCTTTAAGCACAGCTCCGTCATTTTAATTATAAAAATCTATCTTACCTTAGGACTCGTCTTTTTCGTTATCAACGAAGCGGCTACTTATCCGTTCATCCTTGAATACGGAGTACGCCCCAATCATCTTTATGTCCAATATTTAATCTACCCAAAAGAAGTTATAAGTACTTTATGGAACGGACATAAAGTTGCGGTTTTTTCCGCATTAATTCTTTTACCCGCAACTTTATTTGCAGGCTTCAAACTTGCTTCTTTATTGTTTAAAAACTATGTTTTTGCTTCATTTAAAACTACGGCAATTTCTTTTATAGCCGTTTTACTGATCCTGCCTTTAGGGGTACGCTCAACCTTAGGACACCGTCCGCTCAATCCCGCTCTAATAAGTTTCTGTAACGATCCTTTAGCAAACTCATTGCCTTTGAACTCTTCCTACTCCATAGCCTATGCCTTCGCCCATTTAAATCAGGGAAAACTCTCTTCAAGTGATATTTACGCTTTTGACAGTAAAGAAAACGTTATTGCCGAAGGTATGAATTTTTCCGTAAAAACTTTACCTAAGACAGTCGATCCTAAATGTCCTCTTGATCAGGTAATAACCTCACCTTTGCATCAAAAATACAATGTCGTAATTATCTTAGAAGAATCTTTAGGCGCAGACTTCGTTAAAAGTCTTGGAGGCCTTAATCTTACTCCGAACCTTGAACGCCTGAAAAACGAAGGATGGTGGTTTTCTCATTTATACGCAGCAGGGCACCGCTCGATAAGAGGCATTGAAGCCGTAACCGCCAGTTTTCCTCCAAGCCCTTTAGACAGCATCGTAAAACTTCCGAGAAAAGTGAATTCATATGCGACGTTAAGCAGAATTTACGAGAAAAACGGTTACAAAACCTCTTTTATTTACGGAGGTGAAAGCCATTTTGACAATATGCGCAATTATTTCCTGGAAAACGGTACTCAAGAAATAATTGATCAAAATGATTATCAAAATCCATCTTTCGTAGCCTCTTGGGGCGTAAGCGATGAAGATCTGTTTTTAAGAGCCCACAACACCTACACTGATTTACAACAGCAAGGAGAAAAATTTTTCTCGGTGGTATTTACAAGCTCTTTTCACGATCCTTTTGAAATTCCTAAAGGAAAAGTCACCCTGCCCCAATCAATTCAAACCGATGAACCCGATCGCCTTAAAGCCGTCATGTACGCCGATTATGCTTTAGGTGAATTTTTCAAACTGGTTAAAAATTCTAATTACAAAAACAACACTGTTTTTCTTATCATCGCCGATCATGAAAGCAGAGTCAGGGGAGAAGGCGCTTTCCCCTTCAGCAAATTTTCCATCCCCGCTCTTATTTTAGGACCCAATATTTCTGTTCGTAATGACGACAGAGTTGTAAGCCAAATCGATATGGCTCCTACTTTATTGTCGCTGTCGGGAATTTCAGGAGAATTTCCTTTAATCGGACAAAATCTAAATCAGGACAGGATAAAAGAACGGGCTCTGATGCAGTTTAACCAAATATTCGGCTATCTTGAAAACGAAAAACTCGTAACATTAGAACCTCAAGGCAAAGCTGCTTTCTTTAAAGTTGGCGAGAATAACTCCTTAAGTGAGACAAAAGCCGATGCCGCCATGCTGAAAAAAGCCGTTGCTCTTGAAAACCTAGGTCCTCTTGTATACGCACAGGGATATATGGCCGATGTCTGCATCAAACCGTAAACTGCCAAACTAATATGCTTGTACTAAAAGCATTTTCCCGTTTTTAAATAGCCAAAATCACCTTTGGCTATTTTTCTTTACCATCCTGATGTAATTCGCAATTAAGTCAGGTAACTGCCATGTGCCATTCATCCCCCTAAAAAGGATAGGGACTTCTTGCATATATTGTTAAAAATTTTTCTTTTGCTGTAAGATCAAAGAGCAATTATTCATAACCATAAGAGAAAAAATCCGTCAATGATAAAAGAAACCTGTATCAATGCCGGCAAACGCGTTTTGCAGGACGAAGCCCATGCTCTTCTAGCATTAGTTCCCACCATCGGAGACAATTTTGAAAAAGCCTGCCGCTTACTTTTAAGCTGCAAAGGGAAAGTGGTTTTAACCGGCGTAGGCAAATCAGGTCACATCGCAACCAAAACAGCCTCTACATTAGCCAGTACCGGAACTCCGGCTTTTTTCGTGCAGGCAGGTGAAGCCGCCCACGGCGATCTCGGCATGATCGGAAATGATGATGTGGTTATTGCCATATCAAACTCCGGTGAAGGATCAGAGCTTAAAATCATGATCCCGATTTTAAAGCGCCGCGGAATTCCTCTTATTGCCATTACCGGGGAAGTAAATTCTTCTTTAGGAAAAGAAGCCGATATCACTTTATCAGCTCACGTAGAAAAAGAAGCCTGTCCGTTAAATTTAGCCCCGACCTCAAGTTCTACTGCAGAACTTGCCTTAGGTGATGCCCTTGCCATTGCCCTGCTTGAAGCACGCGGCTTTACCGAACATGACTTTGCTTTATCCCATCCGGGAGGGGCTTTGGGCCGCCGTCTTTTGGTTCGCTGCAAAGACTTGATGCACACGGAAGCAGCCATGCCGAAAGTAAAAGATGACATTTCAATTAAAGACGCACTGTTTGAAATGTCCAAAAAATCTCAGGGCATTGTCACTATCGTAGATAATGACGGAAAACTAGCGGGAGTCTATACCGACGGTGATTTACGCCGTACCTTAAATAAAGGCGTCGATCTTAACAAATGCATCAGTACAGTGATGACACGTAAATGTACTACAATAAAGGCAGAAACTTTAGCCGCTCAAGCCGTGGTTTTAATGCAAAATAAAAAGATAACCGCCATGGTTGTGGTTGATGAAGATAACCGCCCTATCGGAACCTTTAATATTCAAGATTTATTACGCGCAGGTATCGTATGATGGAAAAAATTGACACTTGCTACGGCCCGATTGATGCAGCCATTTTTGAAAAACTCAAAAACATCGAACTAATCATTTTTGATGTCGACGGAACTTTGACTGATGCCGGCGTTTATCTTAACGCAAAAGACGGTGAGTATAAAAAATTCAATACCAAAGACGGTCTTGGCATCATGAACCTGCTTAAGTCAGGTCTTAAAGCCGCTGTTATTACCGGCAGAACATCTCCTCTTACAGTTCGTCGCATGAAAGAAGTCCATATTGATTACATTTTGCAAGGACAGCTTGATAAGGGACCTGCCCTTGATAAATTATGTGCAGATTTCAATCTTACCGAAGATAAAATCGCCGTAATAGGTGACGATCTCAACGATTTACCGTTATTTCAAAGAGTAGGATTCTCCGCCTGCCCGCAAAATGCGCATCCTTATATGCAGAAAATCGCATCTATCATTTTACATCGCGACGGCGGTCACGGAGCAGGGCGCGAACTTTGCGATTTGTTAATGATGGCACACGGTTTACTTAACACAGACGGTGGTCCTAAATAATGAGTGTAACTTCACGTTCACTGATTTTATCTTTTATCCTTATAGTATGTGCTTTCGTACTGTACAGGATATCTTCTAACGCAGATAAACCGTCAAACAACGACATTCTTAACGAATATCCGACGTTTACTGCTGTAAATTTTGATGCCGACAGCTTTGATGAACAAGGTCTTTTGGCTTATTCATTTAAAGCAGATGACGTTATTTATTACAAAAAGCAGGATTTGCTTAATTTTTCAAATCCCTTGGGCATCTATTACAATCACCAAAAATCAGGCGTAGAGCCCTGGCAAATTACCGCAAATGTCGGCTCTATGGTTTTAAACAAAGAGGTAGAGCTTGACGGTAATGTGGTAATCGTTCCGCTTTTTGCCGACCCGCCAATTACTGAATTTACTACCGGCTACATGCATTTTGATATGATTAAAAACGTGATTACGGCACCGGGGAAAGTCAATATCAAAGGAACTAACTTTACCAATACCGGAAGCAACTTAGTAGGAAATATTACTACCAAAGAATGCACTATTTCAGGAGATCCTCATGCGCACTACATTCCTTAAACTGTCAGTCGCCGCTGTAATGCTGTTTGGCTCTGTCTATACGGTTTTTGCTCTTGAAAGTGATTACAGCAAGCCCATCAACGTTCTTTCAGTTGAGCAGTTTGCCGATCTTAAAGCCAATAAAGTCATTTTCAGCGGCAATGTGGTGGCAACTCAGGGTACCATGAAGATTACTGCCGACAAAGTTGAAATTACCCGCGACGATGACGGCAAGCTCAAAATGGTAACAGCTTACGGATCTCCCACCACTTTTGAACAAATGATGGAAAACGGCAAACCTATCCACTCAAGAAGCGCTACCATTAATTATGAACCGAATAAAAACCTCATCGTTTTAACCGGCAAAGCAACCGTCTGGCAGGGCGAGTCCCGCATGGTCGGTGAACGCATTGAATATAATGTCAAAACCCAGACAATGCGTGCCAACAATAAAACCAAGAGTCAGGGCGGGCGCGTATCCAGCACTTTCATTCCGTCAGATTTTCAGCAGCAGAAGAAATAGTTTATGTACGAGTTAAAAGCTTCACATTTACGTAAAACTTATAAAAAACGCGTCGTTGTCAATGACGTAAGCATCTCGGTACAAAGCGGTTCGATTGTCGGTCTGCTCGGACCTAACGGAGCCGGAAAAACCACTTCCTTTTATATGATTGTCGGTATCATTACCACTGAAAACGGTTCCGTCACTTTAAATAATGTTGATATAACCGACATGCCGATGCATTTGCGCGCTCGCGCAGGCCTTGGTTATCTGCCTCAGGAAAACTCTATTTTCAGAAAACTCACCGTACAGGAAAACATTATGGGAGTTTTAGAATTAATTAAAGGATTAACCCCTGGGGAAAGACAGCAAAGAGCTGACGAGCTTATGGAAGAACTTAGTATTTCAAGTCTGCGCAATAACGTAGGTATGAGTCTTTCCGGCGGTGAAAGGCGCCGCGTGGAAATAGCCCGCGCATTGGCGGCAAACCCTAAGTTTATTCTGCTTGATGAGCCGTTTGCCGGTGTTGACCCGATTTCCGTATCTGAAATTAAAAGCATCATCACTCATTTAAAAGACCGCGGAATCGGAATTCTTATTACCGATCACAATGTCCGCGAAACTTTGGATGTTTGTGAAAAAGCTTACATAGTAAGCTCGGGAGAAATCATTGCTCAAGGTACTGCAGCAGAAATCCTTGCCAATGAAAAAGTAAAAAACGTCTATCTTGGCGAAAGTTTTACTCTTTAATTTTAAAGGCGGTTTTAGTTTTGTACTAAAACCGCTTCCATGCCTAAAAAGCTTCTTAAATCTTCCAAAAAACGTGCTCTATCTTGCAAAAATCAATTTGCAATTGACTAATTTTGATCATCTGTTTATTAATTTTTCGTAAAAGCTCTATTATAAAAGTGTGAACACAATAAAGTGTCCATATAGAGCTATCCAACACCAAGATTGGATTAAGGAAGATAAATATGCAAATAAACATCCAAGGCGTCGGAATTAAAGTTACTGAAGCTTTAAATGATTTTGTTGTCGACAAATTCAAAAAGCTGGAGCGTAAAGCAGATTTAATCAACAGTATTACTGTAACTTTGGCAGTTAATAAACTTGATCAGATTGCCAAAGCTGATATCGCCGTAAACGGCGGAAATATTCACGCAGAGGCTACCGATGAAAGCATGTACTCGGCAGTTGATGCATTAATTGATAAAGTTGACAGACAGATTGTTAAATATAAAGAAAAAGTTAAAAACGACTGATTAATTCACGGCCCTGCAAATGCAGGGCTTTATTTTTCCTGCCTTAGCACTATACAATGAAGTAAAAGTTTTCTTTTACGTAAATAATTATGTTGGACTCTTTTGAATTTCTTCCCGATACTTTGATTTTGTCGCCTTTAAGCTGCTTTAGTAAAAAGCGTTTATTTGAGGATGTGGCAGATCAAGCGGCTTTCATTATTAAAACGCATGCCATTGATATCAACATGCTGTTAAACGATCGGGAAAAGTGCGGTTCCACAGCTTTGGATAACGGGGTTGCCATTCCTCATATTCAAATGAATAAAATTGAAAAGACTTTCGGAATTCTGAGTATTTTGCAAAACAAAGTCTTTTTTAATGACGTAGATACCGATTTAGAAGATGCTGACATTGTCTATACCTTCTTTTTCAGTCAACAAGACGATCCTAAAGATGCGGAAATCTTTTTAAAAAACATTTGTGAAATTTTTGAAAATGAAGATTTGTGCGTTTCGTTGCGCAGAGCAAAAAACGAACCTGATACAATTTCCACTTTACTAAAAAAGATTGATCTGCAGTTAGGTGAACTTCAGCAGCACGCAAAAGATTAAAAGGATTTTTTATGCCGGCCAATATTGATATTGATCTTGTAATAATCTCTGGTCGCTCCGGATCAGGGAAAACCGTTGCTTTAAGAGTACTTGAAGACTTAGGTTATTACTGCATTGACAATCTGCCGGTTATGTTTCTTCCCGAGCTCGTTGCCGTAGCTAAAAACCGTTACCCAAAACTTGCCGTTTCCATTGATATCCGCAACATGCCTGATAATATCCAGAGCTTTGAAGATATGTATGAAACGCTTAGGGAAAATAAAAAAATAAAAACAACCCTAATTTATGTCGACGCAGAAGAATCTGTTTTGATTAAGCGCTACAGTGAAACAAGACGACTTCACCCTCTGTCAAAACGTAAATTATCTCTTGATGAAGCAATCGTACTTGAAGGCTCTTTGCTTGAAGATATCGCATCCCTTGCAGATTTGCGCATTGACACCTCATCACTATCCATTCACGATCTTGCGGCGCAAATAACCATCTTAATCAACGGACGTCCGGAAAAGAAGCTGGTCATTGTTTTTGAGTCTTTCGGCTTTAAAAACGGTATCGCAAAAGATGCGGATTTTATCTTTGATTCAAGATTTCTGCCCAATCCATTTTGGGATCCGTCTTTACGCAACAAAACCGGACTTGACGTAGAAGTTGCAAATTTTTTTGAAAAGTATCCGCAAGTTAATCTTTATATAAATCAAATCGATGAAATGTTAACCGGATGGCTTGGCGCCATTGAAAAAAGCAACAGAAGCTATTTAACCGTAGCTATCGGCTGCACCGGCGGCTGTCATCGCAGCGTTTTCATTGCCCAATCTTTATACGAGCGATTTGAACAACGCGGATTATTAACGAAAGTCCGTCACAGATCACTTGAAGCATTAAAAAACAGCGTCAAAAAAAGCTAATATCTTACATACAAGATTACCGAATTTTTCATAAATAAACATCCTGGAAGATAGATTTTTATCATAAATATGAGCAAAAATAGCTATTATTCTTACATACCAGTTTTGTTAGTTGAAAACAACAACTAACATACTAGTATTATAAGTTGAAAACAGCATTCCAATCAGAAATTAGATCTATATTACAAATTTTTGTTATTTAAAAAAAAATACGAAAACTCTCTCTTTTTATATGTAAAATTACATCCAGCAATTCACTTTTTATATCAACTAAACATAAATCAGGAATTATCATGAAAGCTTGTGTCTTACATAAAAAGGGTGATATTCGTTACGAAGATATTCCGGCACCGGAAATCAAAGATCCGCATGAGGTCAAAGTTAAGATGCTCGCTGCCGGTATTTGCGGCTCCGATCAGCATTACTACACCGAAGGCGGTATCGGCACTGCAATCGTAGTCCGTGAACCTATCGTTATCGGACACGAAGGCTGCGGTGTTGTCGAAGAAGTCGGCTCTGCCGTTACCGGAATCAAAGCCGGCGATATGGTCGTTATGCGTCCTGCCCGTCCTTGCTTCCACTGCTACTACTGCGAACACCACATGTACACCTACTGTGAGAACATGCAGCACTTAGGCTCTGCAGCATTATTCCCTCACACCCAGGGCTTATTTGCCGAAGAAATCGTAGTTCATGAAGTTCAGTGCCGCGTTGTTAAGAACATGAAGCCTGAAGTAGGTGCTTTTGCCGAACCGCTGGGCATTGCTTATAACGGCGTTCACAAAGCCGGCGATATCATGGGCAAAAACCTTTTGGTTATGGGTGCAGGTCCTATCGGATGCTTATGCGCCGCTGCCGCTAAGGCATGCGGTGCCGATCGCGTAACCGTAGTTGATATTCGTAATAAACCTTTGGATATCGCTCTTGAAATGGGTGCTGACTTTGTCTGCAACTCAAAAGAAAACCCTGAGCAAATCGAAAAGTGGTGCGAACACAAAGGTGCTTTTGATACCGTCATTGAAGCCACCGGCAACGGCTTTGCCGCTGTTCAGGCCATGAAGATGCTCCGTCCTGAAGGTGTATTCTCACAGGTCGGCATGTACGGCTTAGGCCACGAGCCTAAAGACTTAGGCGCTTTCACCACCAAGGGCATCAAGTGGAACTCCGTATTCCGCTTCTATGATGAGTTCGGTCCTTGCGTTAACGCTTTGGAGCGCGGCTTAGTCAATCCGCTTCCGTTGTTGTCAGCTTCCTTCCCGGCATCTGAAATCAACGAAGCAATGCAGGCAGCATTGTCTCCTGAGACCGCAAAAGTTCAGATCCGTTTTGATTAATAAACCGATTTAATCATTTGCATAAAGCCTGAACTCTGCTCTTTTTTGTATATCTATCAGCAGAGTTCATAATCAAAGCCTT
>NZ_CAJKVK010000027.1 GCF_905203285.1 uncultured Succinatimonas sp.
TGGTTTTAGATTTGCCGAAATTTTCAATCTTTAAGCATGTCTTCAGGCTCAAGGGGACATCTTCAATGCTCATCCGTAAGCGTAAGTATCCTACCCTTAGATCTAAGCTGTGAGGTAACGCATTATGGTCGCTATCTTTTTTGCTTCATCATGCACAGGTGCTCCGATATTGTCTATTATTCGGCAATATATTGAGCAGCAGAAAACCCCGGATTAAAAATAGAAGCTTTTCTTCGCGATGATCTCCGCCCTAAAGGACGGGTTTTAGCCGCTGATCTTTTTTGATAAAGATGCAATACAAATAAATCTAAAACTAAAACCTTCCTTTTTATTTTTTTAAAAGGTTAAAACTCTTGACCCTTGAAAAAACCGATATCAAGGCTCCTTATTTTCAAAAAGACTAAATCACTTCAGGCACTGCGGAAGCAAACAATGAAGGCGGTAATGTCCAGCCTTTTTCTTTATAAATTTTTTCGCGACCCTTAACCATTTCCTCATGCAACTCTTTATCGGAAAGTTTCTTTCCGGTAATTGCTCCGATAAAAGCATTTTGCAAAAGTGAAATCTTCACTTCATTATCAACGCGATACAAAAGCTCCTGCTGCTTTTTAAATGCTTTAACCGCCTCGTTTTCAGGGTACGAGCTACTGCAAGAAAAATGCGCGCCATTCTTATCTAAAAAGATTTGAAACCCATTCTGCCCGCTACCGACATTAAAACCGTTTAAATCAAAGCATTGTGACAGTATTGTGAAATCGTGTGCAGGCACGGCTACGGTTTTTACAAAGGTAAGATCTTTTGCCGCAAGAATTTCATACTTTGCATTTAGCTCATCAAACTTATTACAGTCAAGAGAAAAACCATGCTCCCCATTTCTTCCTACATCTTTACCGTAAAGTGCCTCAAAATACGCATTGGTAAGAGATGCTTTGACAGTGTACGTAACCGACTTTAAAGCATCGTCGCTTTTAACTTCGGAAATTTCAATTCGTTCAATCGGGTAATAATCGACAAGAGGATCATCACCTGCCTGAATGGAAGAAAACAACATGCCCGGTAAATCAGTAAAGTCAAAATCAAAGGAAAGCGGTACTACCTGAGCTTTTTTGTAATGCGACAAAATAAGCTCATCTGCCACAAATTTTTGAAAGTAATAATTAAGTAAAACAGAGTCTTCTTTACTTAACAGACTGTCAAAAGAATCGTTGCCGACCACAGCTTTTACACCTGAATCGATATTCTGCTTATCGTTGCTGCCGCTGCCGCCAGAAGAAAGGCCTAACGCATTTATAACAAAAGGGGTATTACTGTTCTTATCAGCAGACATTAAGAAATTAACGGAAAAAGAAAGAGAAAACTTGTTTTTATCCAAAAAGTCAGCAAATTTATCCGTAAAAGAAGTTAAAGAAGCATCCTTAAGAAAAATCTTTGCAACTTCCTTATTTGAATAGTTTCCGTAAAAAACCACAACATCACGGCTTCTGTCATCTTTAATAGTCTTCCATTTGCCTCCTGATACATTTTTATATGTTTCAAGAAACTTTCCGATATTTTGTGTTTTATCTTCGGCAAAAAAACTCTCTTTTACCGTATCAATATCTGATTTTGAGCAACCCGAGACAAAAAATACTGCAGTAAGCAAAATCAAAGCAGATCCAAAGACTCTTTTTAAAACAGCCATTTTCTTTTCCCTTTTTCTAACTCTTTTCTTAGTATGACAAAAAATGACCATTGCTGTTTATTAAAAATAATTTTTTATTAAAACAATTAGATTTAAAAGATAAAAATACGCCCGCGGTACAATTTAAAACAACAAGGCGCATTGAATTAACAAAAAGAGAAAATTCTTCTTTTTACAAACAGTCAAAGCCTAATCTGTAAGCAAGATGAACGGCTATAAATACCAAAAGAGCCGTTTGGCTTAAACATAGATACAAAATCGGATTAAATTGAGTTTGCAAAACTAAAAATAAATTAAAACTAAAAAGCAAAGTTATCGCCGCAGATGAAAAGAATTTAAAAAAATGCGGACTGCGATGACGTGATACGTCAACATTCTTTTTTAAAGAAAACAAAATATAAGCACAAAGAGAGAGCAGCAGTGCATGCATATAAATTTTCTCAAAAACGCCAACGCTTCTTAATTTTATTAATTTGTAATTAGGATCGGCTTTACATTCCTTTAAAGTAAAAAGATCGGTATCCTGCCGCTTATCAGGATCGTTTTCACTATAAATAACAAAAAGATGACTCTCAGGCGCCGTTACTTGATTTAAAGTCGCAAGCTCGGAATATACCTGATCACATGTAACACTTGAAAAATTAGGAATAAAACGAGTAAAACCGGAACCTACGAGAGAAATAATTAAAGCGACAAATAAAACTTTTACAAAATAATCTACTATCGGCATGGTAATCAAACCTTTAAACAATAAAATCAATGAATATCGACAAGAGGCAGACGTCCTTTTACCAAGTTACCGTCAGACAGGGCCGCGACAAACTCAAGATCCGGTAAATACTGCAAAGCCTCAGCAGGGAAAAGCGGACATTTTTGCATGGTGATAGAACGGTTGACCCCATAATTAACATCAAGATCCGAGGGACTTTCACTAAAGCTTATTGACGAGCTGCGAATCGGTTCAACCGTGACAGGCAGACTTTCAGTGAAAAGCTTGGCTGTCTGCATGTCTTTTAAGCGCAATGAAATTTTGTTATTGCAATTACCGATAATTTGCCTGGCGGCAGCTTCCGATCCGGTACGTTTAACCAAATCGGCAAAAGTCTGAGTAGCAATCGTTACGGCAAAATCAGCACCGCGTGATTTATTTAAAAGCTGCACCATTGACTCTCCTGCAGCCTCACTGCTTTCATCAATAAATACGCTGATTTTTTGTGCGATCTCCGATCGATACTGACTTTGCGTATAGAGTTTTCCGGCAAAAGCACACAAATCCGCAAGTAAAAGCTTACTTAGATAACCACCTAAAACAGGATCGCTTAAACAGTTTAAAGAAGCATAAAAAATGCCGTTATTGGCCGCGATTTTCTCAAAAGTATGCTGTTTGCTTAAATCCTCGGAAGATAGCAAACTGTTTAAATCCGCACCGCATAAAGTTCTTATGCAAGGCATAACGCTTGCCGTAACTTTCTGGTAATAGCCTTGATCCATCTTAGCTACGGACATTAAAGTCAAAATATCACCGTCCGTATTTATAAGACCGTTATTGCATAAATACCCGTAGATCTTTTCAAGCTTAAATAAAAGAGATCCGCCGTCCTTACGCGAATTTGTCTTATTACCGGCAAATGCTTTTAATTCACTGTTATTTAGTAATTTTTCACTTGCTTCAAGTTGTTTGCAAAATTCATTAACACTAGCGTCATTTAAATTTTCCCTTATTTCTTTTATAAACTTTTCAAGAATAAGGGGATAAAGATCCTGGTGATCAAGCTCATTTAAAATATTCTTGAGCGTTATAAATTCACCTTTGATTCTAAGAGCCGTAACTGCAGCGGTTATCGCCGAATGAGCGTGCGCCTTAAAGGACTGGGAATTACCGCTGTCGGGCATCAAAGATGTAATACGCGATGCAACTTCGCTTGATCGCAAAAACGTACCTAAAGGATTAAGAGCCGACGAGTGCTGTGTTTTTGCCAAATCCAAAACATGCAAATTTAAATCTCTTGAACAATGTGCAGCCGTCAAGGCTATCTTTTTTTGCAAATCAGCATCTGATTTGGGATCGATAACAATCACGGTATCGCCGCGCACTATAGCCTGGGAAACCAATAAGTCAAAAAGCCTGGTTTTGCCGGCTCCTGTTGTGCCGAAAATTATGGTGTGCAGATTTAAATCACTTATCGACATTAAAAGATCTTTTGTGTTATTAAGATCAAGATTGTGTATGGCAAAAGATCCGTGCCGTTTGGAGCTTAATTGATCAAAGCCCGCATCAAGCTGCTCCTGCAGTAACCTTAAATGCCGCGGCTGCCATTTAAAGCCCGTTCCCAAATAAAGCTTTTCATTCTTTTTATACACATTCAAAAGCTTAGAAACACCAACTCTTTCAATCTCATTGTTTTTAAGGATTAAACGCAGTTTTTTAATCAATACGGGATAAGGGGACGGCAAAAGAAAAAGTGCGATCGCACAAATAATAAGATTATAAAGCGAGCCAAACGCCGTAAAAATAAAATAGCCGTGCAATCCAACTACAGCAATAACACTGCCAAGCATAGAAGGCGATTTAAAACTTATATCGCTTATAGGATTTATAGAAAATATCTTTTTCATGGTTTTATAGTTTTACGTGATCTTTGAGAATCAAACTGCGGAAGGTTAGGGGAATATGCATTAAGCCAAGATTCAAGCGCCAAATTTGCTGATAATTGAGTTGCACTCTGGGATTTTTTGGAACTATATCCGGTTAAAGAAATAGATCTTTCTTTAGGCTCATCGTTTTTAAGAGCTTTAAGGTCATAAAGCCGCACTTTATGATCTTCTTGTTTTTCATCATTTTTTATCCGTTTTACGGATAAATCCGTCAGATCTACTCTACCTAATGCATCATCATGGTTTAATTTTTGCTTTGGACATTTATTTTTAACTACCTCATCTCCATCTGCCTCCTTAAGATCGTCAGGTAAATTAAAAATGGCATTGCTCTCATCACCTGAATCATTAATGACTTCAGTTCTGCTTTCACTTAAAAAATTGAGTTCTTCAACGCTGCTTTGAGCATGTTCTTGACCTGCTTTTATGCTTAATTTTTTGTTATCAAGATCTTTTTTCTTTGTTACTTTTAAGTTTTCCTGATAATCCTTTATTCCCTCATTAAAAATCGCCTGCGAGTTTTCCAAGTTTTCATTAAGTGAATCGTCATCTAAAAACTCATTCACATCTGGTGAAAAACTCTTATCCTCATTTTCATGATTTAAACGGATAACACCCGGTATATTGTCTTTATAAGTTCTTTCAATATAAGCGCTCAGCGCTTTAGGTCTCGGGCCCAGCGCCAAGGCGTTGCATAAAAGCGTGTCATGATTTTTAAGGTTTTTGGTTTTAAGCGCGATGGTGACTCCGTAAACTAAAAACCTGTCGTCATCCTTACTAAGCTCATGCCATGAGTAAACGGCAAGTTTTCCTGCAAGAAGGATATTGCCCTGCCGCCGCCACTCTAAAATTAAGTTCTTTATATTTTGGTTTTTAACTAACGCATCATCTCCCTCTCTAAAAGATTTAGCGTCTGTCTTTAAATTCGCTAAAAGCGGACTGTCATAAGCCACTAAAAGTCCGTAAGGAACAACGAAGATCCCAAGAGGCATCAACTGCTCAAACTGCGATTTACCAAGTACAGATAAAATTTCATGAACCAAAAAGGCGTTTACGTTGAACGAATACGGATTTGCACTGCGGGTACTTGCCTTTACGCTTGAAATGTCAGCACTTTTTACATATTTAAAAAAATCGCACTTTTGCAGAAAAAACTCATGCAAAGGACAAAAATCTTCAACATATGCAAAAATCTGCGGTAGCCCCTGCGTTAAATAACCCAAAGACAAAAAGAACAACTCATCATGCCTGCCCTTGCGCGGTGAAATAAATTTAAGCGTGAACTCCCTCGCCTTTACTCTTTTACAAAAATAGGCAAAACTCTCAAGATAAGGATTAAATTCAAATCCTTCCGCATATATAGAAAAGTCGGTAAATATTTTGGCTAAATCATGATTTATTCCCGCTAAAAACGCGGCACTCTTGATGCTGCGCTGTTTAAAAAAATCTGTTTCGCCACTGTTTCTTAAAGTAAGATTAATGCTTTCAAGCGCGGTGCACAGCAAGTGACGCAGCAAGCCTCCGGGCAACGCATCATGACTTCCTTCAGATGCCGGCAGCGTAAGGCACATAGCGGCAGCGCGATGAATATAAGGCAGAATGTTTTCCTTAAAAAAACTATCTCCTGATGCCATGCTCTTATAAATCACCGTGATCACATCAAGGTTGTCGTTTATAAGCTCAGACGGATCTTTTACCGGAAAAACGCGTTTTTCATCATCAAAGGCCGTAAAAATAGTAGAGTTTTTACTGTCAACAAACTTATATGTGTAAACACCGGGAGAGGATGAATTATCATTGTTCTTAATGCTTCTTTTACAAAAAGAAAGCGCACTAATTAAGGCAGGGGACAAACCTTCATTTTTCTCGTGCGGATAAAATGAATTTAAGTAATCAAAAAAATATCTTTCTTTTTGATCCCCATAATCTCTCTTTTGAAATTTAAATTTGTTTAACAGTAAGTGAATTACAGACATAGCTAAACTCCAAAAAAGAAAAGCAAAAGCTTAGCAGTATTTAACTTTTAACTTGGGCACTTACACTGTAAATTGCACACAACATGCTTATAAACGGCATAAATAGGCTGTAAAATTTTTGGGGATACGTTTTTACTTGTTACTTACAGGAGTTTTTTAGAAAAATTTTTCGCCCAAAGAAAAGGCAAAAATCTTAAAAGAAGCAGCAAAAAGACAAACGCCTTATAATCAGAGTAAATGTTTTTACCAACCAGCAGTGAACATCATGATTAGACAGGTCAAAACAGAAGATGCGGCACAGATTGCCTCAATTTATAATCACTATATAAATGAAACTACGGTAACTTTTGAGAATGAAGCTCTTTCATATAGAGAAATGAAAGATCGCATAAATGCTATAAGCACATCCTGTCCATATTTTGTTTATGAAGAAAACAGCACGATTCTAGGTTATTGCTACGCTCATCCTTGGAAAGAGCGTGCCGCCTACGCAAAGACTTATGAAATAAGCATCTATCTCGATAAAAACGCGACCGGTAAAAATATCGGAACCAAACTTATACAAAAGCTTATAGAAGAATGTAAAAAAATAAACTGCCATGCATTAATCGCCTGCATTACCGCAGAAAACGAAGGCAGCATTCGTTTTCATCTGCGTCACGGTTTTAAACAAGTTTCTTCTTTTAAGGAAGTCGGATACAAATTTAATCGCTATCTTGATGTTAACGATTATGAACTGCTTTTTCATTAAAAGCAGACTTAGTAAATTGCAATCTGATCAATAAAACGAAAAGTGGAGT
Source organism: uncultured Succinatimonas sp. (assembly GCF_905203285.1). Taxonomy (GTDB): domain Bacteria; phylum Pseudomonadota; class Gammaproteobacteria; order Enterobacterales; family Succinivibrionaceae; genus Succinatimonas. The sequence goes on from NZ_CAJKVK010000027.1 coordinate 7,113, forward strand.
GTATTCTTAAAATTAGTTAAAGGTGATGCTTATATCGTATACGAGGATTATCATTAATGACGCACATGTACAATCCACCGCATCCGAGATTACACCTTTTACTAATAAATAATCTGTTTTATCCGAGAGTCTTCACAGGCAATAAGATCTTCTTGACGAAGCGGTACAATGTCATAAAGCTCAAGTTGTTTTAACTTCTTTATAACGATATCTTCAGGAAAAGCATTTTTTACATATTCTAAAAAAGAGCCGGTTAAGACCACCTCGGTCTCAACCTCCATATCAGCCGCGGTAAGGGCAATTTCAATACCGTCCTCAAAAAACGGCGAATTTAACGGCGATGAAGATAAAACTATTCTTAATTTCAAAATTCTTTTACCTCATCACAATCATTTAATTTAATAATAAGTTCCGTATTACCTGACAATATATAACCGTCTTTTAAAACACTGGCATTAAAACCGCAGGTTTTAAATGCCCTTCCGCACACCAGCAACGGAAAATCATGTTTTTTTGCAAGCAATATATAAGCACTCTGAGTTTTTCCACCGACAGAGCCTTCTTCATATAAAGATGATGCGCATTGCGCACCTTCATTGATAAAAAAAATCCCCTGCACTTTATGCCCTGCAGCCAAGCCCTCTTTTATCTTTTTAAGAGCAATATCATGAACTGCAACACACGCCGGGGATTTACTGACAATATAAAAAAGACGCATTAGCCTACATATACCACAACTTCTACTTCACACAATGCGCCCTTGGGCAAATCAATTCCGCCGATGCAGGAACGAGCCGGAGCATCTTCGTCCATATATTTGGCATAGACTTCATTGAACGCGGCAAAATCATCAATATTCTTTAAATAACAAGTAGCTTTGACGATGTTATCCATAGTAGTTCCGGCAGCACCGACCAAAGCGGCAACGTTCTGCATGGTCTGCTCAGCCTGTGCAGTAATATCACCTTGAACCATTTCGCCGGTTGCAGGATCTAAAGGGATCTGACCTGACGCAAATAAAAAGCCGTTTACAATCTTTCCCTGAACATACGGACCGATAGCCTTAGGGGCTTTTTCAGTATTTAAAACTCTAGTAGACATTTTCATCTCCTTATATTGCAAAAAACCCGGCAATGATGCCGGGCTTATTTTATAACTTAAGACGTTTTTAGTTGTTACCGCCTAAGTTCATACCGGCATCGACAGCCTCCAAAGCGGCACCGAGCTGTTTCTGCACTTCTTCAGTTGAAACAGTAGGCTGGGCTTCTGCTGCTGCCTTAGCTTTAGCGATCTCTTCGCGACGCTTCTGATGGTACTTAAAGCCGGTACCTGCAGGAATGAGGCGACCGACAATTACATTTTCCTTCAAGCCGCGAAGCTCGTCAACCTTACCGGCAACTGAAGCTTCAGTGAGCACGCGAGTGGTTTCCTGGAAGGAAGCCGCTGAAATAAAGGACTCGGTAGACAAGGAAGCCTTGGTAAGACCCATCAGGATATGACGGTACTTAACTTCTTTCTTGCCCTGAGCACGCAATCTCTCGTTAACGAGCTCGACATGAGAAACCTCAGCCTGCTCGTCCTTGAGGAACTCGGTGCTGTCACCCGGATCCAAAATCTCGCACTTACGCAGCATCTGACGAACGATAACCTCAATGTGCTTATCGTTAATCTTTACGCCCTGCAAGCGGTAAACGTCCTGAACTTCGTTGACGATATAGTTGGCAACGGCGTTAACACCGCGCAAACGCAGAATATCGTGAGGTGACTCAGGACCTTCGGCAATCATTTCGCCCTTCTGAACCTTTTCACCTTCAAATACGTTGAGGTTGCGGGACAGAGAAATCATTTCCTCGTGCTCAGGGATCAAGTTGCCGTTTTCGTCAACTGCACCTTCAGCAGGAGTAATGATGAGGCGGCGCTTGCTCTTGGTTTCCTTACCGAAGGAAACGGTACCTGAAATCTCAGCCAAGATTGCCGGCTCTTTAGGAGCGCGGGCCTCGAACAAGTCAGCGACGCGCGGCAAACCACCGGTAATATCCTTGGTACCGCTTGCCTGCTGAGGAATACGAGCGATAATGTCACCGATGTTTACCTCGGCGCCGTCAAGCATCTGCACGATGGCTTTTGCCTGAAGCATATACTGAGCGGCTACGGTAGTTCCCGGAATCAATACATCCTGACCCTTGTCGTCGACAATCTTAACGGCAGGACGTTTTTCCTTGCCTTGTGAAGGACGAGCGGCAATTTCGCGAACCTCGATTGAGGAAATACCCAAAGCCTCGTCTTCCTTCTTGTCGACGGTAACGCCTTCGATAATATCGATGTATTTAATGCGTCCGTGCACTTCAGAAATAATCGGGTGAGTATGCGGGTCCCAACGTGCCACGGTGGTTCCGGTCTTAACTACATCACCGTCTTTTACTTCAAGAACGGCACCATAAGGGATCTTATGGCTTTCTTTTGAAGCGCCGAACTCATCCATAACGAGGAGTTCTGACTGACGTGAAGTAACTACTTCCTTTCCTTCAGTATTAACTACGGTCTTAGCATTCAAAATACGGATAGTACCGCTATTGCGTACGGTTGCTCCGCTTTCGGCTACGGCACGGGATGCGGCACCGCCGATGTGGAAGGTACGCATGGTCAGCTGGGTACCAGGCTCACCGATGGACTGAGCAGCGATAACCCCGACAGCCTCACCGGCATTAACCAAGTGTCCGCGGGCCAAATCACGGCCATAGCACTTGGCGCAGACACCGAACTTGGTCTTACAAGTAATAGGTGAACGAACCTTAACCTTATCTACCTTGGCATCCTCAAGAATTGAGCAGAACTTCTCATCAAGTAAAGTTCCTGCAGGCAGAAGGACCTCGTTGCTGCCGGGGCGCAATACGTCAGCGGCTAAAGTACGGCCTAAAACTCTGTCACGCAAAGTCTCGATGACGTCACCGCCGGATACGTGCGGAGTAATATCAAGACCGTCATCAGTACCGCAGTCTTCCTCGGTAATAACCAAGTCCTGGGCGACGTCAACCAAACGACGGGTCAGGTAACCTGAGTTTGCGGTCTTCAATGCGGTATCGGCAAGACCCTTACGAGCACCGTGAGTTGAAATAAAGTACTGCTGTACGTTCAAACCTTCACGGAAGTTTGCGGTAATCGGGGTTTCAATAATGGAACCGTCCGGAGTTGCCATCAAGCCGCGCATACCTGCAAGCTGACGGATCTGGGCAGGTGAACCACGAGCACCGGAGTCGGCCATCATGTAAATGCTGTTAAATGAAGCTTCCTTCTCTTCCTGACCGAGGATATTGGTTCCGGTCTCAACAGAGAGGTTGCTCATCATAGCCTTCATGACCTTGTCATTGGCGTTTGACCAAACGTCGATAACCTTGTTATAACGTTCGCCCGGAGTGATCTGACCGTTCTCGTACTGTGCCTGAATTGACATGACTTCCTTCTGAGCTGCAGCAATAATGGTCTGCTTCTCCTTAGGAATGAGCATATCGTCGACACAGACTGAAGAGCCTGAAATTGCAGCGTTACGGAAGCCGGTATACATAATATGGTCGGCAAACATAACGGTGTCTTTAAGACCTAGCAAGCGATAGCAGCTATTTAACAAAGCGGCAATCTTCTTCTTGCCAAGAGGAACGTTGGAAACATTGGTAAACCAATCTTTCTGAGTCAGGATTTCCTTGACGGTTTCTTCGTTAACACCCTCTGCAGGAGGATCGATAAGGTCATATGATAAACCGCGAGGCAGAATCAATGACAGGATAGCGCGGCCTACGGTGGTAAGACGCAGCTCGTTCTTTTCAACGATTTCCTTAGTGTCAGGATTCTTGACGCTGTAGCGGATACGGCATGCAATACGTGCCTGCATTTCAGCAAGACCGCTCTTATATACGCGCTCTGCTTCGGTTGCGTCGGACAAAATCATGCCTTCGCCCTTGGCGCCGACCTTCATACGGGTCATGTAGTAAAGACCCAAAACAACGTCCTGTGCCGGAACGATAATAGGATCGCCTGATGCCGGAGACAAAATGTTGTTGGTTGACATCATTAAGGCGCGGGCTTCAAGCTGGGCCTCAAGGGTCAGAGGAATATGTACGGCCATCTGGTCACCGTCGAAGTCGGCGTTAAATGCCGGGCATACGAGCGGATGCAGACGGATAGCCTTACCTTCAATCAAAATAGGCTCAAATGCCTGAATACCCAAACGGTGCAAGGTAGGAGCACGGTTTAACATAACCGGATGCTCACGAATAACCTCGTCAAGAACGTCCCAGACGATAGCGTCTTCACGCTCTACCATCTTCTTTGCAGCTTTAATGGTAGTGGCAAGACCGCGCATCTCCAAACGTCCGTAAATAAACGGCTTAAAGAGCTCAAGAGCCATCTTCTTAGGCAAGCCGCACTGGTGCAGACGCAAATTAGGTCCGCAGGTAATTACGGAACGACCTGAGTAGTCAACGCGCTTACCGAGGAGGTTCTGACGGAAGCGGCCCTGCTTACCTTTAATCATGTCGGCTAAAGACTTAAGCGGGCGCTTATTGGAACCGGTAATGGCGCGACCGCGGCGGCCGTTATCCATAAGGGCATCCACGGATTCCTGAAGCATACGCTTTTCGTTGCGGACGATGATTTCAGGAGCGGCTAAATCCAAAAGTCTCTTTAAACGATTGTTGCGGTTAATTACGCGACGATACAAATCGTTCAAATCAGAAGTTGCGAAACGGCCGCCGTCAAGCGGAACGAGAGGACGCAAATCAGGAGGCAACACCGGCAAAACGGTAAGAATCATCCACTCAGGCTTGTTTCCTGAGTTAACGAATGACTCAAGAAGCTTCAAACGCTTGGTGAACTTCTTGCGGTTGCTTTCTGAAGTGGTTGAATCCAATGCTTCGCGCAGATGTCTGATTTCAAGCGGAAGATCCATGTGCTGAAGGATCTCCAAAATAGCCTCGGCACCCATCTTGGCAGTGAAATCATCACCGTATTTCTCAAGTGCGTCGACATACTGTTCTTCGCTTAAAAGCTGGCGGGTTTCAAGCTCGGTCATACCGGGATCGGTTACGACATAGCTTTCAAAATACAATACGCTTTCAATATCGCGCAACTTCATATCCAGAACCAAGCCGATGCGGGAAGGCAATGACTTTAAATACCAGATATGAGCGACCGGAGAGGCAAGTTCAATATGACCCATTCTCTCACGGCGGACTTTAGCCTGAGTAACTTCAACGCCGCACTTATCGCAAATAGTACCGCGGTGCTTTAAGCGCTTATATTTACCGCACAAGCACTCATAATCTTTAATCGGTCCGAAAATCTTGGCACAAAACAGACCGTCGCGTTCAGGCTTAAAAGTACGATAGTTAATGGTTTCGGGCTTCTTAACTTCACCGTATGACCATGCGCGGATCATCTCGGGGGAAGCCAAACCGATTTTAATCGCATCAAAATCCTCAAGACGCTGCTTGAAGGCGTTGCTGCGATTGGCAAGTTTGCCAAGGCTGTCGCTTAACCCTAAATCTAAAGACAAATCATCAGAGGTATCACGAGCTTGGTTGTTGAATCCCTCAAAGAGGGCTTCATCCTGACCGTTTTCCTGTATGCTCACAACAGTTTCTCCTGCGTAGTGGCTGGACCGGGAGAGCGTACCCTCCCGGATGGATACTTAGTCCTTGCGAACAAGGTCAATATTGATGCCTAACGAACGAATTTCGCGCAGCAATACGTTAAAGGATTCAGGGATACCTGCATCCATGCGGTAAGAGCCGTCAACAATATTCTTGTACATCTTGGTTCTGCCGTTAACGTCGTCTGACTTGACGGTTAACATTTCACGCAAGGTGTAAGCGGCACCGTAAGCTTCAAGAGCCCACACTTCCATTTCACCGAAACGCTGGCCGCCGAACTGTGCTTTACCGCCTAAAGGCTGCTGAGTTACCAAGCTGTATGAACCGGTGGAACGGGCATGCATCTTGTCGTCAACCAAATGATTGAGCTTGAGCATGTACATGTAACCTACGGTTACCTTACGTTCAAACGGCAAACCGGTAGTTCCGTCATAAAGAGTCATCTGTCCGGACTCAGGGAGACCGGCAAGTTTTAACATCTCTTTAATGCTTTCTTCGGTTGCGCCGTCAAATACCGGAGTTGCGACAGTTAAACCGTCTCTTAAGTTATTAGCCAACGTCATGACTTCTGCGTCAGACATGGAATCAATATCGACTTTCTGTGAGGTATTGCCTAAGTCATAAATCTGCTGCAGAACTTTACGGATTTCAGCGATAGCTTTCTGCTCAATGAGCATCTTGTTAATCATATCGCCGATACCTTTTGCAGCAAGACCTAAATGAACCTCAAGAACCTGACCGATATTCATACGTGAAGGAACGCCCAGAGGGTTCAACACGATATCGACAGGTTTTCCGTTCTCATCAAACGGCATATCCTCAATCGGGCAAATCTTGGAGATAACACCCTTGTTTCCGTGACGGCCTGCCATCTTATCGCCCGGCTGAATGCGGCGCTTAACGGCAAGATAAACCTTCACGATCTTGAGGACGCCCGGGGTAAGGTCATCACCTTCGGTGATCTTCTTACGGGCAGTTTCAAATTTTTCCTGATACTCTTTCTTATAATCGGTCAGACGGACGGCGAACTCCTCAAGCTGACGCTGAGCGGTGTCGTCATCAAGACGCTGAGCTAAAACTTCAGTATCTGAAAGTTTCTCAACATCTTTTTCCTTCATTCCGTTCTTAATAAGGTGAGCACGAACCTGGCGCAAAAGACCTGCGCTTAAGAATGCAAATTCTTCGTCCAAATCTTTCTTGGCTTTGGCGATATGCATCTCTTCAATTTCTTTAGCGCGCTTATCCTTTTCAACGCCGTCACGAGTAAAGATCTGAACGTCGACTACGGTTCCTGAAACACCGTTAGGAACGCGCAATGAGGAATCTTTAACCTCGGAAGCTTTCTCACCGAAAATAGCACGCAAGAGCTTCTCTTCAGGAGTAAGCTGAGTCTCACCCTTCGGAGTTACCTTACCGACCAAGATATCTCCGCCGACGACTTCTGCACCGACATAAACGATACCGGCTTCGTCAAGCTTGGATAATGCGGCCTCACCGACATTAGGAATATCAGCGGTAATTTCTTCAGGACCGAGCTTAGTGTCACGAGCTACACAGGATAATTCCTGAATATGGATCGTAGTAAGACGATCTTTTGCCGCAACACGCTCTGATACTAAGATAGAGTCTTCATAGTTATAACCGTTCCACGGCATGAAAGCTACACGCAGGTTCTGGCCTAAGGCAAGCTCACCTAAATCGGTTGAAGAACCATCGGCAAGAACGTCGCCTGCTACGACCTTCTCGTGTAAAGACACGCACGGACGCTGGTTAATGCAGGTGTTCTGGTTGGAACGGGTGTATTTAACCAAATTGTAAATATCAATGCCGGCATCATGGCTGCCCTCAATCTCGTCGGGGTTGACGCGAATGACGATGCGGGCACCGTCGACATTGTCAACAATACCGCCGCGGCGGGCAATAATGGAAACACCGGAGTCGACAGCAACCGCACGCTCCATACCGGTTCCGACAAAAGGCTTCTCGGAACGGACGGTAGGGACTGCCTGACGCTGCATGTTTGCACCCATCAAGGCACGGTTAGCGTCGTCGTGCTCAAGGAACGGAATCAATGCGGCAGCAACTGAAATAACCTGCTGCGGAGAAACGTCCATAAACTGAACGTCGGATGCTCTTCTTACGGTTGACTCGCCCTTATAGCGGCACTGTACATAGTCATCAATGATATGACCGTTTTCATCAAGATCGGTATTAGCCTGAGCAATGACGTACTGTCCTTCATCAATAGCAGAAAGATACTCAAAATCTTCAGACACCATTCCGTCCTTTACGCGGCGGTAAGGAGTCTCAAGGAAGCCGTAGTCATTGCAGCGGGCAAACACTGCCAAAGAGTTAATAAGACCGATGTTCGGACCTTCCGGAGTCTCAATCGGGCACAAACGACCGTAGTGAGTCGGATGTACGTCTCGAACTTCAAAGCCTGCGCGCTCACGGGTTAAGCCGCCCGGGCCCAAAGCGGAAATACGGCGCTTATGGGTAACCTCAGACAGCGGGTTGTTCTGATCCATGAACTGAGACAACTGGCTTGAACCGAAAAACTCTTTAATGGCTGCGCTAATCGGCTTAGCGTTAATAAGTTCCTGCGGAGTGGTATTATCAAGATCGCCTAAAGACAGACGCTCTTTAACGGCACGCTCGACACGGACCAAACCGATACGGAATTGGTTTTCGGCCATTTCGCCGACTGAACGGATACGACGATTGCCCAAATGGTCAATATCGTCAATATTCTCTTTACCGTTTCTAATCTTAACCAAATAACGCATTACTTTAATAATGTCGTTATTAGATAAAGTACCGCGCTCTTCCTCAGGCTGATTGGGCTCTAAATGTAAAGCTTTGCCGCGGTTGTCGGTAACCTTTGCTTCAAGATCCTTAACGTTTACATTAAGGTTGAGCTCGGATAACGGGAAAATTACGGCACGATCGAAAGCTACAACATCATCACCCACGTTAATCTTTACTTTATGCAGATAACGGGCGGCAGCAGGAGCCATCGGATCCTTGTCGGCTTTGATTAACAAAGTATCAAGGAAGTCAAGAAGCTTTTCGGCGCACTTTTCAGGAACGGTATTAGGCATGCAGTCAACTTCACCCTGATCAAGGTGAGCCTTGACAATATCAACTACCTTCGGGAAAGATGCGTAAACATAACCGTTAGCAACGACAATATCAGAGTCCTTGGTATTAACTGATACTGACTCGTCGGCAAAAGCACGTTCGATACCGAGTTTAAAGTACTTAGTCTCGACAAAACGGGAATTGAACTTCATGCGGCCGACGGAAGACAAATCATAACGCTCTTCGGCAAAGAAAAGGTTATGGAACAAAGTCTCTGCGGCTTCTGCGGTAGGAGGCTCACCCGGACGCATCATCTTGTAAATTTCATACAAGGCGGCAAGGCGATCGGCCTCAGGAGAAGTCAAATCACGGCTTGTGTCGTTTCTTAAAGTCTCGGCAATAAACGGACCTTCGTCAACCTGGCTGGTATAAAGAATTGAAATCTTCTTAATACCGTTATCACGAATAGTGTTAACGACAGTTTCGTTTAAAATGGTATTGGCAGCGACAACCGGAGTTCCGTCTTTAGTTGCGTAATCATGAGCTACGATCTTATCGTAAAGATACTCTTGCGGAACCTCAATTGAAGTAACGTCAGCTTTCTTAAGCTCGCGAATATGACGGGCAGTGATCTTCTTGCCTTTTTCGACTAAAACTTTCTTGTTGAGCTTAATGTCAAAAGAAGCTGTTTCGCCGCGCAAGCGCTCAGGCACGAGCTCCATGTTGATCTTGGTACCTTTGAACTCAATGTCCACGGTATCAAAGAACAAATCAAGGATCTGCTCGGTGGTATAACCTAAAGCACGCAGAAGTATTGATGCCGGCAATTTACGACGGCGGTCAATACGTACGAACATGTTATCGCGATGATCAAATTCAAAATCAAGCCATGAACCGCGATAAGGAATAATACGAGCGGAGAATAAAATACGTCCCGGATGAGTTTTGCCTTTATCATTGTCGAAAAATACACCGGGGCTTCTGTGCAACTGAGAAACAACAACGCGTTCAGTACCGTTGATTACAAAGGTACCGTTGTCAGTCATGAGCGGAATTTCGCCCATGTATACATCCTGGTCAATACGCTCTTTTACAGTCTTAGGAGCATCTTTTTCATACCTGACCAGGCTGAGCTTAACCTTTAAAGGGGCGGAATAAGTAGTGCCGCGAATCATGCATTCACGGACATCAAATTTCGGCTCGCCCAAATGGAAACTGTTATAGCAAAGTTCAGCATTACCTGAATAACTGCGGATCGGGAAAACGCTCTTAAAAGCGGCGACCAGTCCGTTTTCGCTCTTAGGATCGGAGCTAATGAACTGTTTGAACGAATCCAGCTGAACTGCAAGCAAATACGGGGTATCTAAAACCTTTACTCTCTTGCCAAAATCCTTGCGGATACGCTTTTGCTCAGTATACGAGTAGACCATGGATTGGGGGTCCTCAGGTTGATCTGTTTCGCGGTGAGAGATGCGATTGCATCATGCTCTTAATCAGGCACCGAACCCGAGTCCTCTTGCGGGGGCTCGGGTTGCAAAATTTTTGATAGCTAAACTATCAACCGGCTTGGTGCAAAGCCGGCTATGTAGAGACTAAAATTAGTCTAAAGAAGCCTTAGCGCCAGCTTCCTCTAAAGCCTTCTTCAAAGCTTCAGCTTCTTCCTTAGGAAGAGCTTCTTTGATCTTGGCAGGAGCAGACTCAACTAAGTCCTTAGCTTCCTTCAAGCCGAGGCCGGTAGCGGTACGAACAGCCTTAATAACGGCAATCTTGTTAGCACCGACTTCCTTCAAGGTTACGTCGAACTCAGTCTTCTCTTCAGCGGCGGCAGCACCGGCAGCAGGACCGGCAACAACAGCAGCAGCTGCAGAAACACCAAACTTCTCTTCCATTGCTTTAACGAGCTCAACAACATCCATAACGCTCATTGCAGCAATTGCATCAATGATTTCATCCTTAGATAAAGCCATTTTATTTTTCCTTTAAAATGTTATGTCAGGCCAAGCCTGATCGAAAAGTGACAAGGCTTATTCAGCCTGAGCCGGAGCGGCTTCGCCGCCTTCAGCCTGTAATTTATCGCCCAAAGCAGCAAGAGTGCGAACGAGCTTACCAGCTGCAGCTTCCTTCATGGTAGCAAGCAACTTGGCGATGCCTTCCTCGTAGGTCGGCAAGCTTGCGAGCACGTCAATGTCTTTGCCGTCGTAGAATTTACCTTCAAAAGCTAAAGCTTTAACGGTGAAATTCTGATTGGTCTTTGCAAACTCTTTGAACAAACGAGCAGCTGCGCCCGGATGCTCCATGGACAAACCGATAATGCTCGGGCCCTTGAATGCATCTTTGAGGCACTCAAACTCTGTGCCTTCAACGGCACGGCTAAGGAGAGTGTTGCGAACAACGTGTAAGTAAACGTTGTTGGCACGGCAGTCCTTACGGAGTTTGGTCATCTGAGCTACTTGAATGCCGCAAGAATCGGCAACAACAGCTGACAATGCTTTTTTGGCTACTTCGCTGACACCGGCAACAACTGCCTTCTTGTCTTCGATATTCATTGCCATCTTAGCAGTGACTCCTGGAATGTTCTTACGAACGGTTTTTCCCATCTGGGAATTACTACCGGAATCAGTTCCAAAGGAAAATTCCTGTGGAGCTTGTTCCGCCTGCGCAGGTTATTAAGGATACTTCCCCCTGCGGTCTTTGGAGGGAGCTAGCTCCCGGCCAAATGTGGATTAATGCCCTTAAAAAGGAAAGGGCATTAAAATTCTTATGCCTGAACGGAAGTATCGGCGTTCAGAGAAGATTTTTCTACGGTAACACCTCCGCCCATGGTGGTGGAAACGCAGACCTTCTTAATGTAGGTGCCCTTAGATGAAGCAGGCTTTGCCTTGGTAATGGCGCCTAACAAAGCATTGAGGTTATCGGTAAGCTGTGCAACGGTAAAGTTAACTTTGCCGATGGAAGCCTGAATAACACCGGTCTTGTCGTTACGATAACGAACCTGACCTGATTTAGCATTCTTAACAGCCTGAGCTACGTCACGGGTAACGGTACCGACTTTAGGGTTCGGCATTAAACCGCGCGGACCTAAGATCTGACCTAACTGACCGACAACGCGCATTGCATCAGGAGAAGCGATGACGACGTCAAAGTCCATCATGCCTTTCTTAATCTCAGCGGCAAGCTCGTCCATACCGACGAGATCTGCACCGGCAGCCTTAGCGGCCTCGGCGGCAGCGCCCTGAGTAAACACGCAAACACGAACGGTACGACCGTTGCCGTGAGGCAATACGGTTGCGCCACGAACGTTCTGATCGGACTTGGTCGGATCAATACCTAACTGAATAGCAACGTCAACGCTTTCTACGAATTTGGCTTTCGGGCACTTAATCAAAGTCTCAAAAGCTTCGGTAACCGGATATTCACGGGATCTGTCAATGATGGAACGGATTTCCTTCATGCGCTTTGATAATTTAGCCATGTCTTAGTCCTCCACCTGAATGCCCATTGAACGAGCGGTACCGCCGATTGAACGAGCTGAAGCTTCTAAATCAGCACCGGTCATATCGGGTTCTTTAGTCTTAGCAATCTCAAGCAACTGAGCGTGGGTAATCTTACCAGCGCTTTCTTTACCAGGCTTGTGAGAAGCAGACTGAATGTTAAGAGCTTTCTTAATAAGGTAAGAAGCCGGAGGAGTCTTAGAAATAAAGGTGAAGGATTTATCCTGGTATACAGTAATAACAACAGGAACCGGAGCACCTTTCTCAAGCTTTGCGGTATGAGCGTTAAAAGCTTTACAGAACTCCATGATGTTGACGCCGTGCTGACCTAATGCAGGGCCAACCGGAGGAGCAGGATTAGCGTTACCTGCGCCAACCTGTAATTTGATGTAGGCAGTAACTTTCTTTGCCATTTGAGGTTTTCCTCTAAAAGTGGGTGATACCGCGCATTATTGATGCGCTTCCCTTGCAAACAAATAAAAAATCTGCTTGCATGAATTGCTTGTAAAAATATAAGCTTTGGGAGTATACACAAATTATAAAAAGTTTACAAGTATTTTTTACTTGAAGCCAACAAGTAAAATTTAAAAAAGCGCTTAAAAATCAGTTTTAACCAGAATGTGTCTATAACTTTAACTTCTATTTAACATTCGTTCTCTAGAATTTTCATGCCTTAAAACAAGTGCCCTACTTTTAGTGCACATCTTTGCTGTCTATCAAGAGGCTTAAATGTTAGAGACCATTTTTATCTTATTAGTTGCATTTTTGCTGATCTTAGCCTGCGTTGACTTGTTCGTCGGCGTCAGTAACGATGCAGTAAACTTTTTAAACTCCGCAGTCGGATCACGCATTGCTCCACTTAAAATTATCTTAATAGTCGCATCAATCGGCGTACTGTTCGGTGCCACCTTCTCATCAGGAATGATGGAAGTTGCAAGAAGCGGTGTATTTCATCCTGAACTGTTCAGCTTTTATGATGTAATCCTCATTTTCTTTGCCGTAATGGTTACCGACGTTATTTTAATTAACGTCTTTAACGTCTTCGGTCTTCCGACTTCCACTACCGTTTCGATTATTTTTGAACTTTTAGGTGCAGCCGTTTGTGCTTCTGCCTACAAACTTTATTCTGACGGTCAGTCTTTTTCCGAAATTTTTAATTACATCAAATCCGATCGCACTGCAACCATTGTTTCGGGAATCTTAATTTCCGTTGCAGTAGCTTTCGTCTCCGGAGCTATCGTCCAATTTATATTGCGCGTTTTGTTCTCTTTCAGATTCCAAAACAGCTACCGCTATTTAGGCGGTCTCTTTACCGGTTTCTCTTTAACCGCAATCATTTACTTCCTTGTCATGAAAGGCGCAAAAGGCGCTTCTTTCATGAAGCCTGAGTATATTGATTTTATCAATGCCAATACCACAGTAATTTTGTGGACTCTCTTTATAGGACTTACTGTCCTAGGTCAGCTCCTCGTCATGATTGGTTTTAACGTCTTCAAAATCATCATATTGGGAGGAACTTTCGCTCTGGCTTTCTCCTTTGCAGGAAACGATCTGGTTAACTTCATCGGTGTACCGCTTGCCGCATTGGATGCCTTTACCGCATGGACCGGAAGCGGGAACGATCCTCACTTAATGACCATGGAGATCCTTAATAATAACGAACACGCCAACAGTCTCTATTTGGTCCTTGCCGGATTAATAATGGTTACCACTTTGTGGATTTCCAAGAAGGCCCGCCGCGTTATTCAGACATCTATTAATCTTTCAAGTTCCGCCCAAGGCGAGCGTGAACAATTCGGTGCAACTCCGGTAGGTCGTGTCATTACCCGCGTAGGTTTAGATGTTTCACGAGCAACTTACAATATTATTCCTCAAGGGATAAAGGCAGCTATTGCTTCTCGCTATGTAAAGGCTCCGGTAGTAAAAGGAGAAATTCCTCTTCCTTTTGACTATGTTCGTGCTTCGGTGAACCTTGTTCTTTCTGCAATCTTAATCGCTTCTGCAACCTCTCTTAAGCTTCCGTTATCAACTACTTACGTAACTTTCATGGTTGCGATGGGAACCTCTTTTGCTGACGGCGCCTGGGATCGTGAAAGTGCCGTTTATCGTATCTCAGGTGTAGTAACCGTCATTGCCGGCTGGTTCTTAACCGCATTTAGTGCTTTCACTCTTACTTTTATCGTTTGTCTCGTTTTCTTTATCTTCAGTTATCCTGCTCTTATCATCCTTATGATCATTAGCATGGGCATCATTTATCGTACCAACTTTGCCAAAACCAAAGTTACTGAAACAATGCAGCAGGTTATTGATGCTAAAGGAGATGATGAAAAAGTCCTTCAGGCTATTTCTTCTGCGGTACAGATTTTCTATAAAGATAATTTGACCTGCCTTGAACGTGCGTTCAACGAGTTCTTTGCCGATAATGAATTCAAATTAAGAAAGGTTGCCCATAAAGCGTTCAATATTATGGACGAGTTGGAAAAAGAACGTTCCGAATATTACTCGATGGCTCTCGATAAAGAACAGAAAGTAAATATTGATGCCAATCATTATTTCTATCTGTCCTTTACCAACATGTATGAAGTATCTAAGTCTGTTCACTACGCTCTTTCCCAAGCGGTCGTTCATGTTGCAAACCGTCATACTATTTTCGGCGGACAACTTAAAGACAATCTTGAAGAATTACTGCAAAAACTGCAAAGATTTGCCCTTTATATTGAAGCCATGTCCAAAGAACCATCCTCAGACAATATGGACGGTATTGCCAAACGAGCCAAGAAATTAAACCGCAGCATCGACAAATCTCAGCTTGATCTGGTAAATCTTATCGGAACCGAAAAGATTTCAATGCGATCCTCTGAAATTTACCTGACCTTTTTAGGGACCGTGCGCAACATGGTTAACCGCTATTTGGCCGTTGCATTACTTGCTCGCGCGCTTGCTGAACTTACTGAAGGCAAGAAGCCCGAAGAAGCAGCGACTCAAGCCCAAATGCTCGTACAGGTAAATCCTGCTGCCGAAGCAATTTCAGAAAAAATAGAACAGTAAAAACTTTTCTCTCCCGCGTGTGCCATCTTCACTTCTGGAAGATGGCTTTTTTCTGCTGTCTAGATTCTTATTTACCTCAGATCGTTTTTACAAATATTAATGTGTTGACTAAATGTTATTTTTTAGCTGCATAATTTCGGATTCGGAAAGACTGGTCGCTTTTATGATTTGCTGTATGGATAACCCCATCTCAAGCAAGGTTTTAGCCGTTTCCAGTGCCTGAATCTTCTTGCCTTCAACTCTGCCTTCAGCTTTACCCTCAGTTCTTCCTTTTGCTATTCCTTCAGTTAGTCCTTCAGCCCTGCCTTCGGCTTTTCCGATTTCTTTACCCCGAAGCTCCGCAGAGC
>NZ_CAJKVK010000028.1 GCF_905203285.1 uncultured Succinatimonas sp.
GTAAAAAATTTACCAATAAAATAGATCTGATGAAAGAAGAAAAATCTTTGCTATTTTTATGATCAAATCTACATTTTTTAATGAATAAACTTTCAAAAAAGCAAAGCTCAAACTATTATTCATAGATAAATTATGCGGAAAAGTTGATCCTGTTTTAATTTTCTTTTTGTATGCAAGATTTTTTTCATTGCCTCTTTGGGAGATAAATATGAAATCATTCAAGAAGTATCTTACTGCTGCCGCTGTTGCTGCTGCCATGTTCACCAGCACCGGTGCTTTTGCCGACGATACCATCACTTTAAGATTAGGCTTCGTTGATCCTGCCTCTTCAAGCTATGCTATGGGCGGTCAGAAGTTTGCCGATGAGTGCGCACGCTTAACCGACGGTAAAGTTCAGGTTAAAGTTTTAGCAGGCGGTACTTTAGGCGGCGAGCGTGAAATGTATGAAGGCGCTCAGATGGGTACCATGGACATGGTTTCCGTAGTAAATACCGTTTTGTCACAGTTCATCCCTGAGATGGTATTGCTTGACCAGCCGTTCCTTTTCGATACCGTTGAACAGGCTCACGCCGCTGTTGACGGTAAGCTCGGTCAGTTGGTTGCAGAGAAAGCTGCAGCTCAGGGCATCCATATCATCGGATGGCTTGAGTCCGGATTCCGTGATACCTTCTCCAAGAACCCGATCAAGTCTGTTGATGATTTTAAAGGCGTAAAGATCCGTACCATGGAAAACAAGATGCAGATCGCTGCCTTTAACGCTGTCGGCGCCATTGCCACCCCGATGCCCGCTACCGAGCAGTACACCGCTTTACAGCAGGGTACCATTGACGCTTGCGAAAACGCAGTCGGAAACATGCTCATTAACCGTTACTATGAAGTTATCAAGAACGTAACCAATACCAAGCACCAGTTCACCTACATCTTGGTCGGCGTTTCTGATCGTGCATGGAAGAAGATCCCTGATGAGTTAAAGCCTAAGGTAGAAGAAGCAATGAAGATTGCTGTTGACTGGCAGAGAAAGAACCTTCAGGAAATCAACGACAATGCCGTTGCTGAACTCAAGAAACTTGGCGTTCAGTTCTACGACATCGATCGTGAAGCTATGAAGGCTAAGGTTCTCCCTGAAGTTGAAAAGCTCCGTTCTCATGTTCCGCAGGAATGGGTTGACGCCGTCGAAGAGGCTGTTGCTTCTACAAAATAATTGTTCTAAAAACTAACCAATATGAGGGCACATTTGCGCCCTCATTTTAAATGGAAAGAAAATAATGGAATCTTTAGGTAAAACTCTGAATAAATGCGAAAACGGCATTATTGCGCTATGCTTTATCGTAATGTCGCTCGCAGCTTTTGCTCAGGTTGTTAACCGCAACTTAATCGGAGCCAGTATTTCCTGGTTTGACGAATTGGCCCGTTACTGCATGGTCTACATGACCTTGCTTGCTACTGAAGCAGGTCTGCGCGATGGTTCTCAGATTTCCATCACTGCAATCGTTGATAAATGCACCCCTGCAGTTAAGCGCACACTGCAGATGATTGTTAAAGCCATCATTATCTGCTTCTCCATTGCTATGTTCGTCTGCTCATTAACCATTGTCCAAACCCAAATCAATTCAGGACAGGTTTCTGCAGGCTTAGGCATCCCTATGGTAGTACCTTATCTTGCGTTACCTATTTCATTCGGTGCCATTACCATCGTTCAAATTTTGTCTTTACTGACGATGTTCAAAACTCCCATTCAGCCTACAGAGAAAAAAGAGAGCAAATAAATGACAGGTTTAATACTTTTTGGCGGTTTTGCCATAATGCTCCTTATCAGCGTGCCTATTGCTTTGGCACTCGGTGTAGCAACTGCCATAACTCTTTTATATATCGACATGCCGGTTGTTGTAGTCGCACAGCGTATTTTTACTGCTTTGGACTCATCTTCTACCATGGCAATCCCGTTCTTCGTATTAGCCGGTAACTTAATGACCGAAGGCGGTATCTCAAGACGTATCGTTGATTTTGCCAACGCAATCGTCGGCGGCGTAAGAGGCGGTTTATTCTATGTAATGATCCTCTCCTGCGCATTCTTTGCAGCCTTGTCAGGTTCAGCACCTGCTACCGTTATCGCTATCGGTGCCATGCTTTATCCTGAAATGGTAAAACGCGGCTACCCGCAGCAACGTTCTGCCGGTTTATTAGCCGTAGCAGGCGGCTTAGGGCCTATCATTCCGCCTTCAATCATTATGGTTGTATACGGCACCATTACTTCAAGCTCCATCGGTGACCTCTTCAAAGGCGGTATCGTTGCCGGTATCATGATCACCGTTGTTTTAACCGTGATCTGCATTTTCTTGTCTTCAAAAGAAAATTGGCCGAAGGCTGAAAAAGGCGTAACTTTAAAAGAAGCGATGGTCGCTCTATATAAAGCCGGTTTTGCCATTATGCTTCCGGTTATCGTGTTGGGCGGTATTTACTCAGGTATCTTAACTCCGACCGAATCCGCTGCCGTTGCCGTAATTTACTCTTTCATCGTCGGCGTTTTCATTTATCGCGAACTCCCGATTAAGGATCTAATGCGCGTTATCATTACCTCCGGTAAAGGTTCAGCAATGGTGCTCTTCATCATCGCAACCTCAACCGCATTCTCCTGGCTCTTCACCTATGCAGGTATTTCCCAGCAGCTCATCGAGTTCATTACTTCAATGCACTTAAGCGCTACCGCATACTGCCTCATCGCCGCCATTATTCTCTTAATCTTCGGCTTCTTCCTTGAAGGTATCGCAACCTGCGTACTGCTCGTTCCTTTACTCTGGCCGGTAGCCGAAAGCCTTGGCGTCAATGTTATTCACTTCGGTATGATCGTATCCATCTCCAACGTTATCGGCACCATGACACCTCCTGTTGCCGTCAACCTGTTTGCAGCTTCATCTGTAACACACATGAAGATGGGTGATATCGCTAAGGGTGAAATTCCGTTCTTCATCGGATTTAACTTGGTGTTCTTCTTAATTGTATTAGTACCTTGGTTCAGTACCGCATTATCATAAGGATATAAATTATGTTAGATAAAGAGACTCGCGACAGACTTCATGACTGGAAATTCCAGTCACCGGATACCAACGGCTTTCATGAAGTTATCGTAGCCGGAAAAGCCGACTGCAAAGCCATTAATATGTTCCGTTTGAATCTGGTTCCGGGCCAGAGCTACACCGTAGGCTCAGACACCCTGGAAATTCATCCGGTCATTATTGAGGGCAAGGCAAAAGTAACTGAAGCTCCCTTTGGAGACTTGGATCTAAAACGCTTTGACTCCTTCTATCTTCCGGCAAAATGCAGTGCTAAAATCACTGCCGTTGACAACTGCATTATTTATATTGCCGGTGCTCCGTTTGACGGTATCGGTGAGCCGAGCTTCCGTATTTACGACCCTGATCTTCCTATCGGCAAGATCCATCAGATCCACGGTGAAGGTTTGGGCCGCCGTGAAGTAAGCTTCACTCTTGATCCGGACACCAAGGCTTCCCGTCTTATCTGCGGTATTACCTGGGGTGCTGTCGGTGCCTATACTTCATGGCCTCCTCACCAGCATGATAAAGATCTTGAAGAAGCCTACTGCTACTTCGATATGCCGGCTCCTAAGTGCGGCTTCCACATCAGCTACCTGCACTCAGGCGGTCTTGAGGATGCAGTCGTTCATCCGGTAACTTCAGGCTCTATGGTTATCGCTCCGCGCGGTTATCATCCGACCTGCGCAAGCCCTTCATGCCGCAACGCATACTTATGGTGCCTTGCCGCATTCAGACCTGAAAGCCGTCGTTACGACTTAGCCGTACTCGATCCGGCTTATGAAATGTATTAGTAGTGCATACTTAAGGAGAATTTAAGATGATTTTACAGGGCAAGACAGCTCTTATCTCCGGTGGCAGCCGCGGTATCGGCCGCGCCATTTCAGAGCTCTTCTACAAAGAAGGCGCAACCCTTTACATCATGGCCCGTAATGCCGAGAAATTAGCTCAGGCCGCTAAAGAGATCGACGTCAACAATGAAGGCCGCGTCCACGCAATTCCTTGCGATGTCGGTTCTAAGACTTCCGTTGATGAAGCATTTGCTCGCATTAAAGCTGACGGTGCCTGCATCGATATTTTGGTAAACTGCGCCGGCGTAAACCTCCGCGGACCTCTTGAGACCATGCCGATTGAGACTTGGGACAAAGTTATCGCCATTAACCTTACCGGCACTTTCCTCCTCACTCAGAACTGCTTTGAGATGATGAAGAAAAAAGGCGGCGGTAAGATTGTTAACGTAGCTTCCTTAATGTCAGAAATTGCTCGTCCGACCATTTCTCCGTACGTAGCATCAAAGGGTGGCGTTAAGATGTTCACTAAGGCAATCGCTATCGAGTGGGCTAAGCACAACATTCAGGCCAACGCCGTTATCCCGGGTTACATTTCAACTGAAATGAACACTCCGCTTATTGAAGACGAGAAGTTCAATTCCTTCATTTGCAACCGCACTCCGGCCGGCCGTTGGGGCAAGCCTGAGGAAGTTGCAGGTGCAGTATTGTTCCTCGCTTCTCCGGCTGCTGACTTTATCACCGGTCAGCTTATTGCCGTTGACGGCGGTATTCTTTCTTCCTTATAAGAAAGAACTTACTATAAAGCCGCATGAACTTGCGGCTTTTAGAAAAAGACCCTTAATTATTTTTGATTAAGGGTTTTATTTTGTCTGTCTCTTAACAAAATTATTTTCCTGTCTAAATTCCTAAACACAAAACAACGATTATTTTTAAGCGATATCCTTTAACATACAAAAAGCTTGCTATATCTGTGATATAGTAATGCCCAGCAAAAAAAGCTCGTTTAGTTTAACCCTATTCTTTTTGTCTGCCGTCAATAAAAAAACGGTCTTAGAATATCCGAGCAAAATTAAAAAATATTAAATAGAAGAGACTTATGAGCAAAATAATTTTAACCGGAGACCGTCCTACAGGACGTCTCCACGTCGGTCATTATGTAGGATCCCTTAAAGAGCGCGTTGCTTTACAGAACTCCGGTAATTACGATAAAGTTTTTATCATGATTGCTGACGCCCAGGCATTAACCGACAACGCCGAACACCCTGAAAAAGTTCGTCAAAACATTATGCAAGTCGCTCTTGACTACCTGTCCTGCGGCATCGATCCGAACAAATCATGTATTTTTATCCAATCAATGGTAAGAGAGCTTGCTGAACTTGCTTTCTACTATATGAATCTCGTTACCGTCGCACGTGTCCAACGCAATCCGACCGTAAAGAATGAGATTAAGCAGAAAAATTTTGAAGCAAGCATTCCTTTAGGATTTTTCAGTTATCCGGTAAGCCAAGCTGCAGATATCACCGCATTTCGTGCCACGACAGTTCCTGTCGGCGAAGATCAAGAACCTATGATCGAGCAATGCCGTGAAATCGTCAGAAAGTTCAATGAAATCTACGGTGAAACCTTAGTCGAGCCTGAAATCGTATTACCAAGCAATAAAGCATGTCTGCGTTTACCAGGCATAGACGGTAAGGCAAAAATGAGTAAATCTCTTGGCAACTGCATTTACTTATCCGATGAGCCTGACGTAATTAAGAAGAAAATTATGTCAATGTTTACCGATCCGACCCATATCAAGAAAGACGATCCGGGTCATACAGAAGGTAATCCGGTGTTTATCTATCTTGATGCTTTCTGTAAAGATGAGTACTTTGCCGAATTCCTGCCTGAGTATAATTGCCTTGAAGAACTAAAAGAGCATTATCGCAGAGGCGGACTTGGTGATATGACGGTTAAGAAATTCTTGAACAATGTTATTCAGACCGAGCTGCGCCCTATTCTTGAAAAAAGAAAAATGTGGGAACAAAAGCTTCCTGATGTTTACGATATCTTGCAAACCGGCACTAAAGTTGCCCAAGACGCTGCTGCAGACACCATGCGCGACGTCCGCCGTGCCATGAAGATTGATTATTTTGATAACGACAATCTTTTAAAGCTTAACGCTTAATACCTGCCAAAATAAAAAGCTCTCTTGTTTCCATATAAGAGAGCTTTTCAACTAAACAATACGAAATTAAAGACGTTTAGTCTTTTTGCAAAGATAAAACATCATTCATAGTATAAAGTCCGGGTTTTCTACCCTCAAGCCAAGCTGCAGCACGCAAAGCTCCGCGGGCAAAAGTTGCGCGGCTTGAAGCCACGTGATTTAATTCAACTCTTTCACCGTCACAGCAGAACATAACGTTATGCATACCGACGATATCACCGCCGCGAATAGACGAGAATCCGATAGTTCCGTACTGTCTCTCACCGGTTACGCCGTTGCGTCCTGCCACCATGACATCATTTAAGTTGACATTGCGTCCTGCAGCTGCAGCTTCGCCCATGGCAAGCGCAGTTCCTGACGGGGCATCAACCTTATAACGATGATGTGCTTCAACTATTTCAATATCGGCATCCTGCATGATTTCTGCGGTCTTTTTTATTAAAGACAACAAAATATTAATTCCGACTGAGAAATTAGCCGCAAAAACTACGGGAATAAGTCTTGAAGCTTCTTTGATTTTGGCTTTTTGGGTTTCACTAAATCCGGTAGTTCCGAGAACATAGCTTATATGATGCTCTTTGGCAAAATTCAACACTTCTAAAGAGCAATCAGGACGGGTAAAATCAACAAACACGTCAGGAACGGTCTTAAGATCGTTTACATTCTCAACTACTTCCACATTGCATCCTACCGGAACCCCGTCAGTGTTGCGATCAATACCGCATACGACTTTAAGGCTATCCATGCCAAGACAGCAATCCCAAAGGACATGCCCCATTCTTCCGCTAATTCCGACAATACCGACCTTAAGCATTTAAACCAGCTCCTTTTTTAATTCTATAAGATGTGTAAATTTTACTTTAGTTTCAACAAACTGTAATCTTTTATAAAACTCTTGTGCCCTAAAATTGTGCTTTTGTACCTCAACAACCAGAGAATTTCCGCCGTTTGCTACAACTACCTGTTCTGCTTTTGCCACTAAAAGTTTTCCGTATCCCATACGAAAAAACTGCGGATCAATGTACAAAGCCGTAATAATTCCCTTTTTGAGCGGCAGCTGCATTCCCATCATTCCTTTTGCCGCACCGTTTTCTTTTAACAAATAAGCTTTATGGCTTTTAAACAAAAATCTATTGCCCCAAAGAGAAATAAGCTCCTCAATGCTCGGCGCATAGCCGTCAGAGCGACATTCGTGAACGATAGAAGCTGACTCAATTCTTGCCATGTCAACTAAATCGTTGTCAGTAACATCAACAATTTCAATCACGGCAAAACTGTCCTAATAACTCTCGGGCACTTTTTCTTGTGGCTTCAGTAATGACATTACCGCCAATCATGCGTGATATTTCTTCAACGCGACCTGCATGATCCAGCGTTTTAATTTCGGAAACCACACCGTCATCACGATTAAACTTACTGACCAAAAGCTGACTATGCGCACTTGCGGCAACTTGCGGCAAATGTGTAACAGCTATAACCTGCACGGCATTGCCAAGCTCATGCAACAACTTGCCGACTGCTGCTGCAGTTCTTCCAGAAATACCGCTGTCAACTTCATCAAAAATAAGAGTCGGGGTTGAATTTTTGCCTGATGACAAAACTTCAATTGCAAGAGCAAGACGGGACAATTCACCGCCCGAGGCGACGGTTTTTAGCTCTTTAGGTTCTTGTCCTAAATTTGCCGAAAACAAGAATTTAGCGCTGTCGCGTCCGTTAAGCTGCGGCTTTATTTCAATATTTTTTTCAATCTCGATTTTAAATACGGCATCAGGCATTGCCAGACTCTTAATCCTTTCACTGACCTCTTTCCCCATTTTAAGAGCAGCCTTTACCCGTACCTCACTTAATTCATCGGAAAGCCTTTCATACTCGTCACGAGCTTCTTTAACTTTTAAAGTCAACAGATTGATTTTTTCTTTAAGCGACAAAAACTCTTCAATACTGTTTTCAAGTTCTTCCCTAACTTTATAAAGCTCTTGAGGCAAAACACCAAAACGTCTTGCCAAATCATGAATTGAAGACATTTTTTCTTCTAAATCGATGGTCGATATTTCATCGTAACCGCTTAAAATATCAGAAGCTCGCTCCTTTGCGTCATCAAGATATGACGCAGCATTTTCCAATGCTTCATTTATTTCTTTTAATTTAGGCTCAAGAGAAATAAGTTTTAAAAGCTCATCATTTACAGAGTTAAGCTTACCTAAAACGGCGGCTTCATCACCTGATATAAAATTATAGACAGTGCCCAAAACTCCTTTTAATTTGCTTAAATGCATCTGTTTATCAAAATCAAGTTCCAGTTTTTCATAATCGCCTGCATTTAAGTCAAGTTTTTTCAGCAAATCCAAATCATAGCGCCTGCTTTTATACTCAAGTGCGCCTTGTCTTTGTTTTTGCGCCAATTCATTAAGTTCACTGCGCAATTTAGCGTACTTATAAAAAGCACTGTTAACCGACTTCAAAAGTTCAGCGTCTTTTGCGTAAACATCAACAAGCGACAACTGTACATCTTCATCCATCAGTTTCACGCTTTCATGCTGCCCGTGAATTGACACCAAATCACCGGCAAGACTTTTAACATTGGCAAGCACACTCGGTCTGTCATTTATGTAAGCTTTAGATCTGCCGTCTCTTGCTATAACTCTGCGTAAAACAACCGTGTTCTCCCCATTTTCAAGATCTAAAGCATTAACTTTCTCTAAAGCCTTCGGACAATCATTTAAAGAAAATGTCGCACTAACCTCAAGTCTGTCCTTTCCGTCCCTTATCATTGAACTGCTGCTTTTTCCGCCTAACGCTAAGCTTAACGCATCGATAATTAAAGACTTACCGGCGCCGGTTTCTCCCGTTACCGCAATCATTCCGTGTTCTAAATCAATTTCAAGGCTTGAGCTTAAAGCTAAATTCTTTACCCACAGTTGTTCTAACATTAAAAAACATGCCCTTAATAAAGATTAATAAACTAAGTTCTTATCTAACTAAATAAGACTTTGTCCCCAGCCTAATTTCTGACGCAAAATGCTGTAATAATCGTATCCTTCCGGATGAATTAAAGTAAGCGGGGTTTTATGCTGTCTTATAAGTACCGAGCATTTGGTATCAGCTCTTACCGTTACCTGTCCGTCACAGTTGATATTGACCCACTCGACGCAGTCGTCCTTACAGGCAAAATCAATTCTAACCGTTGATTTACCGGGAATAATGATAGGTGAACAGTTAAGTGATTGCGGGAACATCGGAACCAAAGACAAAACATCAAGATGAGGCTCTACGATAGGACCGCCTGCCGACAATGAATACGCTGTGGATCCTGTAGGAGTATTAACGATTATGCCGTCACCGCGCAGCGTATACATATAAGTTCCGTCAATCGTCACTTTAAAGACCATCATATGCGCCATCATGCCGGAGTGAATAACCGTCTCATTGGTCGCAAGGGACTGACCGATAAGTTCACCGGCTCCGTCTTCGTCTTGACGGAAGACGCGCATATCAAGGATCATACGCTCTTCTTTTGTGTAGCGGCCGCGTACAATTTTATTTAACGCATCTTCAAGATCTGCAGGGCTTACATCGGTAAGCAGGCCTAAATGACCGCGATTGACGCCCAAAACCGGTACTTGCAGATCGACAAGAGTACGCGCAGCGCCTAAAACCGATCCGTCACCGCCCACCACGATAATCAAATCTTTTTCTTTTATCGCTTTACGTGATAAGCATGGAATATCAGGAATATTGAAGCCTACCGAGGTATTTTGATCAAGATACGCCTCAACTCCTAATTTTTTTAATAATGAGGCGATTTCATATATGGCACCCGATACCGGTCTTTTATAGACCTTTGAAACTATTACCGCTGACTTTATCGGCTTACCTACTAAATTCTCGGTCACGATTTTCTCCTAAAGTTTTTTAAGATTATACAAAAGACTTCAGTAAATGCGCCATGCGATGCACCTTTTTATCCGTTTAAAGAATATTTCTCAAAAACTTTTACAAGTTTTCTGATTTACACAAAAGCTTTTACGAGTAGAATTATCAGGTCTTAAAAACAAACAGGTGTTATATGTCATTTAATGCAGTCAAAGATTATTTCAAGCAGTTTAATATGGAAAATCGTTTGCTTGAATTCCCGGTTTCAAGCGCAACCGTAGAGCTTGCCGCTATCGCTTTAAACTGCGAACCTTGCAAAATTGCCAAAACATTATCATTTTTAACTAAAGATAATAAAGTTGTTCTCATCGTTACGGCAGGTGACACCAAGGTCAACAACCATAAATTTAAAACTTTTTTCAGCATGAAAGCAAAAATGGTTCCTGCAGATCGTGCCGAAGAGCTTATCGGTCATGCAGTAGGCGGAATCTGTCCTTTTGCCATAAAAAATGACGTTGAAGTTTATCTTGATGAGTCACTTAAAAGATTTACCACAGTCTTTCCTGCTTGCGGTAGCAGTAACAGCGCAATAGAGCTTAGCCTTGAAGAACTTTATAAATACGCTAATGCCAAAGCATGGATTGATGTTTGCGATATTAAAGAAACACATGTGTGATTTTGCTTAACATTGCTCTAAGAAAATTTGCGTTTTATACTTAATTTGATTTCTTATGTTTAATTAAGTTATTGCCATGATTGATTTAACCAAACTGCCACTTAGCATTACTTCATTTAAAGAATTTTCTGCAAATTCGATGATTTATGTAGACAAAACGGATTTGGTTGCAAGTATTGCCTCCTTTAGAGGTCCGATTTTTTTATCACGTCCGCGCAGATTCGGTAAATCCACATTGGTAAGCACTTTTCATGAGCTCTTTTCAAACGGACTTGAGAGATTTAACGGGCTAAAAATCCAAACGGAAAATTTATGGTCTGACATAACCTATAAAGTAATACATATTGATTTTTCAAGAATTAAAGAAGAAACGGAAAATCGTCCTTTTGAGGACAAATTTTATTTACTTTTAAAATTAGCATTCAACGCTGAAAATTTAAGCATGGCTGATGAAGGAGACGTCATTGCTTCTTTTGCCAAAACCGTTGAAAAAGCAGAAGACAAATCGTTAGTTTTGCTTATTGATGAGTATGATGCCCCTTTAACCGCCACAATGGGAGACAAAAAAGAATTTGAGAAAAGGCGAGCTTTATTTTCAGAATTTTTTTCCAACGTAAAAAGTTTTTCAGACAAATTCAGATTTATTTTTATTACCGGAGTAACTCGCTATTCAAACACTTCAATATTTTCTGCATTTAATAATATTGAAGATATAAGTTTTGAACCGGATTACGGAGCTATCGTCGGCTATACTCAATCAGATCTTGAACTGTATTTTAAAAAGTATATTGAAAATGCTGCCAATACTTTAAACAAAAAAGAAAAAACCGATAAATATACTTATGAGCATATTTTAAATGAGCTGAAAAATAATTATGACGGATATTCGTTTGATGAAGAATGTGAGCACCATGTGTACAATCCGTGGTCAATTTTAAACTTTTTAAAAAAACCGCAATACGGATTTAAACCATACTGGCTTGAAACCGGTGGGGCAAAACCGTCGTTGTTAATAAACTATTTGAATAACTTTATAGACAAAACAGTAAAAAAAACCGAGCTTGTTGATTATTTAAACCTTGAGTTTATAAAAAGAACCGATACTGCCTCTTTATCTCCTACTATTAAAAGCATAGAAGATAAAGATTTTCCGTTCTTTGCCATACTGTACCAAGCTGGATATTTTACAATCAAAAGCGCTCACCGCAAATTTTTAGACGTTGGACTGCCAAATCTTGAAGTTAAAGAAGCTTTTGCCGAACTCGTACTCGAAAAAAATAACTAATAAAAGCGTAGCCTCATTTAGTTACAGTTATGAATCAAGCATAGCAAAGTCGCTTAGAGAAAGGGATTATGCAACCCTAAAAATTGATTTTAACAAAATACTAAACGAGTTTTCTTATGAAAGCATACACTCTTTTAAAGAATATGCTTTTAGAGATATCTACAAAGTAATTTTACAGATTATCGGCTATAACACCTATACCGAATATCAGACATCAATGGGCAGAAGCGACTTATGCTTTGAAGATGATCAACACCTTTATATTTGTGAGTTCAAAGTTATCGGCAGATCTGACAGTGTCAAAAACAAACTTGAGGAAGCCAAACAACAAATAAAAGAAAAAAGGTACTGTTTAAGGCTTACTGATAAAGAAGTAATAGCTCTTGCCGTAGTTATTATTAACGAAAACAAGAAAGACGGTCACGCTCCGATGCGTGAAGTTGCAGCAATTGAGGAAGCACTTTAACCGCAATCTTACAAAACTGTATGCTTATTTTACGATTAGCCGTCTTAATAAACACAAAATCTAAAGCAATAACCGCAACTTTTAAAATTATGTTGTTGTAATTCCACTTAAGCAAACGTCAAACCAATTCTGACGTTTGCTATAAAAAACTCAAGACTAACACTACCTTCTATCAAGACCTTCTTCATGAAGAAAAGCTAAAAGGTTTGCCGCGACTTCATGATTGTTTTTATCTGAAAAGAGAAAATGGGTATTTCCGTAAATACCGATTTCAGGTAAATGTACGACTCGTGCATTGCCGCCGTGAGCATTTACAGTATCGGCAAAAGCTCTAGCCATCTTAAGAACACAACGCCAAAAATCCTGGTGTGGGTCATGAGTAGGCGCAGTAGGAATAAAATCTCCATAATAAATAATAATGGGGATCTTGGTAAGTTTCATGAAGTCATCCATGGAAACCTCCATGGCCGCAACCTTACCGAAGAAACCGTTATTCTCCATCGGTTCAGGGGCTTCGCCTTTAGGGAACGGGAAATTACTGCCCGGTTCAAAAGAAACTACAGCTTTTACTTTGTCATTTTTCATTGCTGTAAGCCAGCCCGGACCGCCGCCTTGGGAGTGAGATACTAAAATACCGCCTTTTTCACTGATTTTATCGAAAACCGCACTCATGGCATCCGAGATAACATTCTGATCAAATGCTCCCGTATTCGGCGTCATTTGTCTAAAGAACTGATCTAAAGCTTCCTCACCGTCAGCAAATTGTGAGTTCGGTGAACGCTTAGGATAAAGCCCCATACGGAACTGACCATACCACAGCTGATCATCGGGTGTTGCCGTAATATTTTCCGCTACAGTGCTGCGGCCCGCATCACCGCGGCGCGGCTGATCGACAAGATATACCGCATAGTCATTTTTAAGCATAATATTCTGCAAACCTTCTCTTCCGTCAGGAGTAGACTGCCAGGTTCGCATTGATTGACCGGCTCCGTGAAGGAAAACTAAAGGCAAAGTACGTGCATTTTGCGGAATTTGATAAAAGACGGACGCATGGTCTCCGTGTAAAGTCATTCCTTCAGGCTTAGGATGATACGGATCATATGTTTCTTTTGCTTCAATTACACTGCCGCCGGCGGAAAAAGTTCCCTGATCGACAAGAGTAATGAGTTCATTATGATTACTTGATGACAGATCTGAAGTACAGGCGCTGACTGAAACAGCTAAAAGAACAGCTCCGGCCAACGGTAATAAATTTTTTACTGCCATTTTTACTCCTTAAATGTTGTAACCCGATTTTATTATCATTATTTTTTCAACCTTCAGTAAGTTACGAACTTATCTTGTTTTTGCTTGAAACTATCGCTAAAAAATAGAAATAGGCAAAAATAACAGAATATTGCGTAATCACGATCTTGGTTCTCTTGTTTAAGCTATTGCTATAAATACATATTCAGCATTATTTACACAATGAGACTTTTATGGAACACAGATATCTTGGCAAAAACAAACTTGAAGTTTCTGCTCTGGGACTTGGCTGCATGGGGTTAAGCCATGCTTACGGACAGCCTCTTTCTTATGGAGAAGATAAAAAGCTTTTAGAAAAAGCAATTGACCTTGGATATACCTTTTTTGATACTGCAGAAGTTTATGGAACCCCCGAAAATCCGCATGAAAATGAAGAAATCTTAGGTAAAGCCCTAAAACCTTATCGCTCAAAAATCAAAATAGCCACCAAATTCGGCATTTGTTTTGATACTGCAAAAGAACCACCATATCCATTGCTTACCGACTCCAGACCACAAAGCATCATTAAATCACTTGAAGGATCGTTAAAAAGGCTTAACACTGATCATATCGATCTTTATTATCTGCATCGCATTGATGCGTCGACCCCCCATCGAAACAGTTGCCGAAACCGTTGAAGGATTAATTAAAGAAGGAAAAGTTTTAAATTGGGGCATATCTGAAGCAGATGAAAACACAATAAGAAAAGCTCATGCAGTTTGCCCGCTTTGTGCTGTACAGAATCGTTACTCAATGATGGCAAGACACTATGAATCGTTATTTGCGTGCCTTGATGAGTTAACTATCGGTTTTGTAGCTTTTTCTCCGCTTGCTAACGGCTTTTTAAGTGCCCAATATAACAAAGACTCCCACTTTGATCCGAAGTTTGATTATCGTGCTTCAATGCCGCAATTTAAAACTGAGAATTATGAAAAGAACATCGATCTTATACAGTTGCTCAACGACACAGCTGTTAAGCATAACACCACTCCGGCCGTAATTTCTCTTGCATGGATGATGTGTAAAAAGCCGTGGATTGTTCCGATACCGGGTACCCGCAATCTACAAAGACTTGAAGAAAATGCTCAAGCAGCACAAATAAAATTAAGCGCACAAGAACTGCAGGAAATTGATTTAGCGTTAAACAGCATTTCGATGTCGGATGTTTTCGGCGGAAGTGCTTTTAAATCCAAAAACAACAAATAAATCACAAGGAGACATGATAATGAAAATTTCATCATTATTAAAAACAGCAGGTCTTATAACATTGCTTGCAAGCGGCGCAAGCGCCTCTGCAGCAGAAGCCTCTTTATCAAATCATAAAATTTTGATTGCATATTTTTCTTTTCCTCTGCCGCAAGACGTGGATGCCACTACATCAGCCTCACGCCTTGAAGTAAACGGCAAGACCTACGGCAGTGTTGAATATGTTGCCGATATCATTGCTAAAAATACCGGTGCTGACTTGTTCAAGATTGAAACAGTCCAGCAATATCCTATTGACGAGTATGATCACCTTACTGATTTTGCTCATGAAGAAGCAGAAAATGATGCTCGTCCCGCTTTAAAAAACACGATCGACAATTTTGATGACTACGACACCGTTTTTGTCGGATATCCCATCTGGTGGTATAAGATGCCGATGGCTTTATATACATTTTTTGACACCTATGATTTTTCAGGAAAAACTATCATTCCTTTTTCCACCCATGGAGGCAGCAGATGGTCGGGAACGACAAGAGAAATCGAACGACTCGAGCCTAACGCAAAGTTCCTTGACGGCTACAGCATATACAGAAGTCTTACGCCTTATGATCCTGAGGATATTAAGAACTGGTTAAAAGACATCAATATAGTTAAATAATTAATAATATATTCCCGGGAATATATTCAAAATATATTTTCGGGAATTTAGTTTACTTAGTCTTTACAATATTCGTTAACGTATTCCATTAGTTAAAGTAAAACTCAGCTTCATCTTTTACCCCATCTTTCATATATATCCATTATTTTTTCATAATTTTAAATAAGCAACAGCAAAAAATAAAACGTTGTAATAAGTAAATATAGGATCAGACAAATAAACAATAATTTTAATAAAGAATAGGCAACAGCCCAAAACTATTATTAATTACGTAAACAAACAATTCCATTGAGGAGATTTTGCTATGTTAAAAAAACTTGTTGTTTTAGGAGCTGTAGCCATGACTATATCTGCATCAGGATGTGCTGCTGATTATAAAAATAATCCATTCGGCTTGGTTTATGACGGAGCTATTACCGCAAATGAGCCAAATGCCGTAAACATTCATCAGGTTACATATAAATTAAACGGACTTGATATTGCTGCCAATGTTTATACCCCAAAGGGATACGATAAAACTAATAAATATCCGACAATCGTAATTGCCCATCCTAACGGCAGCGTTAAAGAACAAACAGCCGGTCTTTATGCACAAAGACTTGCAGAACTGGGATATATCACCATTGCAGCTGATGCTTCATATCAAGGTGCAAGCGGCGGTGAACCTCGCGGGCGTGATTTCCCGGCAAACCGCGTCGAAGATATTTTCGGCATGGCCGATTATATTACCCAATACCCCGGCGTTGACACTGAAAGATTAGGACTTTTCGGCATCTGTGGCGGCGGCGGATATTCATTTAAAGCCGCTCAAACCGATAAACGCTTCAAAGCTGTTGCCACATTAAGTATGTTTGATTCAGGACGCGTAAGACGCAACGGTTTCCAAGATTCTCAACTTGACAGCATCCAGGAACGTTTGGCTCAAGCTGCAAAGGCTCGTGCACAAGAAGCCGCAGGCGGTGAGATTCAGTATGCAGGCAGTACCAAATTTACAAAAGAAGAAGCCGCAAAACTTCCGTATGCTTTATATCGTGAAGCTGTCGGA
Source organism: uncultured Succinatimonas sp. (assembly GCF_905203285.1). GTDB lineage: Bacteria > Pseudomonadota > Gammaproteobacteria > Enterobacterales > Succinivibrionaceae > Succinatimonas. The sequence goes on from NZ_CAJKVK010000028.1 coordinate 16,541, forward strand.
TACTATAACGGCAATTACGCCCACCCGAACGCTGACGGCCGTTACCCTGTAAGCAATTTGCTCGAGTTTGCCACATTCGATGCGACCGCTCATGCCGAGCTTATTAATCAGCCATTATTAATTATTGCAGGAAGTGAAGCTGATACTCTCTATATGGCAAAAGATGCTTATGAAAAAGCTACCGGAACCAAAGATAAAGAGCTATATCTTGTAAAAGGTGCAACTCATATTCAGACCTATTATGTTCCTGAGTATGTTGATGAAATTGTAAATAAATTACAATCATTTTTCGGCAATCATCTTTAATTTATCTTAGTTATTATTTACCGCCATACGGGCGGTATTTTTTTTACATATTACTAAGTTATATAACAAAGCAAAGAGAAATAATTTTAGGCAAAAACAAAATAGCATTGATGATTTTTTTCCTTATAACAATTCATATTATGTATAAAGAAAAATTTCAAATCATCATACATAAGCTGAGTATATATATGAAGAAGATATTTTCTCTAATTACCCTATTATCGGTATCTTTAGGTGCACTTGCCGCAGAAAATGATGTTCAAACCATTACCTATAACGGAGAACATCAGGTGACATATGCAAACAGCAATAATTTTACCGGAACGGCAATTGTTACCTCGCTTTTTAACGCAACTAAAGACACCAGATCATATGGAGCAATAGTTACATTTGAACCTGGTGCCCATACAGCATGGCACACTCATACTTTGGGGCAAAAACTTATTGTTACGGACGGGGTAGGATACACCCAATATGAAAACGGAAAAGTTGAACAAATTAAAGCAGGTGACGTAGTCGTGTGTCCTCCTGGACTTAAACATTGGCACGGTGCTTCCTTAACCAGTCCCATGACCCATATCGCCATCGGAGAGCAGGACGGACGCCCAAGTGCTGTTTGGCATGAAAAAATCTCAGCAAAAGAATACGCCAATCTCATCAACAATGCGGAGAAATAACCATGAAAAAGACCCTATTTGCTGCGTTATTTTGCATTCCTTTAATGTGTGGAGCCGCCATGGCAGACAATAACGACAGAGCTGACAAAGCTAAAGCAAAAATGGCCGAATTATTCGGCAATGATTATGTTCCGACACTTACACAAACCGATCCGGATTTTGCCGCCATTCGCGACAATTTGATTTACGGTGAACTTTACTATCAAGGAAGTCTCAACGATACGCAAAGAACGTTGGTTACTATTGCCGGACTTATTGCCGGAGAGCAATTTGATTATTTAAAACAGGAAATTGAAGCGGCTCTAAATTTAAAGATAGCTCCTGACATTATAAAAGAAGCCATCTATCAAACCGCTCCTTACTGCGGTATCGGCAAAGCCGAAAAGGCAATTAACATATCCAATGAAGTGTTTACTGCACGCGGTATAACCCTGCCGCTTAAAAGCCACGCTACCGTAAACGAGGAAAATCGTTTTGAAAAAGGCCGTGACGTTCAAGTAGGAATGTACGGTAAGCGCATTACCGACATGCATAAAGCCACTCCCGACATACAGAAATATATAAGCGTAAATCATTTGTCGGCTTATTGCTTCGGCGATTTCTTCACTCGCACCGGACTTAGTCCTAAAGAACGCGAAATGCTTATTTTTGCCGTGATCCTTACTTTAGGCGGAGCCGAAGGACAACTGCAAGGACACGCACTTGGCAATATAACCACAGGCAATACCAAACAAAATCTTATTGATATTGCAGCCTTATTAATGCCCTACAACGGCTTCCCGAGAACGCTTAACGCTTTAAATGTAATCAACAAAGCTATTACGGATAAAAAATAATCGGAGATAAGAAAATATGGAATATACAACTTTAAATAACAATAAGAAGATGCCGCTTGTCGGTTTCGGTGTATACCAAATTGCCGATTTAAAACAATGCGAAGAAGCTGTATCAAATGCACTTTCCGTAGGCTACAGAAGCCTTGATACCGCCCAGTCTTATTTAAATGAAAAAGCCGTCGGCAACGCAATTGCCAATAGCGGCATCAAAAGAGAAGATATATTTTTAACCACCAAGCTGTGGGTTGAAAATCAAGGTGAAGACAACGCACTTAGGGCTATTGAAAATTCCTTAAAGCGTCTTAAGACCGATTATCTTGATCTGTTCTTAATTCACCAACCGTTCGGCGACTATTACGGATCATGGCGTGCTATGGAAAAACTCTATAAAGAAGGAGTATTAAAAGCCATCGGTATTTCAAACTTCTATCCTGACAGATTCATAGATCTTTATTACCATGCACAAATCAAGCCTATGGTGAATCAGATTGAAGTAAATCCTTATTTTCAGCGTTATGATGTACAAGCGCTTTTAAACGAATTCAACACCACAACCGAGGCTTGGGCGCCTTTTGCCGAAGGAAAAAATAAACTATTTGAAAATCCGACCATTAATCAAATTGCGCAAAAACACGGAAAAACCGCAGCACAAGTGGTTTTAAGATGGCTTACCCAAAGAAATATCGTTGTCCTGCCTAAGAGCACTCATAAAGAGAGGATGCAGGAAAATATCGACATCTTCAATTTCAAACTGGATGAAGACGATATTAACGCCATTAAGACCCTTGATATCGGAAAGAGCCAATTTTTCTCACACTCCGATCCGGAAATTGCCAAGTGGATGTGTACAAGAAAACTGCATATTGATGACTGATAACTAAAAATACCTAAGGCAAACTACAAGCACGAATCATCCGCACAGGGATGATTCGTGCTTTAAAAAAGGATAATAAAAATGCCGGTACTTGAACAAACTTTTATCTTTTTTCTAATCATGCTTATCGGGGTTTATGCCCGTAAAAAAGGCATGCTCACCAAAGAAAACCAATCCCAGATTTCAGCTATTGTGGTGAATATAGCCTATCCTGCGATTATCTTGTCAGGAGTTTTGTCAGATGAAAACAGAATCGGTCCAAATCAAATCTTAATTGCCTTTGTCACCTCTCTTGCACTGCTTGTGTTAGCACTTATCCTCGGCTATGCAGTTGCGATAATAATGAGGTTTGAAAAATCATTTTACGGCATCATTCAGGTTCTTACCGTATTTACCAACATCGGCTTTATGGGCGTACCGATGATTGATAATATCTACGGTAAAAGCGCTCTTATTTACATGTCGGTTTTTCTTATTCCGTACAACCTATTGTTTTATTCATTTGCAATTAAAACAATTAAACGTGAAAGCCTTAATCCGTTATCCGGCTTTAAATTTAAAGATCTCTTAAATAACGGCATGATCGCTTGCTTTTTAGCCATTATTATTTATTTAAGCGGCATTAAAGTTCCGTATGTTCTCGGTACGACAATTCATTTGGTCGGCAGTATGACTGCGCCGCTTGCGATGCTGCTTATCGGATCGTTTTTATCCGACATCAATCTTAAAAGCTTATTTTTAGAACCACAAACAATTATTTACACGCTTATAAAAATGCTGGTTATCCCGCTTATCATTATCAAAATCTTAAGTATTTTTATAAACGACAATCTGCTTTTGGCCGTATGCATGGCTGCGCTTGCTACCCCGTGCGGCAACGTCATTGCTCTTTTAACCTCAATGTACAATAAAGAGGCTTACCCCATTGCCGTAAAAACCATTACCTTATCAACGGTTGCATCTATTATTACCATGCCTATTGCCTTTTATTTGGCTGGCATCGAGTAAAAAAGGAGAAGCTTATGTTGTTTAAAAACAGACTATTGCCTTTATGTGCAATTTTATCCTGTGCACTATCGGCATCTGCCGTAATTACCGGCTGCACGACGGACTTAACGTCTACAAGCGATGATTATATAGTTTTAAAAACACAGGGGAGCTTCGCTATCGGCGGCTCAACTGTAACTCATGACGGAACGTTCAGCAACGACAAGTTTTTGGAACCTGACGGACAAGCAGCTTACGGCGATCATGCCTACGTTTTCTATCAAATTCCTGCAAAGGCCAACAAGTATCCGCTTATTTTTCAGCACGGCGGAGCACAGTCAAAACGCACATGGGAAACAACTCTTGACGGAAGAGACGGCTTTGAAAATATCTTTTTGAAAAAGAATTATTCCGTATACCTTGTAGATCAACCGCGTATCGGTGAAGCCGGACTCTCCACCAAAGCGGCAGGTCCTGCAAATCCTTACGCCTCAAACCCGCTTTATGCTGATAAAACCTTATATACGCTCTGTCGTATCGGGGATTTTCCCAATCAATTTGCCAATTCTCAATTCCCGCGAACTAAAGAAGCCTTGGATCAATTTCAGCGCTGCTGGACCCCGTATACGGGAGAGCTTGATGACGATGTCAGCTCCGATGCTCTAGCTTTATTGTTTGACAAAGTCGGACCCGCTATTTTGGTATCTCATTCCATGGGAGGATCGGTAGGCTGGCTTACCGCAACAAAAACCGACAACGTAAAAGCCATAGTAGCTTTCGAGCCGGGCGGAAGTCCGTTTATATTTCCGGAAAATGAGGTCCCTGAAGTATCGCCAACCGCTTATGCCCCGATTGCCGCACAAGCTAAAGCAGTACCGCTTGAAGACTTCTTAAAACTTACAAAAATTCCTATTGTGCTCTACTATGGAGATAATATCGCATCCGCACCTACCAAAGAACATATCGGTATGGATAAATGGCGCAGTGAGTTTGATATGGCTAAAAAATTTGCAGCAGCCATCAACCGCCACGGCGGAAATGCCTCCGTCATACATCTTCCCGATTTAGGAATTAAAGGAAATACCCATTTTTTAATGTCGGATCTCAACAATGTAGAAATTGCTGACCTTATGGAAAATTTCCTTAAAGAACATAACCTAAATTAAACAAAATTTTAATCTGAAGTACTTAAAAGGGTTATTTTTACAATAGCCCTTTGTTTTACAAAATTAAAAATAATTATAAATTGCCATGTACTCTCCAAAAATATTCTGCCATTTGGCTATCATCAGCGCCAATGTGATTTTAGGTGTTAATGTCCCTTTTACTAAAGCTCTTCTTGAAAGTTGGCTCTCTCCCTTCGGCTACATTTTGTCGCGATCAGTTTCTGCTGCCGTGGTGTTCGGCATTATCGGAATAATGTTTGTTCGTGAGAAAGTCAAAGGAAAAGATCTTCTAATTATTGCCCTCGGCGGATTAATGGGGTTTATCATTTCTCAATACCTAACTGCCCTAAGCCTGCAATATACTACCCCTATCCGCTTTGCTCTTATCGTTGCATTAAGTCCTATAGTGGTAATGTTTGAAGCTGCTATATTCATTCATGAGAGCATACGACTCTATAAGGATAATAGGTGTTTGCTTTAGTATAGCCGGTGCCTCGATTTTGGTTTTTTAACGCCCATCAGGAAACTGCAAACAGCAATGAAATCTACGGTATTATCTTTGCCTTGATAAGCATCTCTGCCTACGGGCTTTACGTCATTATCATGCGTGATATTTCTCAAAAGTATCACCCGTTGACCCAAATGAAAGGGCTCTTTTTATTTACAACGATAATGGCACTGCCTTTAAATCAAGGAGGATTTTTATCCCAACCTATTTTTTCTTCGGCACCTTGGTATGTTTATGCTGAATTTGGATTTTTAATTGTTTTTGCTACCATTTTAAGTTATCTATTAATTCCCTACGGAATGCATCACGTCAACGCTACAAATGCCAGCGTTTACATGAATTTTCAACCGGTGGTTGCAGCAATAGTATCTATTGTTATGGGACAGGATATTTTTACCTGGGACAAACCGCTTGCGGCTGTTTTAGTTATTTCAGAGGCTTTAATCGTTTCCCTTGGGGCTAAAATGAAGTTTCCTCAAAAAGCAAAAAATATTAAAAAAATGAGCTTAGTCAACGTCAACACTCTTTGAAAGAGACACGCTAATCTCCTTTGACAACAACAGCTTGCCGTCCTCAGTCTAAAGGACCTGGTTTTAAGCCGCTTAGTGTTTTGATAACTCATCCGTCATGGTATAGAAATAGGCAAACAATAATAATTTTAAGATAAATCAATATCTCATCTTTTGCCTATACTTCTTTATAAAAGTAACGGAGAATCAAAGCAATTACAAAAATGAAAAAATATGAAGCTCAAGGATTAGGG
>NZ_CAJKVK010000029.1 GCF_905203285.1 uncultured Succinatimonas sp.
AAATATTATTTTTGTTTTACGGTTATATTGATATATATTCGCTGCATTAGTAAAATTGCCGCGATTATTCTTGAAAACACACGAAAAAAAAGGCAGAGTCCATGATTAGATTTATTGTTAAAAGAGACGGACGCAAGGTTTCTTTTAACCAACAGAAAATTGCAAATGCCATTAAAAAGGCCTTGGTTTCGGTTCATCCAGATGAGGACGTAACTCCTCAAGATGAGGAACTTGTTGTTCAATTAACCGATGAAGTTATAAATGCTATTGAAAGTGAAGTAACCAAGGTTCCTACTGTTGAACATACTCAGGACTTAATTGAGAAAATTTTAATTAAGCATGATCTTGCTGATGAGGCTAAAAACTTCATTTTGTATCGTCAGCAGCGTACTAATGTACGTACCTATAATGCCGAGCTTACCCAAATTTATCGTGATTTAACCTCTAAATCCACCGATGATATGGATTTAAAGCGTGAGAATGCCAATATCGATGCCAATGCACCGATGGGTCTTATGCTGCGCTTTGGTTCTGAAGGTTCAAAAGACTTCGTTAAACGTTATGTCTTAAAACCTGAGCATGCTTTGGCACATAGCAACGGATCTATTCATATTCACGATTTGGATTTTTACCTTTTAACTATCAATTGCTGCCAAATAAGTTTAAAGAGTTTATTTAAACGCGGTTTTTCAACCGGACACGGTTTCTTGCGTGAACCGCAGTCTATACAATCAGCATCTGCCTTATGTTGTATCGCAATTCAGTCTAATCAGAATGATATGCATGGCGGTCAGTCTATTCCTATGTTTGAATATGATTTGGCCCCTTATGTAGTTACTTCTTATATTAAGCATTTGTGTAAAGTAATTCAGATAACTTTGCGCGATGATTCAATTGATTTGTCTTTGCTTAAAGATTTTTGCCGTGAAATTTACAATGAATATGAAACAGTTTTAAGTGACGAAGCTGCAGCAAAAATCAAAGCTAAGGTTATGGATATAATCAAGCCTTTTTACAAAGATGATGAAGCTTTGCAAAAAGACGGTTCTTATATCATGACTGAAGCTTATAAGCTTACAGAGCGTGAAACTTATCAAGCAATGGAAGCGGTTATTCATAACTTAAATTCCATGCAAAGCCGTGCCGGAGCTCAAGTTCCTTTTTCTTCAATCAATTACGGAACCGGAACTACTCCTGAACAGCGCATGATTATGAAGAACGTGCTGCTTGCTACCGATGCCGGTTTAGGCGGTGGTGAAACTCCTATTTTCCCGGTACAGATTTTCAAGGTAAAAGACGGTATCAATACAAAAGAAGGCGATCCTAATTATGATTTGTTCCGTTTAGCCTGCAAAGTTTCGGCAAAGCGTCTTTTCCCGAATTTCTCATTTTTGGATGCACCTTTTAATTTGCAGTATTACAAGCCTGGTCATCCGGAAACCGAACTTGCCGTTATGGGATGCCGTACCAGAGTGTTTGGAAATTACTATGACAAGACCAGAGAAATTATCCCTGGTCGCGGTAATTTATCATTTACCACAGTTAATTTGCCGCGTTTGGGTATTGAAGCGCACGGATCTATCAGTAAGTTCTATGAATCATTGGATTCTGTTGTTCATCTTATTTTCAATCAGCTTTTAGATCGTTTTGACATTATTGCTAATAAACATGTCTATAACTATCCTTTCCTTATGGGACAAGGCGTGTGGATCGATTCTGAACGTCTTAATATGGATGACAAGATTGAGGATGTCATTAAACATGGTTCTCTTTCTGTAGGATTTATCGGTCTTGCTGAAACTTTGGTCGCTTTAACCGGCAAACACCACGGTGAAAGTGAAGAATCTTATAAATTAGGTTATGAGATTATTAAGCACATGCGTGCTTTAACCGATGAACAAATGGTTAAGACCGGACTTAATTTCTCATTGTTCTCAACTCCTGCAGAAGGTTTGTCAGGAAGATTCGTTAAGATAGATCGTCAGATTTACGGATCTCTTAAAGGCATAACCGATAGAGAGTATTACACCAATAGCTTCCATATTCCTGTTTATTACAATATAAGTGCAGCAGATAAGATAAGACTTGAAGCTCCATTCCATGAGCTGTGCAACGCTGGTGCCATTTCTTATGTGGAAATGGACGGTGATTTAACTCGAAATGTGGATGCTTTTGAAAAAGTTATTTTATACATGAAAGAATGCGGCATCAGCTACGGATCGGTTAACCATCCTGTAGATCGCTGCCCGGTTTGCGGTTACGTCGGTGTTATTAATGACGTATGTCCTAAATGCGGTCGCCATGACGGTGAAGGTGTTACAATAGAAAGACTAAGCAAACTCGGCGTTGATTGTATTTGTCGCGGATAACGGTTTGTTTTAAAAGGAGATAGATATGGTAACAAGATTAAATGCTCGTAACGGAGTTGTTGGAGAAGGCGTTAAATTTGAGCGTATCAGAAGAGTAACCGGTTATTTGGTCGGAACTTTGGATCGCTTCAATAACGCAAAACGCGCTGAAGAAAAAGATCGCGTTAAGCATATGCATGTCTAATTATTGAGGTAAAAAATATGGATCTTCGGGTTCTTGATGATACTTATATTCGTATTGCCGGTGTAGTTCCCGAATCCATCGTAGACGGCCCCGGTATTCGTTATACGATTTTCACACAAGGTTGTCCTTTTCATTGTGACGGCTGTCATAACCCTCAGGCTCAGCCTTTAGGCGGCGGAATGGAAGTAAAATTAAGGGTTTTGTATGATGAAATTAAAGCAAATCCCTTAATTACCGGTGTTACTTATTCTGGCGGTGAGCCGTTTATTCAAACCCGTCCTTTAATTACTTTATCAAAAATTCTTAAAGAAGAAGGCTATTCCCTTTGGTCTTATTCAGGATATACTTTTGATAAATTAAGTGATGATTTTATGCGTCATGAGCTTTTAGAGCTTTTGGATGTTGTGGTTGACGGTCCTTTTGTTCAGTCTTTAAAATCATTGGATTTGGATTTTAGAGGATCAAGCAATCAGCGTATTATTGACGTACAAAAATCATTATCTTTAGGTAAAGTAGTTTTGGCTGAAGGGTTTAAATAATTAATAATCTTACAGGTAAATCACAGGTCAAATTATGCCCTTCCTGTGATTGGGCCGTTACATTGCCTCCTTATAAAGAAGGCATAAAGTGTTCTTGTCCGCGCTGCGGAGCTACATTAAGAAGCGGCCGAATTTATTCCTTACGTCAGTGTGCTGTAATTTCTATTGCAGCTCTTATCTTTTTTGTCTTGTCTCTTTTTGAGCCTTTTCTTTCTTTATCCACTCTCGGTATCAATCAGGAAATGCGTCTTATTTCCATTTTTACCGTGCTGCATACTGATTGGCTCTTGCTTCTTTACGTTTGTGTCCTTTTCACTTTTTTATTTCCTTTATTTATGTTGTTTACGATTATCTGGACTGGGCTTTTTAATTTAAAAATTACGCCGATAATTGGTGAAATATACGCTTTCAGTCATCGCTTTTGCATGATTGACGTTTTTATTTTAGGTGTTTTAGTTAGTCTTATTAAATTAACTGCATTAGTTGATGTTGAATTTCATACCGGTTTTATTTTATCCGGTATTTTTTCCGTAATGATGATTTGGCTTTACACTAAGGTAAGACCCCAGGATATATGGGATAAAGTAAAAACAGCAAAAGTTGATATCATTCCAGGAATCACCGGCAAAAATCAGCATTTATCATTATGCAGGCATTGTTCTTTTGTTTATGATTCCCGCTCTTATAAAAAATGTCCGCGCTGCGGTCATATCAGGCAAATAAGAAATTACGATTGTTATCAAAAAGCAGCAGCATTGCTTTTGTCAGCAATAATTTTATATTTTCCTTCTAATTTATATCCAATCATGTTTACTTCATATCTTGGAAATGAAACAGGGTCAAATATTTTAGAAGGTGTTGTAACTTTGTGGCAGATGGATTCTTATTTTGTTGCCGGTGTGATTTTTTTAGCCAGTATCTGTATTCCGGTTTTAAAAATTATTGCATTGATTATTTTAATGATTATCGTTAAATACCGTCGTCCGCAAAGACCTAAATTACTTTCAAAGTTTTACAGAATTGTTGCCTTTATCGGCAAATGGTCAATGATTGACGTTTTTGTTGTGATTATAATGACATCAGTAGTCAGATTCAGCGGGTTGATGACAATCGATCCGGGATTTGCCATTATCACATTTTGTCTTGTTGTTATTATTACAATGTTTGCTGCTGAAGAATTTGATGAAAGATTGATATGGGATCCAATTAATGAAAGAAGAAAAGAATCAAGATAACGAGCAAGTTGATTTGAGCAAAGCAAAAGAGAGTAAGGCTCAGCGCTTTTCCTTGGTTTGGGTGATTCCAATCATCGCATTGATCGTTTTTGTTATCCTTTTATGGAATAATTCTTTGAACAAAGGACCGCAAATTACGATAAAAATGCCAAGTGCAGAGTCTATAGAAGAGGGGAAAACTTTAGTTAAGCTTCACTCTGTAACCGTAGGAAGAGTAACTGAGATTAAGCTTGACAGCAATTATGACAGTGCTGTGTTAACCGTACAGATGTCAAAGGATACTGAAGAACTTTTAAATGAAGATTCTTTATTCTGGGTAGTAAAACCGCGTGTTGAAACAACAAGTATTTCAGGGCTTGATACTCTTATCTCCGGATCTTATATCGAAATGAGACGCGGAAAATCAGACAAAATGTCCAGCACTTTTTCGATGCTTTCCGATCCCCCTACGGATATAAACAACACAAAAGGTATCGAGCTTATCTTATATTCTGACGGTAACAAACGCTTAAATCCCGGTGACTTTGTAACATATCACGGATTTAACGTTGGCAATGTTTTATCAAGTTCACTTGATCTTGATAATAAACGTATCCGTTATGTGGTTTTTATCGCTGATCCTTATACAAAACTTGTAGACAGTAATACTAAATTTTGGATTTCAAGCGGTATAGATGTTTCCATTGGAACTGACGGAGTTAATTTAAATACTGAATCAATTAATAACATATTGCGGGGAAGTATTGCTTTTGATTCCTTTTCACCTGAAAAAGGAAATCCTTTAACTCCTCTTAGTGAACATAATCTGTTTAAAAGCCAAAATGATGCTCGCGTTGACTCCGCTTCTTCAGGTATTTTATATGTTGTGATGGTAGAAAACGGATTACAGAAAATTAAGCAGGGAGCTGATGTTGTTTTTCAGGGGATAAAAGTAGGTGAAGTGATTACTGCTCCGTGGCTTGAAAATATTGACAGTATTTTTGTCGATTATCAGCAAATACCGGTATTAATTGCGGTCAATGCCTATGACAACTCGAACGTTAATAAGATTAAAGAATCTTTAGATAAAAAGCTTGAACAGGGTAAATTGTGCGCTTCTGCAGTAGCATCAAGTTTTATAAGCGGAAATAATCAGATTGAGCTTAGATATTTATCCGATAGTGAAAAAGCTGTTTATGCTGATAATAAGGTTTATAGAAATGTAAATGTTATTCCTTATCTTAAGGCCGGATCATTACAAAATGAGATTTCTTCTTTTGTAAATCGTTTGGAACAATTTGATGTTGAAGGAATATCAAATAACGTAAAAACAGCTTTAACAGCAGTTACTGATGCCATGAAAGCTTTTGAAAAGAGCAATCATGATGTTAATAAAGCTGAACTTATTCAAAGGCTGACCGTAGCATTTACTAACTTTAATGAAACGGTTAAATCTTATGGTCCTGATTCCGATACTTATAAGAAATTAAATGCCACTTTAAAGGATTTGGATAGGATTGTTTCTGAATTATCTTTAACCGCTGCAAAGATTGGCAATAAGCCTAATTCTTTAATTTTCGGTTCTGATAATAAAGATCCTATTCCTGTTAAAAAGAAATAAGAGTTTACTATGATTAAATTTTGTATAACTTTACTTTGTGCCGTTTTATCTTTTGGCTGTTCCTCATCTAATGAGCAGCGTTACTCTTTAGTTGAGGATTTAACTATTTCCGCAGTTGCGGATACTTTGTATAAAGTTAATTTAAATATAAACGGTGTAAGCGATACCGGCGGAATCATATTGCAAACATCAGAAGTTACTGTGAATGAGGCCTTATCCAATCGCTGGAGTTTTGATTTGGGGGATCAGCTTACCGTTTTGTTAAAGGATAGCTTATATAAAAATAAAGTATCAACTGACTATTCTTTTGATGTTTCAGTATATCGTTTTCAGGGATCTTATTTAGGTGAGGCTCAAGCTGCGGCAGTTTTTGTCGTAAAAAATAAAAACGGCAAGGTAATTTTAAATAAGGATTTTGCCGCGATTAAAGATTTGACTGAAGACGGATATGCAGAATTGGTTTTAAAATTAAAAGAAGCTTGGAATGAAATAACTCTTAAGGCAATAGATTCCTTGCCTTAAGAGTAAATTCTATTTTCCGATACAGAAGGTACTGAAGATTTTACCTAAAATATCGTCAGAGGTTACTTTTCCTGTAATAGTACCTAGGTGATCTTGTGCAATGGCAATCTCTCTTGCGCAGAGTACCAAATCACCGAGATCTAACATTTCAATAGCTCTATGTAATGCCTCAATTGTTTCTTTTATAGCATTTACATGACGACGGCGTGCTGAAAATACCCCTTCTGATGGAATTTCTCCTAAAGCTTTTTTAAGCTCGGTTCTTAAATTATCAAGACCTGCAGCATTTTTAGTTGAACTGCTGATTTGTTTGTACTGTGAAAAATCAGGTTTTTTAAGAAGTTCAGCAGTTTCTTGATTTTCAGGTAAATCGCTTTTGGATTTTATTAAAAGCAGGTTAGTATTATCCCCGAAAATTTCTTTAAGGCGTTTTAATGTATGTTCTGCTTCCGGAGCTGGAGAAGAAGCATCGACCATTAAAAGAACCAGATCTGCTTTTTTTAACATTTCAATAGCTCTTTTAATACCGATAGCCTCAATTTCATCACTTGGCGTATCACGAATACCTGCAGTATCGGTTATAGTCACGGGAATTCCGCCTATTTCAATATTAATCGACAATATGTCGCGTGTTGTTCCCGGAATATTAGTGACAATAGCTCTTTCTTCCCCTGCCAAAGCGTTTAGCAGGCTAGATTTACCGGCATTTGGTGATCCTGCAAGGACGATTCTGGCTCCTTCGTTTAATTTGACGCCATGCTTTGCCGTGGTTAATGACTCATCAGCTAGTGCGATTAAATCACGTAATTCGTTGGCAGCATTACCTGAATCAAAGAAATCTTCATGCTCTTCAGGAAAATCAAGACATCCCTCAAGACGCATTCTAAAGGTGGTGAGTTTATCGGTAAGAGAATTGAGTTTTGCTGCAAAATCTCCTTCAAGAGAAGACAATGCTGCTTTTGCCGCGCTTTCTGAGCCTGCTGAAATTAAATCTTCTACAGCTTCAGCTGCGGTAAGATCCATTTTTCCGTTTAAAAATGCGCGGCGTGTAAACTCACCAGGTTCGGCCTGTCTTACTCCGTCAATTTTCAATACTGCGCTTAATACTCGTTGAGGGGCAACGTTACCGCCATGCCCCTGTAATTCAACGGTATCCTCGCCGGTGTACGAATTAGGTCCCGGAAAGTAAAGTAAAACTCCTTCGTCAATGACGTTTTGAGCGTCGTAGAATCTACGAAAATAAGCTTTTCTTGCTTCAGGAGTGATATGACAGACGCTTTTTGCAACGTCTAAAGCTTTAGAACCTGAGACCCTAATAATGGCAATGCCACCGCGCCCGGGCGCAGTGGCAATTGCAGCAATCGTATCTTCACAAGACATAATTACTTTTTGACTTTTTCAGCCTTTATCTGAAGACCTTTTTTCTCAAGAGATTTGTAGATGATTATCTGCTGGAAAATGGTAAAGCAGTTTGAAACCAGCCAGTATAAAGTCAAACCTGCAGGGAAAGTACAGAACATGAAAGTAAACACGAAAGGCATAGCCATCATTACTTTACGCTGCATCGGATCAGTTATCGGTGTAGGTGACATCTTCTGAATGAAGTACATGGTTACACCATAAAGAAGCGGCGTTACAAAGTAAGGATCGTGTACTGACAAGTCAGCAATCCATCCGATAAACGGAGCGTGACGTAATTCAGTAGACTCCATCAAAGTCCAGTAAAGAGCGATGAAGATAGGCATCTGAATAAGTAACGGGAAGCATCCGCCTAAAGGATTAACTTTTTCCGTCTTGTAAAGACGCATTGTTTCCTGACCGAGTTTTTGGCGATCGTCTTTATAACGTTCACGCAATTCCTGCATCTTCGGAGTAAGAAGACGCATTTTGGCCATGGAAGTATATTGTGCTTTAGTCAACGGGAATAATACTGAACGAACTACCAAAGTCAGAACAATAATTGAAAAGCCCCAGTTGCCGATATAGCTGTGGATGAATTCAAGGATCTTGAATAGAGGAATTGAGATAAACCAAAGCCATCCGTAATCTACGGTTAAATCAAGGTTCGGAGCAACCAATTCCATATTGTCCTGATTTTTAGGACCGATCCACATTTTTGAGGTGAAATCATGTTCAGAGCCGTTTTGTATAACGGTAGGCTCGGTACGGATACCGATAATGGCATCGCGTCCTTCGTTGCTTGAGCTTGAGTAGATGACGTTTTGTACGTTGTCATCAGTGTCGCCAATCCATGAAGCAACAAAATAATGTTGAATCATGGCAACCCAACCGCCTTTGGTCTGAACGTTAAGATTTTGTTTTTCTTTTGCCAGATCAACTAAATCATCAAATGTTTCTTTTTCATAGCGTATGGAATCAGTTGAATACGCTGAACCGCGATAAGCTCCGGCTACCATGCCGAAGGCTCCGGTATTCTGCTGCTGGGAAACGTCAACGGTCTGTTTTAACTGACCGTAGAAAGCCATGGAAACATCTTTGCCGCTGTTGTTTATGACGTTGTAAGATACGTCAACTACATATGAATTGCGGTTTAAAGTATATGTTTTGACGTAAGTTACTCCGTCCTGCTCGAAGTTAAGATTTACGGAGAGGGTATCTTCTCCGTCAGCTAAGACATATTCATTAGCATCGGTGGTATATGTGGGACGGGCTTTTGAATCAGGACCGTCTTTGCCGGTTAAACCGCTTTGAGCCTGATAAACGAAATTAGGCTCGCTCATGAGTAAATGGAACGGATCGTCTTTGCCGAGTTCTTGCTTAACTTTGCAAAGCTTGGCATCAACGATGTCACCGCCTGTAAGATCGACGGTTAATTCAAGAGCATCGCTTTTAATTTTTATTAATTTGCCAGCACTTTCGCTTGCGGCAATGCTGTTATTGAATATTTCAGTCTGTGCTGCTTGTTCGGCAGAGACGGCAGCATGATATTTATCGCTTTCCCATGTCCAGAACAGGAAAAGAGAAAAAATTAAAAACAAAATTAGCAGTATGTTTCTTTGTTGTTCCATTTTTTAACCCTTTAGCGGTTATTTTGGGTTTATATTTTTCTTAGGAACCGGATCGATGCCTCCCGGGTTTAGCGGATGGCAACGGCAAATCCGTTTGGCTCCTAAATAGGAGCCGCGAATAAGACCCCATTCTTTAATCGCTTCAAGGGTATATTGAGAACAGCTTGGATAAAAGCGGCAATGTTGTCCGAGTAACGGACTGATGAGCTTTTGATAGGTTCTTATCATTAAGATTGCGGATTGTCCAAGCGGCGAGAGACGTGGTTCCATAATCTTTGAAGAGTTGAACTCAGTTCGCTGTTACTGATATCCCCTATCTTTGGTCTGGCAATAAAAACCAGATCAGCTTTGGGAAGGTTGTCTTGTGAATTCCTGAAAGTTTCTCTAACGATGCGTTTTATACGATTACGCCAAACGGCACGTTTCAAAACTTTCTTTGATATTACCAGTCCGAGCCTAGGCTTGTCGAGATTGTTGTTTTTAGCAAGAACAAGCATTCCCTGAGCACTGGCGCGGACAGGGTTTTTAAATACCTGATCAAAATCTCGAGAACTTAATAATCTTAATTCTCGAGGAAAGGTATTATTAGTCATTAACGGTTGTTAAACGCTTACGACCCTTGGCACGACGACGAGCCAGGACTTTGCGGCCGTCAGCAGTACGCATACGTACGCGGAAACCGTGGGTGCGCTTGCGTTTTAAAACGTTAGGCTGGAAAGTACGTTTCATTTAAAAATACTCCAAGAGACGGTGTTAACGTCTTTTTATATTTAAGTTGATGCGATCAATACTTCAGATCGCTTTTGAACACGACATTTTACTCTTATATTAGAGTTTAGGTCAACACCCAAACTATGATATGATCCTATAACTGTATTTAACATTCTTCTACGGTTATAAATTCATGAATTATATGCAAGTTTGGCTGGACTCTGTCGCTGCTGTCGTCAGGTCTATGGATAACGAAAAAGATAAAGCCATCGTGCAGCTGTTTGCCACTCAGGTGCAAATGGATGTCCAAGACGATAAAATCCGATTTTTATGCAATTCCCCAGTGGTTTACAGCTTATTTTTAAAATTCAGTACGACTTTTTATGATGCAGCAAAATCTTTGCTCGGAAGAGAAGATTTAGGTTTGTCCGTAGAAGTCGGAGCCTCTGTTTCTCCTGCGGTCCAGCAGCCGGCTTCCCAGAATGCAGCATTTCATAACGAGAGTTTTTCAGCTCAAAATTCAGTCAGCGACTTTAAATTAAATCGTGAAACGGCCGTTCCTCATGTTCAGGCTCAAAGCTCACACGGTACAAAGCCTTTTCATAATAAGAACACGCGCAGCGGTAACATCAATCCGAATAAAACTTTTGAAAATTACGTTACCGATCCTGAAAATAAGCTGTTGTATGCGACCGCCGTTGCTGTAGCGGCAAATCCTGGAACTTCAAATTACAATCCTTTTTATATTTACGGAGCTTCAGGTCTTGGCAAAACGCATTTGCTTTTTGCTATTGCCAACCGCATCCGTGAAACCCATCCTGAGGTTTCTCTTATATATACTCGCGCCGAAGAATTCATTCGTCATTATGTTGAATCAATGGCACGCATTAAAAAGAATCCTTATGACGATGAAAGAATGCATTTTCAGGATTTATACACATCTTATGATGTTTTTATCGTGGATGACATTCAAAACTTCATTAAGGCGGATAAAACCCGTGATACTTTCTTTGATATCATTGCTGACTTTATCGATCAGCCTAATCGTCAGCTGATTTTGGCGTCAGACGTTCCGCCAGGTAATCTTAAAAATTTCAATCCGCGTCTTACTTCCCGTTTCGGTTCAGGAGTGTGCTGTGAGGTTGTTCCGCCAAGTCCTGAAACCAGAGCGGCAATTACACTTAAAAAGTGTAAAGAACTCAATGTGGATCTTCCGGATGACATTATTCAATATATTGCTCTTCATATCCGTTCTAATGTCAGAGAAATTGAAGGAGCGATAAAGACGCTTAATACGCATAAACAGGCTTTCGGAACCATTACAAGTGATGATGCGGTCAAGATTTTAGGAAACCTTGTTAATGCATCCAATCAGATTTGTACGATTGATATGATTAAGGAGAGAGTTTCCAAAGAATTCGGTGTTCCTGTTCAATCAATGGAATCTGCTGAGAAAAAGAAAATGGTGTCAATTGCCAGAGCTACAGCTATGTGCTTAGGGCGTGACTTAATTCCTGCTTTGTCTTTATCTGATATTGGCAGAAATTTTAATAAAGATCATTCTTCCGTTCATGAGGCTATTAAGCGTACCAGAACGCGTATAGAAGAAGATCCTGAATACGCATCACGTTACCGCCATTTGTTATTGTCATTAAAGAAAGAATAAACAAACTTAAGAAGTCAGGATTATATTTATGAAATTTACATTACCTTTAGTTTCTTTTATTAAACATTTATCTCAAGTTTCCGGAGTAGCCGGTGCACCTGGCGGAAAGGACGATATTACTCAGAATGTTTTAATCAGTATTAAAAATAACGAACTTACATTTAAATGTACTGTTTACAGCATTGAGATGTCTGTAGTCATTCCGGGAGTTGCTGATGTTGAATCTGAAGGTGCTACTACCGTAAATGCGGCAAAGTTAAGAGATTCATGTAAAAATCTTGATCAATCAGCCTTGGTGACCTTTGATTATGATGAGAGCAATGAGATTTTGCTGGTAAGTTCCGGCACTGCGCAATTCCAAATTCGTACTCGCAATGTGCTTGAGTTTCCTACTTTTGAACATGAGGATGTTGAGCAGAGAATTGTTTTAAAGCAAAACCAATTAAAAGCTATTATCGATAAGTCTATTTTCTGCATTTCAAATGAGGATTTTCGTGAGTATTTAAAAGGCATGCGTTTTGAAGTAGACGGAGAAAACGTGTCGGTATTCACCTCAGACGGACATCGTATGGCTGTTATCGAGACTACTTTGGATGCACCTATTTCTCAGCCTTTGGGTTCTAATCTTACCCGTCGTTGTGCCGCAGAGCTTACCAAGATTTTAAAGGACAGTGATGAGCCGGTTGAACTTGCTTTTACCAAAAACTCAGTGTCCACTTCCTGTAACGGATATACTTTGACCTCAAAGCTTTTGATTTGCGGTTATCCTAATGTTCGTGCCGTTATTCCCAAGAGTATTGATGTTTCGGTTGAAGTTCCGAGAGCAGAGCTTAAAAATGCTATTTCACGCGTTAACGTTTTGTCTTCTAAACGAGTTAATGCCGTTAATTTAGTATTTGCCGATGACAGACTGAATTTAAAGACTGAAAATTCAGAACATGAAGTTGCAACAGAGTCTTTAAATATAAGCTACAACTTAAATCCTATCGATATGTCTTTAAACGCAGGTTATGTTACGGAAGTTTTAAATGCCATTTCTACGGATAACGTGCGTTTTTGTTTTGCAAATCCGATAGTCAGTACCTTAATCGAACCGTGTTCAAATGATTATGAGTACGGAGTGCGTACACGTTATATTATTTCCCGCGTCGTAGTTTGATTTAACTTAGCGCTTTTACGGCGCTAATTAAATATGTTTTTATCAAGACTTGTTATAAGCGATTTTCGCAACCTGGAGTTGTTGGATTTTCATCCCGCTCCAGGTTTTAACGTTATATATGGCCCTAATGGCAGCGGTAAGTCATCCGTTCTTGAAGCTATTTCATATCTTGCTTTAGGACGTTCTTTTCGTGGATATAACTATCAATATTTAATAAAAACCGGTAAAAAATCGTTTTCCGTTTTTGCTTCAGTTAATGAAAATTTAGAAAGTGTTACCGATAACATAGGAATCGCAAAAGGAAGGGGTGAAGATCTGCAAATTAAAATCAATGGCTCTAAAGTGCAAAGGCTTATTGATTTGGTGGATAAAATTTGTGTTCAGATAATTCATCCTCAGGGAATTGAATTAGTGACCCAAGGTCCTGAATTAAGACGTAATTTTATAGATTGGGGAGTTTATTACTCAGAGCCGGCATTTAAAGATCTGTGGTTTAACTACAAAAGAGTACTAAAACAGCGCAATATGTTGTTAAAAAGTAAAGCTTCAGATCTAGAGGTAAGCGTTTGGGACGATCTTTTGTCGTCTTTATCAGAAAAAATCGATGAATTACGTCGAACTTATCTTGAAAAATTAAAGGATTTTTTAAGTGTTCAATGCGAACAATTTTTACCTAAATTTTCTTTAAAATTTGAGCTGCACTCAGGTTGGAATAAAGACTTTAAACTCAGGGATTTGCTGGCGCAAAACCTTGAAAAAGACAGGGTTTTAGGCTATACTTTTTACGGTTGTCATAGGGCTGATTTGAAGATTAAATCCGACTCAATTTCAGCAGGTGCAACCCTGTCGCGAGGTCAATTAAAATTATTGGTTTGCGCAATGAGACTTGCACAAGGTCTCTTATTGAAACAGGAAACCGGCAGAAGTTGTATCTATCTTATTGATGATCTTAATTCCGAATTAGATAGCAATTCTCAAAAGATTCTGCTTGAGAATCTCAAGCAGTGTTCCTGTCAGGTTTTTATCACTAATATTTCGCGTGAAATGATGCTTAGTAACGATGTGGATATATGCTACGTCGGACTTAATAACGGATTTTTAGAAGACTCTTAAAGAGGTAAAAATGTCTGCAGAAAACAATTACGGAGCTTCAGGTATTAAGGTATTGCACGGACTTGAAGCAGTTCGTAAGCGCCCTGGTATGTATATCGGTGATACTGATGACGGATCAGGTTTGCATCACATGGTTTTTGAAGCAGTTGATAACTCGATTGACGAAGCTTTAGCAGGTTTTTGTACTGATATTGAAGTAACCATTTGTGCAGACGGATCTGTAAAAGTTAAAGATAACGGACGCGGAATTCCTGTAGATGAGCATCCTGAAGAACATCGTTCGGCAGCTGAAGTCGTTATGACCGTTTTGCATGCCGGCGGTAAATTCGATTCAAATTCCTATAAAGTTTCAGGCGGTTTGCACGGTGTCGGTATTTCTGTAGTAAATGCCTTGTCAGACAAGTTGGTTTTGACTATTTGGCGTCAGGGACACATTTGGCAGCAGACTTATTTAAACGGAGGCAATCCTGAAGCTCCGTTAAAGCAAATCGGCGATTCTGACGCAACCGGCACAGAAGTCCGTTTCTGGCCTTCGCCTTCGATTTTTTCTAATACCACATTTGATTACAATACTCTTGCCAAGCGTTTAAGAGAATTGTCTTTCTTAAACTCCGGCATCAAGATTATCTTGACTGATGAGCGCGAAGAAGGAAAAACTCATACTTTCCATCATAACGGAGGTATTGAAGAGTTCGTTCGTTACTTAAATCGCGGAAAGAACCCTTTAAACAATAAGATTTTCCATTGCACCAAGATGTGCGAAGACCATATCATGGTTGAAGTAGCTATGCAGTGGACTGATGCTTATAATGAGAGCGTTTTCTGTTTTACCAATAATGTTCCGCAAAAAGACGGTGGTACCCACTTATCTGGATTTAAGAGTGCCGTAACCAGAATTTTCAATAATTTCCTTGAATCTCACGGCTATTCTAAGAAACATAAGGTTTCAACTTCAGGTGATGATGCCCGTGAAGGTTTGACTGCCGTTATTTCGGTTAAAATGCCGGATCCTAAGTTTTCTTCACAGACTAAAGATAAACTCGTTTCTTCTGAAGCCGGAAACGCTGTAAGCGGATGTGTCTCTGAAAAATTAAAGGAATTTTTGGAAGAAAATCCTGCCGATGCCGATAACATCTGCATGAAAATTATCGAGAGTGCCCGTGTGCGTGAAGCTATGCGTAAAGCTCGTGACCTGTCACGTAAAAACGGTAAACTCGATATTAATTCATTGCCTGATAAATTGGCAGCCTGCCGTGAAAAAGATCCTGCTTTGTGTGAGCTTTTCCTCGTTGAGGGTGATTCTGCAGGCGGTTCGGCAAAAGGCGGACGTGATTCCAAGTTCCAGGCTATTTTACCTTTACGCGGTAAAATTCTTAATGTTGAAAAAGCTCGTTTTGACCGCATGATTCAGTCTCAACAAGTCGGTACTTTGATTACCGCCTTAGGCTGCGGTGTAGGCAAGGATGAGTACGATCCTGATAAGTTCCGTTATCATAATGTCATCATCATGACTGATGCTGATGTTGACGGTGCTCATATCCGTATTTTGCTTTTAACCTTCTTCTATCGTCAGATGCCTGAAATCATTGAGCGCGGATATGTGTATATCGCACAGCCTCCTCTTTACCGTTATCAAAAGGGTAAGCAGGTTGTCTATGTTCAAAGCGATAAAGAAGCCTTGCAGTATCGCACTACCTTAGCTTTGGACAATGCGGCTATTTATGTTAATAAAGATGCTGCGCCTATAACCGGATTACCGCTTGAGTCTTTGTTTAATGATTACAACAAGGTAATGACTTCATTACCGAAGATGTCGCTTAAGCTTCATAAGGATATTCTTATTAATTTAATGTATTATCCTTTATTCACTGCAGATATGTTTAAAGATGAAGCAAAAGCTAAAGAGTGGACTGAAGGTTTTGTAAAGCAATTGCCTTCACAACCTACGGAAGGCGTTTTCTATCGTGCCGAAGTTAAATATGATGCCGTTGAGTCTGTTTACTATCCTTCAATTGTTCATCATATTCACGGTATTGATTATCGATATGATTTAAACCGTAACTTCTTTGATTCTTCAGACTATCAATTGCTTAAGTCATTAAACGCAAAGGTATTGGATCTAATTGAAGAAGACGGTTATGTAGTGTCAGGATCCAAGCAGATCCCGGTGAAGAATTTCCATGAAGCTTATGAAGTTTTAATGAAGGAAGGTTTTGCCGGTGTTAAGATCCAGCGCTACAAGGGATTGGGTGAAATGAGTGCTGAGCAATTATCTGATACTACCATGAATCCCGATACTCGTACTCTGCTTAAAGTAAGTATTGAAGACGCTATTGAGGCTGATCGCTTATTAACCGAGCTTATGGGTGAAGAGGTTGAGTCTCGTCGTGTGTTCATTTCTGAAAACGCTGATAAAGCAACTTTGGATATTTAATTGTCAATCTGCAGCTCAGCGTATGCTGAGCTGCTCATTATCATCATTCACTCGTATACATCGCTACTTCATCAATTTCCCTATTTGCACTGATAATCACATCCTTTCCTTTATTGTGATAGATAAAGGCGTTAGCAGGACCACAGTGTTTATCAAGGCAGTTGCATTTATAACTGTGAGATTCTGTGTCAAATATAAGTTGCAGAAGTTCTTGTTCTCCTTCTCTGTAGCCTAAAACGACGCAAGGTTTATTATCGATTTTATCTGTCCATATGGCATGTAAAAAAGGCATGCTGTCCGGATGTTGGTATTTAAGTTGATATTTGTTGTTTTCATCAAGTTCATAAATTTTTAACTTGTTTCCATGGAATGGAGATATGGTGATTAATTCGTCTTTACCGTCACCGTTTAAATCACATAACGTAGCATCGCTTGTAGGATCTTCTATTAATCGGCTTATTTCCCAGTCTGTTCTTTCGCTGCTAGGCGGCTCTACTTTGAAAACTCCCTCATCACTACTCGTTAGAGCAAAATCTCCTTCAGGTCTATGAATTATATAGAATCCGTGATTATGGTATAGCTCGTCTTTAATGACGTTGAATCTGAATGGTTCCTTTATATTTAAAATATCTTTAGGCAGGGGAGCTGCAAAAATTTTTCCACCGGTGGAAAAATCACCGATAAAAGTGTGTGAAGATTTAATTGTGCAAGCGATTAAATAGTTTTCTTTAGGTGTTTTTAGTATTCCAAAACGATGAATGAACGGTAAGTGACATAATTTTTGGGTTTGCCATTTGAATAATTCTGTCGGATAAACAATATCTATTTCGCTGTAGATTGAATCATCCGGTGAATAGAATTTTTGGGTGGCAAGAAAAATTCCGTTACTATCCGAAACTTGTGTCATCGACATTGTTCCGCCCGGCTCATCCCATATCGTTGCTATTACATTGCCCTCAAGGTCAAATAAATAGCAAGGATCATTTTTTTCTGAAGCTACCAGAATGTAATCTTCATTCATGTATTTAAGCGGTGCTATGGAGTAGCATTTGTTAAGTGTTGCTAGAACCTTTTTTTTCATTTTGCTTTCCTTATGTGTGTTTATCTTATATTCATATTTTAATTTTAAATCTCAATAAAACAAATTTGTTCCACGTGGAACATTTCTTTTTTATTTGTTTGTATTAAATCTCAAGCGTAAATAATAAATATGTTACTCAACGTGCGTTTTGATGTAAGGAATATTGATACTCTTTTGTAAAAAGTAAGAGGTTGCTGCTGTGATGAAATTATTCAAGATATTTGTGAAAGAGTCTTTGTTTATTATTTTTCTATTTTGTTCTCTGTCTTCAGGTACTCAGGAAAATCCTGTTATGGATTTTAAACATAAAGTTTATCAGGATTTTAAGGAAGCAATTCATTCAGAAGATCTATATGTAAAGACTTTAGAGAAATTAAATTTTAATAGTGAAAGTAAAAAAATTCTTTTTAAGGAACATCTAAAGATCCTTTTTAGCAACGATCAGTTGGTTGAAAAATTTTGGGAGCAATTCAGTCCCTTTTTAAAATCACCAGATTTCTACAATGAAACAGAAGTTAATTAAATTGTTAAAGACGCAACTCTAATAGGTATGTCTTTTATTGAAGATTTAGCTGTAAAAGGAATGCTCAGATTGAATGGTTCAGATAGGTTGGAGTATTTTATTCAAACCTATGA
Organism: uncultured Succinatimonas sp.; assembly: GCF_905203285.1. GTDB lineage: Bacteria > Pseudomonadota > Gammaproteobacteria > Enterobacterales > Succinivibrionaceae > Succinatimonas. Next base: position 18,279 of record NZ_CAJKVK010000029.1, read on the forward strand.
AGTAACGGATTTAATGGATGATCGCACTTGTGCATCATTCCAATTTGGCAATGAATTTATTGATCCTGATGTTCTAAGAAATTTTGCAGTTGATTACTATAACTCTATATCTGATATTGCCGTTCGACATAAATTGGCCTTGGTACGAAAAGCCGTTTTGCGAAATAAATAATTATCCTCTACCAAAATTCATTTCATCAAATGACTTATACCTTGCTGAGCAAGCAATGATATCTGCTATAGATAATTGGGCAAAAGGTACTTCTGAAGATAAGGTACATAATTTTGCTTTAGTTTTAACAAATCCCGTAGCCTTTTCGTACGCTGAGCAGTGTTCTGTTGCTAAGACTTTTTTAGAAATACTTATTTCAATCAATGGAAATTACGGTGACATTAATCGCATTCAGATTCTGCAAAGTTTGGTCCATTAATTTTATGTTCCACGTGGAACATAAATTTTGATTGTGAATAGAATTTTATTGATACTTTCGCAGGTAACCTTTTGAATTGTTAACTGGAATGTTGTAGTTATTTTTAATTGATAGTTGATGTTCCACATGGAACAAAAAAGCCAGCACGACGGCTGGCTTTCTGGAGTAAAAAATATCTTAATAAAGAACTGAAATATCTGCAGTCTTTGAGAAGATAGCATTAAGCTTCTGCAGTATCGCAATACGATTAGCTTTTACCTGAGGATCTTCAACATTTACCATAACGTGTTCAAAGAATCCGTCGACATCTTCTTTAAGTTCAGCAAGAGTAGTTAAAGCTCTTTCATAATCGCCGTTGTTATAAAGCTTATCAATAACCGGCAATAAATGATTTAAGTGGTCAACGAGCTTAATCTCTGCATCTTCTTTAAGGAGATTAGGCATAATATCGCCATCGTGTTTTTCGTTCTTAGAAAGAATATTAGCAACACGTTTGTAGGCAGAAGCAAGATCGGTTGCTTCAGGAAGCTCTTTAAACTTGACTACTGCTTTGATGCGTTTATCAAAATCAAGCAGATTAGTAGGATGGGTAGAAAGAACTGCAGCAAAAATTTCGCCGCCGATATTCTGATCCTGATAGTAAGCCTTCAGTCTACCGAAAATATAGTCGGCTACATTCTTAGCAGTATTTTCAGCTTTGAATTTGTCTTTTAATAATTCACATCCTTTATTGATAACATCAACTAAATCGAAATCGAGTTTGTTTTCAATAACAATGCGAATAAGACCGATGGCCGCTCTTCTTAAACCGTACGGATCTTTATCTCCTTTAGGAAGCAAGTTAATACCGAAAATACCGATTAAGGTAGTAAGTTTTTCAGCAAGGCTTACAGAAATTTGAACCGGTTTGGTCGGGATTTTATCTCCGGCAAAACGAGGTAAATATTGTTCAAAAATTGCTTCCGCAACATTTTGATCTTCACCGTCAAGCTCGGCGTAATGCATACCCATGATTCCCTGGGTGTCGGTGAATTCAGTAACCAAAGTGGTTGCTAAATCACATTTGGCTAAGTGCGAAGCTCTTTCACAAAGCTTAGGGTCGGCGTCAATAAGAGTTGCAATATAAGCAGCTAGCTTTCCGACAATTTCAGAACGGTAAGCAATTGTTCCGATGTCTTTTTGATAGACAATGTTCTCAAGACGCGGGAAGAATGATTCTAATGATTGCTTGCGGTCTGTGTTGAAGAAGAATTCAGCATCAGATAAACGTGGTCTTACTACACGCTCATTTCCTGAAATTAATGCAGTAGTGTCAGACGGATTAATGTTGCTGACAAAAGCAAATTTTGGCAGAAGTTTTCCTTGTGCATCATAAATCGGGAAGTACTTCTGATCTCCTTTCATGGTGTAAACAAGAGCTTCAGACGGAACTTTTAAGAAGCGCTCTTCAAAAGAAGCTAAGAAAACGTGAGGGTTTTCTACAAGAGATGTTACTTCCTCAAGCAATGCATCATCTAAATCGGCAACTCCGTTTACGGATGAAGCGAGTTTTTCAACCTGAGCTTTGATAGAAGCTTTACGCTCATCATAGTCAGCGATAACAGCACCTTCATCTTTTAACTGAGATAAATAAGTATCAGCACTCTCAATAGTTAAAGTCTGCTGACCCATAAAACGGTGACCTTTAATGGTCTTTGATGAGCTTACGCCTAAAACAGTTCCTTCAATAAGCTTATCGCCAAACAGCATGCACAAGGTATGAACCGGACGAACAAATTCTTCTTTTTTATCGCCCCAGTGCATAAGCTTAGGGATAGGCAGGGAGCTTAAAGCCTCTTTAAACATCTGAGGGATTAAAGCTGCTGTGTCGGAGCCGTGTTTTACTGATTTTATATAAAGCCATTCACCTTTGTCAGTTTTTAGACGATCGGCCTTATCAACGGTAATGCCGTTGGCAGTAGCCCAGCCAATTGCCGCTTTGGTGGGATTTCCGTTGGCGTCAAATGCTGCTTTAACGGCAGGTCCCTTTATTTCGATTTCACGGTCGGCTTGTTTGGTCTCAAGATCTTTGATGATTAAAGCTAAACGGCGCGGGGTTGCATACCATTTTGCGGATGAAAATTTAAGACCGGCTTGATTTAAATGTTTGACAAAATCGTCATGTAAAGCTTGAGCAAGTTTACGCAATGCTTTAGGCGGTAACTCTTCGGTGCCAAGCTCTAATAAAAGATTTTCGGTTGTCATAATTAATTCCTATTTTGCAGCGTCGTTATTTTTGCACATCGGGAAACCGAGAGCTTCACGAGATTTGTAATAAGCTTCAGCTACTGCTTTGGATAAAGTTCTGATCCTTAAAATATAACGCTGTCTTTCAGTTACCGAGATGGCATGACGAGCATCTAAAAGGTTAAAGCAATGTGCAGCTTTTAAGATGCGTTCATAAGCAGGTAAAGGCAACGGTTTTTCAAGATTAAGTAACGCACTGCTTTCTTTTTCCATCTTGTCAAACATGTTAAACAGGAATTCGGTGTCAGCATGTTCAAAGTTGTATGCTGACTGTTCAACTTCGTTTTGATGGTAGATATCGCCATAGGTTACAACGCCGGTTTTGGTGTGTGCCCAAACCAGGTCGTAGATGGAATTTTTGCCCTGAATATACATGGCAAGGCGTTCAAGACCGTAAGTAAGTTCTCCGGTTACCGGATAGCACTCTAATCCACCGACTTGCTGGAAGTAAGTAAACTGTGATACTTCCATGCCGTTAAGCCAAACTTCCCAGCCAAGACCCCAGGCTCCTAAAGTCGGGTTTTCCCAGTTGTCTTCGACAAAACGGATATCGTTTACCGTAGGATCAAAGCCGAGCTCTTTAAGTGATCCTAAATAAAGATCCTGAATATCATCAGGGGACGGCTTTAAAATAACTTGGAACTGGTAATAGTGCTGTAAACGATTGGGGTTTTCACCGTAACGTCCGTCAGTTGGACGGCGGGACGGCTGAACGTATGCGCAGCAAATCGGTTCAGGTCCTAAAGAACGTAAAAAAGTCATCGGATGGGAAGTACCTGCGCCGACTTCCATATCAAAAGGCTGTGCGATCATGCAGCCTTGACGCATCCAGTAATCCTGCAAAGTGAAAATCAAACCTTGGAAAGTTTGAAGGTCGTATTTATTTGGCATTTTGTTTTATCCGTGGTACGACGTTGATGTTTTTTCCGGATTTTCCGGTTTTATGAAATAAGAAATCAATGGAAAAAGTCTCTTAAATAAATATAAAGAATCAAAATATAAGCTTTTGACTCCGCGTGTAAGAGCTTTTCCTTAAACGAGTAAGTCTAACACTTTATAAGCCTGATATCTACGGCAAAAACATAAGAGAAAACTATCTAAGAACAAGAAAAGAAAGCGTCCTTATTCTTTCTTTTTAATGACAAAGCGGTGCGGGTGTTCGTCATCAGGTAAAGAAATGAGTGTATGCCCCATAAAATTGCAAAAAGCAGGGACATCACGCAGTGATACCGGGTCGTCTGACAATAAAGTTATTTCTTGTCCCGGAGCTGATTTTCTGACGAGATTGCGCAGCAGTGTCAGCGGTTCCGGACATGATAGTCCGCGGCAATCTAAAGTTTCGTTTTCTTTTTCAGGCATAAAAATAGCGTTTATAAGGAAAAAATTTAAAGAGATCTTGAATTAAACAAGCCTCTTGATATAATTACCACACTTTTGCTGGCTTAGCTCAGTTGGTAGAGCGCCTGTTTTGTAAACAGGGGGTCGC
>NZ_CAJKVK010000030.1 GCF_905203285.1 uncultured Succinatimonas sp.
ATATAAATAATATGTTAATTTAGTAGTACTAGGATCCAAGCTTTAAATCATCTTACATACAAGGATTTTTGATGTTTTTACATAAAAAGAAAAGAGATATGTACGTTTATGGAAAACAGATGGAACGGCTTGGTTATAAGATGGTTTTTACTTTACAGATTGTTAATCTCTGGAAGTAAATTACGCTGAATTTTGAGTATTTGAGATTTTTCTGTAGTTAAAGTTTTTGATGGTGGTTTTTAGGTAATAAAAAAGCACGTACCTAGATTGATACGTGCTTTTGTCAATTATAGGGAAGTCTTATTATTAGATTACGCCTTGAGCGATCATTGCGTCTGCAACCTTACGGAAGCCTGCAATGTTTGCACCTAATACGAGGTTGCCCGGGACACCGAACTCTTTAGCGGTTTCATCAGCATTCAAGAAGATGTTCTTCATGATGTTAAAGAGTTTGCCGTCAACTTCCTCGAAGGTCCAAGCAGTCATGCCTGCATTCTGCTCCATTTCAAGCTGAGAAGTGGCAACACCACCGGCGTTAGCGGCTTTTGCAGGACCATAAGCAATACCTGAGGCTAAGAATGCGTTGATAGCGTCAATTGATGAAGGCATGTTAGCACCTTCGGCAACGCACTTGCAGCCGTTCTTAAGGAGGGTCTTGGCATCTTCAACGTTAACTTCGTTCTGAGTTGCGCAAGGGAATGCTGCATCGCACGGAACAGTCCAGACATAGTGGAGTCCTGCCGGGTAATCAGCAACTGCAACGTATTTTGCAGTAGGAACAAGCTCAGCGTAACGAGTTAATGAAGCACGTTCAACTTCTTTAACCTGCTTTAATACGTCAATCTTGATACCGTTAGGATCGTAAATAGCACCGCGGGAATCAGAAACGGTAACAGGAGTTGCACCAACCTGATAGAGTTTTTCGCAGCAGTAAATTGCAACGTTGCCTGCACCTGAAACGGCACACTTTTTGCCTTCAAGGCTGTCGCCGCGTGCTTTTAACATTTCCTGAGCAAAATAAACGGTACCGTAACCGGTAGCTTCAGTACGGGCAAGTGAACCGCCGAAGTTCAAAGGCTTACCGGTTAAGATGCCTTCATATTTGGTGGTAAGACGCTTGTACATGCCGTAAAGGTAGCCGATTTCACGGCCGCCGACACCGATGTCACCTGCAGGAACGTCAATGGTGGCGCCGATGTAGCGATGGAGCTGGAGCATGAAAGCTTGGCAGAAACGCATAACTTCGTTGTCTGACTTGCCTTTAGGATCGAAATCAGAGCCGCCCTTGGCACCGCCGATAGGAGTACCGGTTAAGGAATTCTTAAAGATCTGCTCAAAGCCTAAGAATTTTAAAACGCCTTCGTTTACAGTCGGATGGAAGCGTAAGCCGCCCTTGTAAGGACCGATGGCAGAGTTAAACTGTACACGATAGCCGCGGTTTACTTGGATCTGTCCTTTGTCGTCAATCCACTCAACGCGGAAAGAGAAAGTTCTTTCAGGCTCAACGATGCGCTCTAAGATCTTATTCTTTTCATAAGCGGGATTTTTATCCAAAGCCGGCTGAAGGGTGGTAAGAACTTCCTGAACTGCCTGTAAGAATTCAGGCTGATATGAGTAACGTTGGGATAGATTATCGAACACCTGTTGCGAATAGGACATTTTTATCTCCTTTAAGACAATGATCCTTTTAAAAATCGGTGGGTATAATTTACAAATACTTTTACTTTGGTGCAATTAAAAAGCAGTTTTTAGCATAAAAAGTGCAAAAAAATCGCTTTTTTGCTTTACTTTGGATCGATAAAGCATTGTTTTGGTGCGTAGAGTTTTTATGGTTTAACCAATTGTTCTATGCTATTATTTGATAGATTTCTCTTTAAATTCAATATGTTGTCTTGTTTGATTTGAAAATTAATTAATTTGCGTTCTATTGTGCACCGTTTTGATTTTCTTAACTTTATATATGTATACATTTCTTTAAAACGGCTTAGTTATGCTTATTTATTAAGATTTAACCGTATTTTTAAAAGGTTACAAAGGTATTGCACTTAAAAGATGCATGAGCTTTGCGAACCTTACAAAAATCTTTCTACGCATTAAAATGGTGAAAGTTTAATAAGGAGTTAGTCAATGACCGATTACACCAGTATGGCAAACGGCGGTTTGCCGCGTATTTCACCATATCAGGCAGGTAAACCTATTGAAGAAGTTCAAAGAGAGTTAGGTCTTAGCGAAGTAATTAAGCTTGCCTCAAATGAAAATCCTTTTGGCATGAGTAAAAAAGCTGTTGCAAAATGCGCTGAAGCCTTAAACTCAAGCCATGTTTACCCCGATTCAAACGGTTATTATTTAAAACAGAAGCTTTTTGAAAAGTTCGGTTACGATCCTAAAACCATTACTTTAGGTGACGGTTCTAATGAACTTATTAATCTTATTTTCCAGACTTTTATTAATAATAAGGTTAATGTTGTTATTCCGGCTTATTCGTTTGTCGTTTATCCGATGGAAGCAACTGTTGCCGATGCTCAAGTAAAGACAATTCCGCTCAAGGATTGGGTAATTGATTTGGATGCAGTATATGATGCAATAGATTCAAATACCCGTATGGTAGTGTTGGCAAATCCTGCTAACCCGACGGGTACTGCAGTAAATATTAAGAAGCTTAAGGAATTCGTTAAAAAAGTTCCGCACGAAACTTTGGTCGTAATAGATGAAGCTTATAACGAGTATCAAAAAGAAGAAGACTTTGATGATACCGCTAAGTGGATTAAAGAGTGTCCGAACCTTATCGTCAGCAGAACTTTCTCAAAAGCATACGGACTTGCCGGGCTTCGTATCGGATATATGGTATCCAATGAGGAAATTGCTTCTTTAGTTAATCGTCTGCGTGCTCCTTTTAATGTTAACGCCATTGCTCTTACTGCAGCTATCGAGGCTTTGGATGATACTGATCATCTTAAGATGGTGGTGGCAGAAAACGCTAAAGAAAGAGATCGCTATGTGAAATATTGCGAAGATCATCATTTATATATGATCCCTTCACAGGCTAATTTCGTAAGTATTGATTTTAAGCGTGATGCTTTCCCGATTTATGACGCTCTTTTACATCGCGGCGTCATCGTAAGACCGCTTAAAGGCTATAAGCTTGATACTATCTTGCGTATTTCAATCGGTACGCATGATGAAAATACCAAACTGTTTAAAGCTCTTGACGAGATCCTTGAAAGTTTGAAATAGTATCAAAGACGTAAATTGAATAAGCCTTTATCTCAGAGTTAGTTAAACAAATGGAAACATTGCATCTAAATAAGAAAAGTAAAATCTCAGGAAGTATTACTTTACCGGGATCAAAAAGTTTATCTAATCGCGCTTTGCTGCTTTCTGCAGTAGCTAAAGGAACTACGCGTTTACATAATCTTTTACGCTCTGACGACACTTCCCGTATGATTGATGCGCTAAAAGCATTAGGTGTCAATTTATACGAAGACGGGGACGCAATGGTCGTCGAAGGAATCGGTTCTGCTTTTAAATGCGATGCTGAAAAAAGAATTGTTCTTGATTTAGGCAACGCAGGCACAGCGATGCGTCCCTTGTGTGCAATGCTTTCCATTTCTGAAGGCTGCTTTGAGCTTACAGGTGAGGTCAGAATGATGGAAAGGCCTATAGGACCTTTAAGTGAGGCCTTAAAATCACTGGGTCTTTCTATTGAATATCTTAATAACCCCGGTTTTCCGCCGCTTTTAATTCACGGAAGCCAGGTAAAAAATCATGAAGTGCATGTTGACGGTAGCACTTCAAGTCAGTTTATTTCAGCTTTGTTAATGGCTGCTCCTTTATGCGGAGGATTGACCATTAGAGTTGACGGTGATCTGATTTCAAAGCCTTACGTCGATTTGACTATTGCCCTTATTGAAAAATTCGGTGCCAAAGTTACCCGTCAGGGATATCGCAGTTTTACAGTGGCTGCAGGAGATTATGTTTCACCTGTTGATTATCTTGTCGAAGGCGATGCTTCAGGTGCTACTTATTTTTGTGCTGCTGCGGCAATTGCCGGAGAAATTACCGTTAACGGTATCGGTGAAGAGTCGACTCAAGGCGATATCAATTTTTTAAAAGTCCTTGAAATGATGGGGGCAAAAGTAGAGCGTTTTAAGTCTTGCGTTAAAGTTTATAAAGCTCCAGAGCTTTTAGGCATAGATATTGATATGAACAATATGCCTGATGCCGCTATGACTTTAGTTCCGATGGCTTTATATACTAAAGGAAAGGTTCGTATCACGAATATCGCAAGTTGGCGCGTAAAAGAAACCGATCGCATTGCCGCGATGGTAAAAGAAATGTCCAAGCTTGGAGTAAAGGTTAATTCAGGTGAGGATTTTATCGAGATTGATGCGTCAGTGCGCAATCAGGATGAAGTAACGTTTGATACTTATAATGATCATCGCATGGCGATGAGTATGTCTTTAGCGGTTTTTGATCGTGATATCAATATTAACGATCCTGAATGTACCAAAAAGACTTTCCCGGATTATTTCGGGCTGTTTTCTAAAGTTTGTGAGTAAATCAATTTACCTAAAGGTTGTTAATTGATGGAAATTGATGATAATCAGCTTATTAAAATGCAGGAGAAGATGGCTTGGCTTGAAGATCTCCTGGAAAGAAGCGGAAAAGAAATAGCAGCACTTGAAGATAAGGTGTCAAAGCTTGAACGAGATATGAGAATTTTATCCTCAAAAATTGCCGAGCCTTCAGCCGTTCGTGATTTGAAGGATGAAACTCCGCCTCCTCATTATTAAAATCGAACCCTGCTTTGCAGGGTTCAACGCATAAAATCAAAGATAAAGCATTTACTGTTTTTGTCTTAATGTATCAAGGCATTCAGGCGCCATCATTCTTAACGGAATTAATATTGAGTCTTTTAATTCACATACTCCGATAAAAATTCCTTCACACCGTACTTGCATCGGTCCATCAGTTTGTTCAGGTAAAACCGCATTTTTAAGATTTGGGCCTTGTCTTACGCCATGGGTTAAAGGCTCTGCCATATTATAAGGAAGAGAAAGCAGAGGAAGATTGTTAACGGCTAGATCAAGCGGATATAAGAGTTTATCAAGTTCTGTAAAATCTGTTGGGTTTTCTCTGCTGTCAGCAAGTTCTTGAAGTTTTTCAAGGCTTATCATGCTGTTTTCAGGGAGACCTTCTACGTAAGTTCTACGAAGCATCGTGACATAAGCACCGCAGCCTAGAGCTTCTCCGATATCGGAAATTAAAGTACGAATATAGGTACCTTTTGAACAAAAGACTTCTACGGTGAAAGAGTCATCTGTGGTTTCAATAAGTTTTATTGAGTAAATTTCAATTTCACGCTTAGGTATTTCTACATCTTTACCTTGACGGGCATATTTATATAAAGGTTTACCGTCAACTTTTACCGCAGAATAAATTGGAGGTACTTGAGTTATTTTGCCCGTAAATTGCAATAACGTTTCATGTAAACGCGAAAAAGCATCACCGATAGGACGCTCGGCAACGATTTCTCCTTCGCGATCGCAGGTTGTCGTGGTTTTGCCAAGCAATCCGGTTGCTATATATTTTTTCTTTCCTTCTAAAAAATAAGAAGAGAATTTTGCCGCTTCACCAAGGCATATAGGAAGAAGTCCTGACGCTAAAGGATCAAGGGATCCGGTATGTCCGCCTTTTAAAGCGCGATAAATACCGCGTGCCTTAACTAAAGCGCCTGATGATGATATTCCTTTAGGTTTATCTAAAAGTAAGATCCCTGAGATATTACGTTTGGGAACAAAAGGGCGTTTGATTTTCGGTTGAGGTTTAGGATGAAATTCAGTGATGGGCATGTCAATCAATATGGATGATTAATAAAAAGTGACGAAATTTTACCAGTTTTATTTTAATTTTGTTAGGAAAGATGAAAATTAAACATCATTTGTCATGATTATTGTTTTGGTTACATATTTCAAAAATTTCCCCGCATAATTTGATATCCCCATCTCTGTCAGAAAGAGTTTATCAAACAGAGTGGGGATAGTTTATAAGGCGGGGAAAAGTTAATTAAAAATGTTTTAATTGATTATTTTTGTAAGATTTTTATCTTTTTTAACTTATCACAAGCTTCCCTTAAAACATCTGAACGCTTAGCAAAATGGAAACGAATATAACGGGAACAGCCGTCTTTAAAGAAGCTTGAGCCAGGAACCGCTCCTAATTTTACTTTTTTAGCAAGATCCATACAGAATTCATAGTCACTTTCATAACCGAATTCTGAAATATCCACCATTACAAAGTAGGTTCCTTGCGGAGTAAAGAATTTAAGACCAGCATCGCAAAGTCCGTTTAAGAATTGATCGCGCATTGCAGTGTAATGTTTTTGCAGATCTTTGTAATATTCGTCATTAAATTTTAAAGCAGTTACTGCTGCTTCCTGTAGCGGGGCGGCGGCACCTACTGTTAAAAAGTCATGAACTTTTCTAACTCTATCTGCAACATCCGCCGGTGCTAGCACATAGCCTAAGCGCCATCCCGTGATTGAATATGTTTTTGATAATGAGTTGCAGATAATGGTTCTTTCACGCATTCCGGGCAATGAAGCAATGTAGCAGTGCTCATACGGAGCGTAAACGATATGCTCATATACTTCATCGGTAATGACGAAAGCATCGTATTTTTTGATTATTGCACTGATACGAAGTAATTCTTCTTGGGTGAATACTTTGCCGCACGGATTAGACGGATTGCAGAGAATTAATGCCTTAGCTCCGTCTTTAAAGGCTTGCTCAAGTTCTGCATCATTAAAATCAAAAGAAGGCTCGTGCAGCGGAATGTAAATAGGCGTTGCTCCGCATAAAATTGCATCGGCACCGTAGTTTTCATAAAAGGGTGAAAAAATCGCAACTTTATCACTGTCATTTAATGTCGCAAGAACCGAGGCAAGCATTGCCTCAGTTGAGCCGCAGGTTACGGTGATTTCACTTTGAGGATCGTAACTTAGCCCTGAAAAATGTTCGACTTTTTGAGATAGGGCTTTTCTAAAATTATCAGCTCCCCAGGTTATTGCATATTGATGCGGCCCCTTAAATGCCGTATCTTCAAGTTTTGCAAGAAGATCATAAGGAGGATTAAAGTCAGGAAATCCCTGAGAAAGGTTTAAAGCTCCGTATTCGTTACAAATACGAGTCATGCGTCTTATCACTGAATCTTCAAAAACTGCGCTTTTTTTACTTAAACTAATCATTTTTTATCCTTAATTATTAAACTGCATAGCCGTCATGCGGATTTAAAAGTCCTTTAGGGTCAAAAGCTGCTTTTACTGCTCGCATAAGAGCAATAGTTTCAGGGGCTGTATGATTTAAGAAATAACGGCGTTTTGATTTTCCTATTCCGTGTTCAGCAGCCGTAAGTCCGCCTAACTCATAAACATTGTTGTAAATTTCATCAAGAAGATGCTGTAAAACTTCAGGCCATTTATCTACCGGTATTTCATCTTTAATGATGCATAAATGAACGTTTCCGTCTCCGGCATGTCCGAAAGATAAGATACGCACACCTTCTTTTTGCGACAGTTTATTAACAAAGTCGACAAAATCAGCTACTTTGCTTAGCGGTACAACGGTATCAACAGGTTCCCAAATACCGCTTGCCTGTACTGCTTTGGCAAGAGCGGCTCTGATTTCCCAAACATTGCCGCTTACTTTAGGATCGGTTAGTGCAATGAAGTCAAGGCATTGATTGTTTAATTCTTTCTTTGCAATATCAAAAGCCTCAAGTACATCCTTTTCATTGCCGTCAAAGGTAACTATTAAATAAGCTTCAGCTTCGGGGCAGGGAAACTCTTTAGATAAATAGTTTTCACCAATAGCAATTACTTTACGCTCAACAAACTCAATTGCCGTAGGCTTTAAGCTCATGGCAAAAAGTGTAGGCAAGGCATCCAGGGCTTTACGCAAGCTTGTGAAGGCAAGCAGTGCGCTTTGTGTATATGCAGGCTTTGGTATCAATTTAAGTCTTGCTTTGGTTACGACTCCAAGTGTTCCTTCAGAGCCTATTACAAGATGTTTAAGATTAAGTCCGGTACTGTCTTTTATCGTGTCAGCGCCAAGCTTTAGGATATTTCCTTGCGGAGTGACGAATTCAAGTTCGCGTATATAGTCACGGGTTACTCCGTATTTAACAGCGCGCATTCCGCCGGCGTTAGTTGAAATATTACCGCCGATGGTTGCTTCTTTTTCAGCAGGATCAGGCGGATAGAACCAGCCTTTGCTTTCAACGAAGTTTTGCAGATCGCAAAGTTTTACGCCGCAGCCAACTTCAATACTTTGATTAAATTCATCAATCTGACCGATTTCTTTTATATTTGAAACATCAAGAATTAAGCCGCCTTCAGGAACTGTGGAAGCCACAAGATTGGTTCCTGCACCGCGGATAACTATGTTAACATCGTTTTCATAAGCAAGTTTTAATGCGGCAGCTACGTCCTCGGTTGATTCAGCTTTGACTAAAACATCAGCATTGCCCTGAATAGCACCGACATAATCGGATAAGTATTTTTTATCAAAAACAAGTTCTACTTTTTTGCCAAGCTTATCTTTTATAAGCTGTATGAATTTTTCCATGTTTGTCTCCTTAAAAAATCCGTTTAATGACTTAATTTTTTGGCGATGAAATCACCAAGCCATTGTGAAAACTGAACGATTGCGACTAAAAGAATGATGATAAAAAGCATTACTCCGCTTTCATATCGGTAATATCCGTATTGAATGGCAAGATTACCGATGCCGCCACCGCCGACCATGCCGGCCATTGCCGAAAAACCGATAAGTGAAATAATGGTTACGGTAAGAGCACGAATTAATCCCGGTGCCGCTTCTACTAAAAGAACGTCCTTAACGATTAAATAAGTAGATGCGCCTTGTGCGACACTTGCTTCAAGCACGCCTTCATCTACTTCAAGAAGTGAGCTTTCGACAAGACGTGCCAAAAAAGCGATAGCACAGATACTAAGCGGAACCGCTGCGGCTATAGGTCCTATCTTGGTACCGGTAATAAAAAATGTCAGCGGCAGAGTAAAAACAATAAGAATAATAAAAGGTATGGAGCGGACGATATTGATAAAACCGCCTAATACCTGATACAGCACAGGACGTGGTGTGAAGTATTTGCTTTTGCAGGTAAAAAGCGTAAAACCTAAAATGACGCCGACAATACTTGAAATTACGACGGAAATTATCATCATTTCAAGAGTTTCCCATAAGGCTTTGCCAAGCTCTCTGCCTAAAATATCCAAAGTTGCTTCAAGCATGATTAATTCTCCTTATAAGTGAGGCGGTCAAGCCTTGCCTGGGTTTTAATGAAATTGATTGCGGCAGTGCGTTTTTCTTCGTTGCCATGAATTCCGATAACCAGAATTCCTAAAGGTTTACCGCTTATATATTCAATTTTTCCTCCGACTATAGGAACTTGCACTTCAAAATCGCGGGATACTTTGGAAATTAAAGGTTCATAAGCGTTATTGCCCGAATAGGTGATGACAAAAAGCTCTTTTTCATGAATGAATACTTCAGGAGGAAGTTCTAAATGCCATGAACTTGAGACAAGGCTTTTGGTGATTTCGTGCTGCGGATTGGCAAAAACATCGTAGCAAAGACCTTGCTCAATAATTTTTCCTGAATCCATGACCGCTATTTTGTCAAATAGGGTTCTCGCAACTTCCATCTGATGAGTGATGAAAAGCACGGTGATAGGGTAGTGCGACTTTATTTCCTTTAAAGTATTTAAAACTTCTTTGGTGTTGTTCGGATCAAGAGCTGATGTCGCTTCATCGCACAATAAAATTTTAGGTTCATTGGCAAGTGCTCTTGCAATAGCCACACGCTGTTTTTGACCTCCGGATAAGTCAGAAGGAAATAATGCAGCTTTATCTTTAAGTCCGACCCGTTCAAGCCAAAACAGAGCTTTATTTTTGATTTCTTCTTTAGGTGTTCCGGCAGCCTTTAAGGCAAAGCAGACGTTATCTAGCACCGATGAATTTTTAATCAAGTTAAAGTGCTGGAAAATCATGCCGATCTTAAGACGGGTTTGTCTTAATTCTTTATCGTTTAATGCTGTAATTTCGGTTCCTTCGAAAAACACCTTTCCTAACGTAGGTCTTTGCAGCAGGTTAACGGTTCGCACCAGAGTGCTTTTGCCGGCCCCTGATGGGCCGACAATTCCGAAAAAGTCACCTTCATTTATGGTCAAAGATGCGTCTTTTACGGCATAGGTATCGTTAAATTGAACCGATACTTTTTCTAAGCTAAGGATTGGTTCAGCCATTATTTGTCTCCGGTATTTGCATCAGAGGTTTCTTTATTGAAGTTTTGCCACCAGTCCGGGCGGGTAAAACCTGCATAGTAGGAGTCGCCGTTGATGCGCGAAACGAAGTTTTCTGAACGGACCAAATCTTTAAGCAGAGCACCGATGTCATTTACATGATCGTTTTGGACTGTAACGACGTTTAAAATTGACGGTGCTACTTTTTCAACGCCTAAAGCTTTGGTGTAGTCAAGATTTGCTGCTATCGCATAATTGCCGGGGACAAGTCCGATGCCGATACTGTCAAAACTTCTTGATATTTGAGCGGCTTCCATGACGACAAATTCAAGATTTAACGGGTTGTCTTTTACATCTGATACGTTAATTTTGTTTTCGTCGGCAAGATTGTCTTTAAGAGTTATAAGACCGATATCCTGAAGTAAACGCAGTGAGCGAGCCAGATTGACTGCATCTGTTGCAATAGCTACTGATGAGCCCGGAGTGATTTCATCAATTTTTGAAAATTTGTCTGAAAATACGCCCATGCCTAAAGTCGGTACGGCGGTTACTGAGGGAAGTTTTAATCCTTGGTTTTTAACGATAGCGTCAAGGTAAGCCTGATGCTGCATTAAATTGGCATCAATCTCTCCGCTGTCTAATGCCTGATCAGGCTGCACGTAGTCGGTAAATTCAATTATCTTGAGCTCATATCCTTTGTCTTTTAAGCTCTCGGTAATTGTGTCCTGAAGCATTTTTCCGTAAGGTCCCGGACATACACCAACGGTAAGTTCTTTTAGTCCGGTTTCAGTTTTTGTAGTTTGTTTGTCAGCACTATCATCATTACAGGCTGTTATGCTTAAAACAGCTGCGGCAAGTAATAAAAATTTAGATTTTAATAACATACAATTCACCTATGGATACAATAATTTTGACGAAAATCAATTAGTTAAAAATTAAAGTTGGTAAAATTAGACTTATTTAAAGCAGAAAATCCAAATACACTACGGGTGCGATGAATTATTTAACTTTAAACAAGAAAAAAGGGTGTCTTAGTGAGACATTCGCATGGACATAGCCATGGAAGAGAGAGAAGAGGCGTTAAAAGAGGCAGTAACGGTAAGAGTGTTTATTGAAGAATTTAAGGACGTAATCAGCGTTTGCTGCTTTACCCTTAAATTACTTGGTTGATGTGTTACAAACATAATGTTTTCCTTTTGTGAAAATCTATATTTTTAAACTACAGTAAAGCATTTAAATCTGTCAATGAGAGTTTTGATAAACGTGATAAATGTTTTAAAACTGATCATTTTTTTGATAAAAACGATCACAAATAGAGCAATTTTGCGTGCTTAAAGCCAATAGTGAGTTTGTTTTAAGCTTATTAAAGCATAAACAATTTGTTTATAAGCCTTATGTCTGAATTATCCCAACTCTGTGTAAGTGTCTTCCTAATCCGCTCTTAATGCAGTTTTACCTTCAATAAAAAAGTGATGTCAGAGCTCTTGACTGATGTATCTCTAACATAGCGTATATCATGTGTTGTAGTTTTATTTTTTTATGTGATTGTGCAAAAAGGATATTATGGAGGTAAATGATTTCATTTTCACTTAACTAGATAGTCCAAACTCAATGTAAAATGTTTTTGTACAGTAAAGGAAATAGGTATTTTTATGGCAGACACCGAGCTTGTAGATATTGTTAATGAGAATAATGAAGTAATTGATACAGTGCTTAGAAAAGAAATGCGTCAAAAACATCTTCCGCATCGGGCAAGTTATATCGCATATTGTGACAGACAAAATCGTTTTTTAGTCGAAGTAAGGACTTTAACTAAAGATTATGCCCCAGGGCTTCTTGATGCTTGTATCGGCGGTGTTATTGATTCCGGAGAGTATTTTGCAAAAGCTGCGCGCCGTGAGCTTTTAGAGGAAGTAGGTGTTGATAGCACTAAGATAGATTTTTACGATCTGGGCTTTGAAAAAATTCCTTCAGGAGATTTGTTTCTCTATGGCTATTTATGTTTTGCCAAAGGTGACGCTATTACCGTAAGGCAGGAAAGTGAAGTTTCAGGAATTTTGTACTTAAAAGAAGAAGAGCTTTTGAAACTTGAAAATTGCTGTGTGCCTGATTCTTTTTATGCTTTTAAAAAGATTCTGGAAAAGGCTAGGGAACAGGGATATTACAAGTAGTTAGAGTATTTCCTCTCAAGAGTTTTTCTTGAGAGGATGAAATTAAAGCCAGCCTTTTTTTCTAAAGAAAAGGTAGGTAGCTCCTGCTGACAAGATCATCATGCCGATTGACAAAGGGTAGCCAAAACGCCAATCAAGTTCCGGCATAAACTTAAAGTTCATTCCGTATAAGCTTGCAATCCAAGTGGGAGGCATGAACACTACCGCGGCAACGGAGAAGATTTTGATGATTTTGTTTTGTTTGTGATTGGTATAACCCATCGTTGCTTCAAGCTGGAAATTGATTTTATTAGCAAGGAATTGGGTATGCGGCAAAATTGATTCAATGTCGTTTAACATTTCATCAATATTGCGGTTTTGTCTGTCATCAAGAGATGACTCAAAAGTCTTTTTGATAAAGCGTAAAGCTCTACGGCTATCGTACAAAGCCTGCAAAATCTGACCGTTTAATTCTTCCTGACGGACCAGCTCTTCAAGGTTTTCCTCAACATGTCCTTCTTCAATGATGGTGTCTGCAGTTTCATCCAAAGTACTGTACGCATCCTCAATCATATCGGATAGCTGATCGACTTTTAAATCCTGGAGGCTTAAAAGAATATCAAGAGCTGATCTGATGTTGGCTTTACCGTGGCGAATGTAATAACGCAAAAGTCGAACAATGGAAACATCATCTTCACGGAAAGACAACAGTAAGTTTTTCCTCATGGTAAAAGACATATTGACGCCGCGAGTATCGTTGGCAAGGCGCTGAGGAAATAAGGATAAAATATGTACGCCGTCAGGACCTACTCTAAAACGTGAAGATGATTCAATGTCATCCATTTCATCTTCATCAGGAACGTCTTCAATTAACAGTTTTTCAAGCCATTGGCGTTCTTCGTCGTCAGGTTGGTTAACATCAAGCCAAATGGTGTTGGTTGGTAAGGTTGATCCGGCTGCAAGAGACACTAATTTGAGGGTGTCATCATCATTTAAAAGGCAAGCATTGATCATTATTATTCTCTCCCGTTCACAGCTTTAAGCTGGTATAGATTGCGGCAGAATGATCTGCACGGGACGTACTTTTATGAGTACGCATCGGGCGCTAAAGCGCGCCTGTATTTTTTCACAAAAAGAACTTAAATTCCAGAAAAATTCTCAAAATCGAATAAAAAACTGAAGAAAAATTTTGTTAAATGAGGTTTTACAAAAGCTTAACAATTCTATGAATTTATTAAAAATTTTTAAGATTAGTGTTAAATCTGATAAAGATATGAAGTACAAAACGCACTTTAGCTGACGGTTTTTAAAGGTTTATCTGTTAAAATGTAAAGTTGGTAAATATTGATATCACTCAATATATATCAATTAAGTAGTGCAAATTTAGGTTTTCCTATGTTCGAATCCATCTTTTTAATATTGGTGGTTTTTCTGCTCATTTTGGCTGCCATTGATTTGTTCGTTGGCGTTTCAAATGACGCGGTAAACTTTTTAAATTCAGCTGTAGGCTCCCGCATCGCTCCTCTTAAAGTCGTTATGATTGTCGCCTCTTTAGGCGTCCTTTTTGGAGCTACTTTCTCGTCAGGAATGATGGAAGTTGCAAGAAGCGGAGTTTTTCATCCGGAGCTTTTCACCTTTAAAGAAGTAATGATTATTTTTATGGCGGTAATGCTTGCGGATGTGTTGCTTCTTAATATTTTTAACTCATTAGGCTTGCCCACATCTACGACGGTTTCAATTGTTTTTGATCTCTTGGGAGCATCGGTGTGTGCGGCTTTTTATAAAATCTACGTTTCGGATGGCTCTTTTACAGAAATTTTTAATTACATCAAATCTGATAAAACGATAACGATTATTTCGGCAATTTTGGTTTCGGTTGTTGTTGCGTTTGTTTCCGGAGCTTTAATTCAGTTTATCTGCCGTTTGTTATTTACTTTCAGATTTAAGAATACCTATAAGTATTTAGGCGGTTTGTTCTCCGGCTTTTCAATTACAGCAATCATTTATTTCTTGGTTATGAAGGGCGCTAAAGGCGCTTCTTTCATGAAACCTGAATATATTGAATTTATTGAAAATCATACTTCAAGCATTTTATGGATCTGTTTTATCGGTTTTACCGTTTTTAGTCAGATTCTGGTACTTGTTAAATTTAATGTTTTCAAAATAATCATCCTTTCAGGAACATTTGCTTTAGCATTTTCTTTTGCCGGAAACGATCTTGTAAACTTCATCGGTGTTCCTCTTGCCGCTCTTGACAGTTATCAGACTTGGACAGCCTCAGGTCAAGGTGCTACCAGCTTAATGATGGATTCTTTAAATGAGAATTCTCATACCGCAACTATTTTCCTGCTGCTTGCCGGCATCATTATGGTTGTTACCTTATATACGTCAAAAAAAGCTCATCGCGTTATACAAACTTCAATAAACCTTTCAAGTTCAACCAAAGGTGAGCATGAGCAGTTCGGCGCTTCAACACCGGGTCGTGTTGTTACCCGTTTCGGTCTGGGAATCTCAAGAGCTGTTAGTACTATAATGCCGCAAAGCGTTTCTCGCTTTATTGCATATCGTTATAGAAAAGCTCCGGTTGTAAAGGGTGAAGTTCCTCTGCCGTTTGATTATGTCCGAGCTTCGGTTAATTTGGTTATAGCTGCAGTTTTAATTTCTTCTGCTACTTCATTAAAGCTGCCGTTGTCTACCACTTATGTAACTTTCATGGTGGCAATGGGCTCTTCTTTTGCCGACGGTGCTTGGGATAGAGAAAGCGCGGTATATAGAATTTCCGGTGTTATAACCGTTATCGCCGGATGGTTCTTGACCGGAATTTGTGCTTTTACCGTAAGTTTTCTCGTGTGCTTGCTTTTAAATTCTTTCTTTATTCCTGCCTCAGTAATCTTAATGCTGATTGTCGTTATGATTATTGTCCGCACCAACTTTATGAAAGAAAAGACCACTGAAACCGTAGCATTGGTTATTGAAGCTAAAGGTGACAATAAAAAGATTATGGAAGCAGTTTCAGGTGCTGTTCCCGTATTCTTTGATCTGCAGGTTGAATGCATGCGTCGTACTTTTGAGAACTTCTTTGAAGATAATGAGTTCAAATTGCGAAAAGCACGCAATAAAGCATCCAATGTGCTTTATCAGATCTCAAAAGAGCGTAGTGAATATTACACGATGGCGCTTGATAAGAAGCAGGATGGAAATGCCGGTACCGTTGATGCGAAGCACTTCTTCTATTTGGCATTTTCTAATATGCGTGAGGCTGCTAAATCAATTCGTTATGCAATTGATCAGGCAGTAACTCATGTTGCTAACCGACATACTATTTTCGGCGGCGAAATGAAGAACAGTCTTCTTGATCTCTTTAAGCGAGTTGAGAAGATTAGTCAGGATATGCACGTTATTGCCGTTAACCCATCTGCACAAAATGTCGAACTTTTGATTAAGCATACCAAGAAGCTTAATCGTGACATTGACAGATCACAGATGGACTTGGTTAATTTAATCGGCAGACAGCATGTTTCCATGCATTCGTCTGAAATGTACTTAACCTTCCTGCAGTCTCTTCGTGATTTGGCTAACCGCTACGCTGCAGTAGCAATGCAGGAGAGAGCCTTATATCAGATTGTTGTAGGGTCTCCCGTTGATACTACGGTAAATTCGGCTCAGATGCAGTCTCAGGTTATTCCTGCTGCGATTGCAACCGATAATGAAGAGGTTGTTTCAAGCTCGGCTCCTGTAGAAGATGCAGAGAGTTTTTCTGATGGAGCAGAGAAAGCCGAGGAAATTGAGAAAGAAGCAATTAATAAAAAAGAAGATTAGCTTTAAAATTTAAAACCTCAATTCGCAAAGGGCACTTAAGTTGAAAAATTTAGGTGCCTTTTTCTTTTCCTGACTCACACTGCTTCAAAATAAAAAATGTGCTATTCGTCGCACTACCATACTAGAATACTACCGTTTGATAAAAAAAACATTCATAATAAAAACATTAGTTTTACAGAACTCTTACGCATCTATACTGCGTAGTAAAGTTTTAACCGGGAGAACACACATCATGATGCACATGACCATGCGCTGGTACGGACCTGACCAGGATAAGATTACTTTAAAACAGATTCGCCAAGTTCCGGGAATGGAAGGCGTAATTACCGCTTTACATGAAATTCCGGCTGGCGAAGCTTGGCCTGAAGAGAAGGTTCGTGAAAGAAAGGCTATTGTTGAAAAAGCCGGTCTTAAGCTCATGGGGATCGAGAGTATCAATGTTCATGAGGACATTAAATACGGCGGGAAAAATCGTGACGAACTTATTGATAATTATATTAAATCACTTGAAGCTGTCGGTAAAAACGACATTCATATGGTTTGCTACAATTTCATGCCGGTCTTTGACTGGACCCGTACTGATTTGGCTTTGCCGCTGCCTGACGGTTCAACAGCTTTGGCTTATGACGGTAAAATCATTGAGGGTTTAACTGCCGAAGAAATGTTTGATCGCATCGCAAACGCATCAAACGGATTTGAAATGCCGGGTTGGGAGTTAAACCGCCGCGATGAAATCACTGCTCAAATCAAGAAGTTTGAAGGTATGACCGGTGATGAATTGCGTGCCAATTACAAGTACTTCCTTGATGCAATTATGCCTACTTGCGAGAAATATAACATTAAGATGGGCGTTCATCCTGATGATCCTTCATATGATTTGTTCGGTTTACCGCGTATTTGCAAGTGTGAAGAGGATTTAGTCAAGATTGCTGAAATGAATTCAAGTCCGTGCAACGGATTCTCACTTTGCACCGGCTCTCTTGGCAGCAATCCTAACAACAATCTGCCTAAGATCATTCGCAATCCTAAGATTGCTCCGCGCATTTACTTTGCTCATGTCCGTAATGTCCTTTATACCGGTGATCATCAATTCCATGAAAGCTCACATGTTTCACATACCGGATCACTTGATCTTTATGAAATCATGAAGGCCTTAATTGAGGTTGGATTCAACGGACTTATCCGTCCGGATCACGGTCGTGAGATTTGGGATGAGATCGCACGCCCGGGTTACGGCTTATATGATAGAGCCTTAGGCGCTACTTACCTTATCGGTCTTGAAGAAGCGATAAGAAAGAGCAAGGGTGAAGCATATCCTAATGATATTAATTCTGTAACCGCAAAGATCTAAGAGGTTTTTATGGTAGCAGTAACATTAGAAGGCTTAAAAGATAAAGAAGGTTTTAAAAAGGCAGGGGTAACCCTGCCGGCCTTTGATGTCGCAAAAGTTCAAGAATATTCAAAAGATAATCCGGTTTGGATTCACGCAGGCCCCGGTAATATTTTCCGCGGTTTCGTAGCTTCTTTGCAGCAGACTTTATTAAATGAAGGACTGCAGCAATCGGGTATTCAGACCGTTTCTTTTCATGGTGCGGATTTAATCGATAAGATTTACAAGCCTCATGACAGCCTTACCATGGAAGTTACTTTGCTTCCTGATAAGAGCGTTGAGCTTAAGGTAATAGGCTCGGTTGTCGCAGGTTATGAAGTAAGCGGTAAAAGACCTGATGATTGCAAGACCATCCGTGAGATGTTTTGTAAAAAGAGTCTGCAGCTTTTTTCATATACCATCACTGAAAAAGGCTATGCCCTTAAAGGCATTGACGGCAACTATCTGCCGATTGTTGAAGAGGATTTTGTAAACGGTCCTGCAAAATGTCAACATGCGATGTCAATAACCGCAGCTTTGTTGTGGGAACGCTATCAAAACGGTGCATATCCTATAGCGGTCGTTTCGATGGATAATTGTTCGCACAACGGCGACAAGGTAAAAGATGCTGTTTTGACTATTGCAAAGGTTTGGCAGGAAAAGGGCTTTGTCAATAAAGGATTTATTGATTATCTTACGGATAGCAGTAAAGTTTCCTTCCCGTGGACGATGATCGATAAAATCACTCCGCGTCCAGATCCTGAAATTGTTGCGCTTTTAAAAGATCGCGGCATTATTGATATGGATCCGATTAAAACTGAGCGCGGTACTTTCATTGCTCCTTTTGTGAATGCCGAAAAACCTCAGTATTTAATTGTTGAGGACGCTTTCCCTAACGGGCGTCCTCCTCTTGAAAAAGCCGGAGTTTTGTTTACGGACAAGCAAGGTGTGGATTTATGCGAGAGAATGAAAGTTACGACTTGCTTAAATCCTCTGCATACAGCTTTGGCCGTCTACGGATGTGTCTTAGGTTATGAGCGCATCAGCGCAGAAATGGATGATGCCGATTTAGTTAAATTGATTAAGACATTAGGTTATGACGAGGGCCTTAAGGTCGTTGACGATCCTAAGATTTTAAGTCCTAAGGCATTTCTTGATGAAGTTATAAACGAGCGTCTTCCGAACAAATGTCTGCCTGATTCTCCGCAGCGTATTGCAACTGACACCTCACAGAAAGTTCCTGTGCGTTTTGGTGAGACTTTAAAGAATTATGCCAAAAAAGGTCTTGATACCGGAAAGCTTGTTGCTCTGCCTTTAGCGATAGCCGGATGGGTAAGATATCTTTTAGCTATTGATGATAACGGCAAAGAGTTTGAACTGTCAGATGATCCTTTGATCCCTGAATTAAAGAAGATCCTTTTAGGGATTAGATTCGGCGATCCGTCTTCTGTCGGGGATAAGCTTAAGCCTTTGTTGTCCAATGCATCGATTTTCGGCGTGGATCTGTATTCCATCGGCTTAGGCTCTAAGATAGAAGCGATGGTCGCGAAAATGATTCAAGGTCCGGGAGCGGTCAGAAAGACTTTACAAATGTATCTTAAATAGTTAAATTAAAAGCGGCAAACATTCAAAAGTTGCCGCTTTGTTTTTATAGTTTTTTCATCTTTTTTGATTTGTCTGCAGGCGCTAACAAAATGGCTAAGGAAAAAATAGTTTTACCTAAGTTACGTTTTTCAAGTAAGAGATCAATTAGCGGACAAATCTATGATTTTTTAAGAAAGCAAATTACTGAAACCAAGTTAAAACCCGGTACCGCTTTTTCTGAAAACGAGCTTTCCGCTCATTTTAATGTTTCAAGACAGCCTGTAAGAGAAGCCTTGATGCGCTTGAACCATGAGGGATTGTTAATTGTTATGCCGCAGCGCGGCAGTATCGTAAGCAAGATTTCAGTAAGCGGTTTAAAACAAATATGTTTCATCCGTACTTCTCTTGAGTGCGGATCGGTGTTAAAAGCCAAAGATCTTGATGATAAAACTTTTAATAAAATTTTATCTCAATTTGCAAAAAATCTTGAAAAGCAGCGTGAGTGTTTAAACGAAGAAAATACTGCAATTTTCTTAAATTTGGATGATGATTTCCATGAACTTATATGCAGTCTGTCTTTATGTCCGATGACATGGGAAGTATTGCGCAGCGTAAAAGGACACATGGATCGTATCCGTTATCTTTCTATGGGAAATGAATCTCCGATTGCGCAATTAATTTCAGAACACGAAGAGATTTTTGAAGCTTTAAAGTCTAAAAATTTTGATCACGTTGTTGAACTATTAAAACATCATTTATATGAAATTATGCAGACTCATATTTCCATTCGTGCTAAAAATAGTGAATGGTTTGAGGAAGAAGACGAGTAATTGTGTAAAACTACATTGCTTAAATTAAAAATATTTTCTGTGCGTTGATTCATTCCGGCAAAGTTTAAATATTTTAATTTTGCTAAAATGGGTTTGTCTGCTTTTGAAATTTAGTAAAAATCTATGATCGATTATTCCAAACTGCCTTTAAGCATTACTTCATTTAGCGAGTTTTGTGAAAGAAAGAAAATCTATATTGATAAAACGGATTTAGTCGCTAAGCTGGCTCAATTTGATGCTCCGATTTTTTTATCCCGTCCGCGCAGATTTGGTAAATCGACATTAGTAAGCACTTTTCATGAGCTTTTCTCAAACGGTCTTGATAAGTTTCAAGGACTTAAAATTACCACTGAAAATTTATGGAATGATAAAACCTATAAAGTAATTCATATCGACTTTTCTCAAATCAAAGAAAATACTGAAAACCGTCCCTTTGAAGATAAGTTTTATCTGCTTTTAAAATCGTCTTTTAAAGAAGCATCCCTTGCTATTGCTGAAGAAAGAGATGTTATCGCCGCCTTTGCCGATACCATAGCGGCAGAAGAAAACGGTACCTTGGTGTTGCTAATTGATGAATACGATGCACCTTTAACCGCAGTGATGGGAGATAAGGAAGAATTTGAAGCAAGGAGAGCATTGTTTTCCGAGTTTTTTTCCACGGTAAAGAGCCGTTCAAGCAAATTCCGCTTTATTTTTATCACAGGCGTGACGCGCTATTCCAATACTTCAATATTCTCTGCGTTTAATAATATTGAAGATATAAGTTTTAATCCGACCTATGGTGCTCTTGTCGGGTATACGCAGAAAGAGCTTGAGCATTATTTTAAAGATTATCTTGAAAACGCGGTAACTGAGCTTAATGAGGATTTAGGTGAAGATAAATATACCTATGATTCATTAATTGAAGCTCTAAAATTAA
>NZ_CAJKVK010000031.1 GCF_905203285.1 uncultured Succinatimonas sp.
TTCTTATTATGCAATATTTATAGATTTTTTTCAATAGTTGATAAAAAAATATCAATTTTTTTCATTTCATCCGTTGCCGGAAGCACAGTTTTTTTATTTCCTACTTTTTTTTATTTTGCTTTAGGGTATAAGAGAAAAGATTCTCAATTATCTGCAGGTCTTGTGATTTATGATGCTATAAAATCTTTATTTTTTAAATACTTATTTTTTATAGTTCTTGTCTGTTTGTGTTTTAAGTTTTTAGAAATTGACGGTTTAGTCTTTTTTATTTCTTTAATTTTTAGTGCGATTTTTTGCTATATAAAACGTTTTTTTGTGATCTGGATTTAGAGATTAAACATTTGTCTTTGTTTTGACTTAAAAAAAATACGGTCATATATTATGATTCCATAACTGGCGTAAGCTTAGCGCTATAGCTTTTGTGTAAAAGATTATAAATATTAATATGTTATCTTTTAACAAAGGCGTTTGAAAATAAAAATTAAGCGAAATTAGATTTAAATTTTTTATATTTGATTTCGTTTGGTTTTTAGTTGGAACAAGACTAAGTCTAAATCAGTGCCGAACAATGATTATTATTTTTTGATCTTTTTTGGTGATTAAAAATTTCGGTACCGGTTAACGCTCGATGATAAAAAAGGTTTTGTAATTTATGTCAGAGCATAATTCTCAAGAATACATAGGTCACCATCTTCATTTTTTGCAGATGGATATGCGCGACGGATCTATTGTCGATAGCGTAAAGCCCGTAAATCAGCAGGAGTTTCAATTCTGTCTGGATAACGGCGGTTCTGAAAATCAATGTTTAACTCAAGTTCAGACTGAAAAATGCAGTTTTACTGATTTAGGTTCAGGTCAATGCTTTGCTCAGCTTGAATCTTCAGCATCAAAGCCTTTAATTAATCCGTATACGGTAAATATTGATTCTTTAGGTTTAACTGTTCTTTTGGGAATCGTATTTTTACTTTTGTTTAGATACGCAGCTAAAAAGACTTCAACCGGTGTACCTACCAAACTTCAATGCTTTATTGAAATGATTTTTGAATTTGTTCAAGACACGGTTGTTTCTATTTTTAAACGTAAGAGCAAGTTAATCGCTCCTTTAGCGTTAACGGTATTCATGTGGGTGTTTTTAATGAACCTCATGGATTTATTGCCTATTGATTTAATTCCCGGCTTTGCCACTGCTATCGGTGTTCCTTATTTTAGATTGGTACCGTCTGCGGATGTCAATATCACCTTATCAATGGCTTGCGGTGTTTTCCTTTTAATATTCTATTTTTCCTTCACCAACATCGGTGTAAAAGGTTTCATCAAGAGCTATACCCTACATCCTTTTAATCACTGGGTATTTGCACCGATAAATCTTATTTTGGAAGGTGTCTCTTTATTATCAAAACCTATTTCTTTAGGCTTGCGACTTTTCGGAAATATGTATGCAGGCGAAATGATTTTTATTCTTATCGCCTTGCTTCCTCTTTGGTGGATCCAGTGGGTACTTAATGTGCCTTGGGCTTTATTCCATATTTTAATCGTTACATTGCAGGCTTTTATTTTCATGGTTCTGACTATTGTCTATCTGTCAATGGCCAGTGAAGAAGATTAACTTTTATTTTAAAAAAGGAGAGAAAAAATGGACCCGATGTTTTTTATAGCTGCGGGAATCATGATGGGCTTAGCTGCTATCGGTGCTGCTATCGGTATCGGTGTTTTGGGCGGTAAGTTCCTTGAAGGTTCAGCTCGTCAGCCTGATTTGCTGCCTTTGTTGCGTACCCAGTTCTTCATCGTAATGGGCTTGGTTGACGCTATCCCGATGATTGCCGTCGGCTTAGGTTTGTACATCATGTTTGCTGTGGCCTAACTTGGTCTTTAAAACAGCAGGGAGCTTTCCACCTTGGAAATTAATGCTACATTTTTAGGTCAAGCCGTTGCCTTTGTCATTTTCGTAGCCGCATGCATGAAATGGGTGTGGCCGCCGCTTATGAGCGCTCTTGAGAAAAGACAAAAAGAAATAGCCGACGGTCTTGCCTCTGCTGAAAAAGCACAAAAGAGTTTGGAACTGGCTAAGAGCAATGCTGCTGATACTATTCGTGAGGCAAAAGCTGAAGCTCAGAAAATCATCGATGAAGCTAACAAACAGCGTTCTGCAATTTTAGATAAAGCTGTTGAAGAAGCTACCGAAGAGAAACGTCGCATCCTTGAAAATGCTAAAAATGAAATTGAAGCACAAAAGGATAAAGCAAAAGAAGAGCTGCGCTCTGAAGTTGCTGATTTAGCGATTGCCGGTGCCGAGAAGATTTTGAGTCAAAAGGTTGATGCTAAGACAGATAAAGTCTTAGTTCAAAAGATTTTAGAATCTTTATAAATTGAGGTAATCACATTGGCTGAAAACCTAACTGTCGCAAGGCCTTATGCACAAGCGGCTTTTGAAGTGGCTTTAAAGCAACAAGCTTTAGATAAATGGCAGCAGATGCTGTATGCCATGTCAGTAGCTTGCTCGGATGCTGATTTTTTAAGTTCCTTAAAGAATGCTTCATCTTCAAGCGTTGCTTCAGAGCGCCTTCTTGAGGTTTTAAAAGATCTTCTTGATGAGTACGGTCAAAATTTCGTTAAGGCTCTTGGCGAGAAGTTTCGCTTTGACGTAATTCCTGAAATTTACAGTGAATTCGTTAAACTTCGCGAGATGCATGAAAAAGTTATGGAAATTTCCGTTGTTTCAGCTCGTGAACTTGATGAGGCTTCACTTAATGCCATTAAGCAGAAAGTAACGGATAAATACGGCTGTTCCGTAATTTTAAAAACTATTATTGACCCGAGCATCATGGGCGGAGCCGTTTTAAAAATAGGCGACGAGGTTATTGATGCTAGCGTGAAATCATACTTAAAAGGTATGGCTTCAGCACTCAAATAACGAAGGGGAACAAAATGCAATTAAATTCAACTGAAATTGCTGATCTGATTAAACAAAGGATTGAGCAGTTTAAGGTTGTTACCCAATCCTGCGATGAGGGTACTATCATTTCCGTTAGTGACGGTATTGTTCGTATCCACGGTCTTGCCAACGTTATGCAAGGTGAAATGCTGCAGTTTGGCGATGATTTGTACGGATTGGCTTTAAACTTAGAGCGCGATTCTGTAGGCGCTATTGTTTTAGGACCTTACACTCACCTTTCAGAAGGTATGAAAGTACGCGGAACCGGTCGAATTCTCTCCGTTCCGGTAGGTAAAGGTTTATTAGGTCGTGTCGTTAATACCTTGGGTGAACCGATTGACGGCAAAGGTCCTATTGTTAGCGATGAATTTTATCCGGTTGAAAAAATTGCTCCTGGCGTTATTGCTCGTCAAAGCGTATCCCAGCCGATTCAAACCGGTTATAAAGCAGTTGACTCAATGATTCCTATCGGACGCGGTCAGCGTGAGCTTATCATCGGCGACCGTCAGGTAGGTAAAACAGCTTTAGCCGTTGATACTATTATCAATCAGAAAAATTACGGTGTACGCTGCATTTATGTGGCTATCGGTCAGAAAGCTTCAACTATCGCTTCCGTAGTAAGAAAACTTGAAGAGCATGGTGCTCTTGATAACACGATTGTTGTTTCAGCATCTGCTTCAGATACTGCAGCTTTACAGTACATCGCCCCTTATGCAGGATGCGCTATGGGTGAGTACTTCCTTGATCAGGGTGAAGATGCTTTAGTTGTTTACGATGATTTATCTAAGCACGCCGTAGCATATCGTCAGATTTCTTTGTTACTTCGTCGTCCGCCTGGGCGTGAAGCATATCCTGGTGACGTTTTCTATTTGCATTCACGTTTGCTTGAGCGTGCTTGCCGTGTTAACGCAGAATATCTTGAAAAATTGACTGACGGAAAAGTCACCGGTAAGACAGGATCTCTCACTGCGTTGCCGATTATTGAAACTCAGGCAGGTGACGTTTCAGCGTTTATTCCGACTAACGTAATTTCTATTACCGACGGTCAGATTTTCTTGACATCAAGTTTATTTAACTCTGGTGTCCGTCCTGCTGTTGATCCTGGTATTTCTGTATCGCGTGTAGGCGGTGCAGCTCAGACTAAGATTATGAAGAAGCTTTCAGGCGGTATTCGTACTGCTTTAGCTCAGTATCGTGAACTTGCAGCATTTGCTCAGTTCTCTTCAGATCTTGATGAAGCAACCCGTAAGCAGCTTGACCACGGTCAAAAAGTTACCGAGCTGATGAAGCAGCGTCAGTATGCTTCATTAACCGTAGCAGAGCAGTCTTTAGTTATTTTCGCGGCTGAGCGCGGATTCCTTGAAGATGTAGAAATCAACAAGATTTCAGCTTTTGAGGATGCCCTTTTGAATTTTGCTCGCAGCAAATATGCTGATTTATTAAAGGCAATTGATGCAAAGCCTGATTATAACGATGAAATAGTAAAGAATTTGACTGATTTGATTACTGATTTCAAATCAACTCAGACTTACTAGGAGCTCTAAATGGCCGGAGCAAAGGAAATACGCACTAAGATAGCTTCTGTAAAAAGCACGCAGAAGATAACCAGTGCTATGCAAATGGTTGCAGCCTCGAAAATGAGACGCGCACAAGATAAGATGTCTTCATCGCGTCCATATTCTATAGGTTTGTTTAATCTTATCGGACATGTGGCAGTAAGCTCTACCGAGTTTCATCACCCGTATCTTGAAGAACGTCCAGTTAAAAACGTCGGCTACATTATAGTTTCAACGGATCGCGGCTTGTGCGGCGGCTTGAATATTAATCTTTTCCGTAAAGTTCTTTCTGATATGAAAGAGAAGGAAAGCAAAAATATCGGCGTTAAAGCTGTTCTTTTAGGAACTAAGGCAAGCTCGTTCTTTGTCAGATTCGGTGTGGATGTTATAGCTCAGCACAGCGGTTTTGGTGATGATCCTAAACCTGAGAAACTGGTTGGTGCCATTAAAGTCATGACCAGTGCTTACCTTAAAGGTGAGGTAGATGCGGTTTATATTGCATTCAATGGTTTTAAAAACACAATGGTGCAATTACCGACCGTTAATCAATTGCTGCCTTTGCCTAAGACAGATGATGCTGAAGTTGCAAAGCACCACTGGGACTATATTTACGAGCCTAATCCCGCTGAAATTTTAAAAGTGGTTTTAGATCGTTATGTACAGCAGATGGTTTATCAGGCGGTACTTGAGAATTTGGCTTCAGAACAGGCTGCTCGTATGGTAGCAATGAAAGCTGCTACCGATAATGCCGATTCATTGGTTAATGATTTACAGCTTGATTACAACAAAGCGCGTCAGGCAGGAATTACGATGGAACTTAATGACATCGTTTCCGGAGCTGCGGCGGTTTAAAGGTTTTTTAAGAGGAAAAAGGAAATGGCTGAAGTTGCTAAACAGCGCGCTGGAGATAAGGGCATAATTGTCCAGATTATCGGAGCCGTTGTAGACGTAGAGTTTCCGGAAACCAATATTCCTGAGATTCATGATGCCTTGGAAGTAAAAGGTGACGGTAAAGATCGTCCTGATCTGATTCTTGAAGTTCAGCAGCAGATTGGCGGCGGTTTGGTACGCTGCATCGCAATGGGTTCTTCTGACGGTTTAAGCCGTGGTTTAACTGCTGTTAATACCGGCGACGGCATTAAAGTTCCGGTCGGAAAAGAGACTCTCGGGCGTATTATGAACGTATTGGGTCAGCCCGTAGATGAGGCAGGTCCGATTAACGAAAAAGAGCGTTGGGTTATTCACCGTGAAGCTCCTACTTATGCTGAACAGTCATCAACTACTGAAGTTCTTGAAACCGGTATTAAAGTTATTGACTTAATTTGTCCGTTTGCCAAAGGCGGTAAAGTCGGTTTGTTCGGTGGTGCAGGTGTAGGTAAGACCGTTAACATGATGGAGCTTATCAATAACATCGCTACTGCTCATTCAGGTTTGTCAGTATTTACAGGTGTAGGTGAACGTACCCGTGAAGGTAATGACTTCTATCATGAAATGCAGGAAGCTAAAGTTATTGATAAAGTATCAATGATTTACGGTCAGATGAACGAGCCTCCGGGGAACCGTTTGCGCGTAGCTTTGACCGGTTTGACCGTAGCCGAAAAATTCCGTGATGAAGGCCTTGACGTATTGTTGTTTATTGACAACATTTATCGTTATACACTGGCCGGTACTGAAGTTTCAGCATTGCTCGGTCGTATGCCGTCAGCTGTAGGTTATCAGCCTACTTTGGCTGAGGAAATGGGTGTGCTGCAAGAACGTATTGCTTCAACTAAGAAGGGTTCAATTACTTCAGTTCAGGCAGTTTATGTTCCTGCTGACGACTTGACTGACCCTAGCCCTGCTACTACTTTTGCTCACTTGGACGCAACTATCGTTTTGTCACGTCAGATTGCTTCCTTGGGTATTTATCCTGCTGTTGACCCTCTTGATTCTACTTCACGTCAGCTTGATCCTTCCATTGTAGGTAAAGATCATTATGAAGTAGCTCGCGGCGTCCAGACAGTGTTGCAGCGTTATAAAGAACTTAAAGATATTATTGCTATTTTGGGTATG
Source organism: uncultured Succinatimonas sp. (assembly GCF_905203285.1). Classification (GTDB taxonomy): domain Bacteria; phylum Pseudomonadota; class Gammaproteobacteria; order Enterobacterales; family Succinivibrionaceae; genus Succinatimonas. Next base: position 6,541 of record NZ_CAJKVK010000031.1, read on the forward strand.
GATGAGTTGTCTGAAGAAGATAAACTTACCGTAGCCCGTGCACGTAAGATCGAAAGATTCTTATCTCAGCCGTTTAGTGTAGCTGAAGTATTTACCGGATCTCCGGGCAAATACGTATCCTTAAAGGATACGATTGCCGGATTTAAGGGCATTATTGCCGGTGATTACGATAATTTACCGGAGCAGGCTTTCTACATGGTAGGTTCTATTGACGAAGCTGTAGAAAAAGCCAAGAGCCTATAATCGGCGGAGGTTTGCATGGAAGATATTACTTTCCATCTTGATGTTGTCAGTGCTGTCGGAAGCTTGTATTCAGGCCGTGTAAGAACAATGCGTATTACCGGCTCTGAAGGTGAAATGGGTATTCGTCACGGACATGCCCCGCTTTTGACAACAATTAAAGCCGGTATGGTTTTGCTTACTACCGATGAAGGTAAGGAAGATCAGTTTTATTTAGCCGGCGGTTTGCTTGAGGTTCAGCCCGATAGCGTTACCGTTCTTGCTGATACGGCTTTAAGAGCTGATGATATTGATGAAGCTAAAGCTAAAGAAGCTATGCGTGAAGCTCAGGAGGCTATTAAGCATCAAAGCGGTGACAAAGACTACAATAAAGCCTTTGCTCAACTTGCTGAAGCAATGGCCCAGCTTAAAGTTCTTGAGTTATCTCGCAGTACTCGCCGTAAGTAAAAAAATCGCGCCTTATATGGCGCGGTTTTTAACCGAACAATTCCTCTAAAAAAGAACTCTTTTTGTAAAAAGCAAATTTTACTTGTCCGCTTTGCTGTTCGCTAACGCATTCAAAACCTATAAAGCTTTTAATATTACCTGATCCGTATTCAACGTATAAAACTGCGTCTTTGTTCAATAAATTCCGTTCATTGATAAGATCCATTGCATGAGTTAATAAATCACTTTTATATGGCGGATCTAAAAAAATCAAATCAAACTTATCATCGGTTTTTTTTAGAAAATTCAACGCATCAAGATTTAATACTTGAATATTTTTTGAATTTAAAGTTTTGACTGCATCTTTAAGGTTTAGATAATTATCATAATCTTTTTCAATTAAGGTGACTGATTTTGCCCCGCGCGATAAAGCTTCTATTCCTAAAGCTCCGGATCCGGCAAACAGATCTAAAACATTAGCTTCTTGAACTTTATCATTTAATAAATTAAAAATCGTCTCACGTATTCTGTCAGGAGTCGGTCTTAATCCTTCAAGATCCAACACGTCAAGTTTCTTACCTTTATATACGCCGCCGATGATGCGTATTTGGTGGGAAGATAAAGACATTTTTTTGCTTTTTACCTATTTTTGATTTCTAAATGCTAAAATCGCAGTAATTTAGCTATTTTAACCTGTTTTTTTATAAAAATAGTTTTGTTTGCGGTGGTATGACTATGGCATTTTTTTCGTTTTTTAAGAAAAAGAAAGATATAAAGAAAGAAGAATCCGTTGAAAACAAAGTTGTTGAAAGTAAAGATAACGCTGAAGAAATTTCTGAATCTGACAGTGATGAAATACAACAAAAACGACAAAAAGAGCAACATGAAGAAGCTGTTTCAGCTTTAGAAAGCGTCGGAGCCGGAGCTGCGGCTGCAGAATTTTTTGATGATACGGTAAATGAAAAAGATTTAAAGCAGGAAATTGATAAGGATATAAAAAAAGAGAGCACTCGTGCTGAAAGCTCTTTTGTCATATATCAGGAACTTGAAGCTGAAAAAAGAATCATAGCTGATGATGAAAGCTTTAAGTCTGATAATAACGAAATTGAAGAAAAAAAAGATTCAAAAGATAAAGATGAAATAAAAGAAGATAAATCTGCAGTTGATGAGTCAAAAGTCTTCTCTTGTAAAGAAGAAGCTTCTGTACAAGATGCTGTGAAACCTGAGATTTCAGATAAAGATGAAAGCGAAAGATTAGAGAGCCAGAATGAAGAACAAGATGTTACTGAGGTAAAAACAGAACCAAAAACCTCTGAAGAAAATAAAGAAATAAGCGAAAAAAACGAAAAGGTATCTTTTTTTGAAAGATTAAAGCGTACTCGTGAAAATATCGCGATGGGTCTTAGTTCTTTCATGAAAGGACGTAAGATTGATGAAGATCTTTATGAAGAACTTGAAACAGCGTTACTTACAGCAGATCTTGGAGTTGAAACTACAAATTTAGTTATTGAAAAACTGCGTGAAGAATCAAAGCTGCGTGAATTGCATGATGCGGTTTTACTTAAGAAGAATTTAAAAGATATTCTGAAAAATATTTTAAAACCGTGTGAACTGCCGCTTGATGTAACAGGTAAAAGACCTTTTGTTATTTTAATGGTTGGGGTAAACGGAGCCGGCAAAACAACAACCATAGGAAAACTTGCACGAAAATATCAGGATCAAGGACTTAAAGTCATGCTTGCAGCCGGTGATACTTTTAGAGCAGCTGCTGTTGAACAGTTAAAAGAATGGGGAAATAGAGCTAATGTTCCGGTTATTGCACAGGCTACCGGATCTGATAGCGCTTCAGTTCTTTTTGACGCTGTAAATGCTGCAAAAGCCAGAAATATTGATGTGCTTATTTGTGATACGGCAGGAAGATTGCAAAATAAAGACAATCTTATGGAAGAACTGAAAAAGATCGTGCGCGTTATGAAGAAAATTGATGAAGAAGTACCGCATGAAGTCTTATTGGTGTTAGACGCCACGACTGGTCAAAATGCTGTTTCACAGGCTACTTTATTCGGTAAAGCAGTACCTATTACCGGTATTTGTCTTACCAAACTTGACGGTACGGCAAAAGGCGGGGTGATTTTTACTTTAGCCGATAAATTCAAGCTTCCTATTCGTTATGTTGGTATCGGTGAAAAAGCAGAAGATCTAAGACCTTTTAAAGCTGATGTTTTTGTAGACGCTTTATTTAAAGACGAAGATTAAGCTTTGCTTCCCGGCGCTTTATAAGGCGCCGGAATTTTAGTTGGATTAAAAATGATGATAAAGCGTTTTCTCGCTGTTGCTTTGATTGTAGAAGCATTTCAGGTTTCAGCAGATGAAATAATTACAGCAGATACTATCGTAGTCAGTGCCAACCGTGACAGACAAAGTATTATTGACGCAAATGAAAGCATCAGTGTCGTAAGTCAGGATGAGGTTTTACTGCAAGGAGCTGACACTGTTGCCGATGCTTTACAGGATGCGCCTTCGGTTTTACTGGTAAATGACGGAACTCCCGGTTTAAAAAGGGTTTCAATACGCGGAGAGAGTGCTTATAGAACTCTTGTCATGATAGACGGACAAAGAATAACCGATCAGAAAACCAAATCAGGAGCTCCGCTTTTAATCAATCCTTTTTTTATCGATCAAATTGAAGTGGTAAAGGGACCTGCTGCCGTATTGTACGGATCTGACGCTATGGGCGGGGCCGTTAACGTTATCACTAAAAAGCCGTCCGAAGATAAAATAAATACTCAACTTGGTTTGTTATATAACGGATCTGATAATGCTTTTTCCGAGTATTTAAATTTATCCGGGACAATTGAAGATTTCAGTTATGCATTAGGTCTTGTTAATACTGACGCTCAAGATTTATATATTGCAGATAGAGAGAAAATTGATAACACCTCTTATAGGAATCAAGGAATAAACGCTTATCTTGCCTGGCAGGCAACTGATGATTTAAAGCTTGAATATAAATCAGAATATTTTGATGTTGACGCTCATACGGCAAGCTCTACTGATATTCCGGGATATGCTGAGTTTAAAGCCCATATTCCTAAATGGCGGCGTGTTAAACATTCATTAGGCTTTGAGCTTACCGAGATTAATGATTATGTCTCCTCATTAAAAGCATCGGTTTTTATGCAGCAAAATGATAAGGATTTTAATTCTTCAGTAACAAGAAAAGGTCCTTTTGTTTCCGTATTAAATGAAGAAGACAGCTATGGTGCCAATTTGCAGGCTCAATTTTCTTTAGGTAATTATTTTTCTTTAATTGCAGGTTATGACGGGGAGCGATCCGAATTAAAATCTGATAGCTCTGTTGGAATAGGAACACAAGACATCAGTCTTCATGATCGTGATTTTTCTCAAACAACTCACGGTTTATATGCGCTTTTAGCAACCAAATTTAATGAAAAACTTACGCTTAACACGGCCATACGATATAACCGAGTTGATACTGATGCGGGGACGTCTTCTTTTAACGGTGTTAAGCTGCCTTGGTTTGCTGATAAGGTAAATGAAAAGGCGGTATTAAGTGCAGGTCTTGTTTATAAGCCTTTAGAAAATGCCTCATGGAGATTAAACTGGTCGCAGGGCTATCGTGTACCTAATATACAGGAAATGTATCTTTATACGTTTACCGGTGAACTGCAAGTCGGTAATCCTAATTTAAAACCTGAAACATCCGATAACTATGAAATCGGTTTTAAGTACGAAGGTGATCTTGTTACTTCGGATTTTGCGGTATTTTATTCTGATGCTGATGACTATATCGAAACTGTAGAAATAGATATATTTCCTAATTTGCCTTTTCATTTTAGACAATTTACTTACAACAATATTGCCTCGGCAAAAACCTATGGTGCAGATTGGTCGCTTCAGCTTAATTTCGACAGTTTTGAGCCCTATCTTGATATTTCATTTATTAAAAGAAAATACGATACCGGCAGTATCGAAACCTATAATACAGGTGTACCTGCTATAAAGGGGCGCACCGGAATAAGATATTATCCTGACTGCAGCTACGGGTATTTAACCCTTGATTTTTATGCACGCTTTGCTTCGCGGGTAAAACAGGACAACGCGGGCGGAATAAGCTATTTTGCCGATGATGAATATGGCGGATGGACTACTTTAAATTTAGGAGCAGAGTATTTATTCGGGGATAATGAAGAATATCGAATTTACGGAGCACTCGAAAATATTCTGGATAAGAGCTATCAAACATCAAGCCTTATTCATGAACCGGGACGTTTTGTTATGGCAGGCGTAAGCGCGTCGTTTTAATTCAATTTGTATTTAAGCGGCACGTTAAGATTGAAATCAAGAAGAGGGTCTGCAGATAAATTTGCAGCTTTGGCGGCAAGCTTTAATGCTGCATCGTCAAGGATCTTATGTCCGCTTGATTTGTTGATTTTATAAGAAACAATTTTCCCTTTTTTTATGGAAAATGAAATAATCGCAGTTCCTTCAAGATTGCGTCTTATGGCAAGTTTAGGGTAAATAAGAGATGCTTGCAGTCGACTGTGAATAAGATTGGCAAATTTTATTTGCTGCTGCTTTAATTTTTGTGCAGCATGCGCAGCTGTGTTGTTTTTTGCGGCTGTGTTTGCAGCTTTAGATATTTTATTTGGCGTGTTTGACTGTAAATGTTTTTTAGGAGTATTTGCAGTTCTTTTTGCTAGGGCTTTTTTAGGCGCAGAAGTTGCCGCTTTAGGTTTATTTTCTGCTTTTGTTACGGTTTTTAGTATTTTTTGAGGTTCTTTTATAACCTTTTGTGCAAGATTGGTGTTTTCTTTAGCTTCGATTTTGTTTTCAGAATTTTTAACTGTCGCAGAAGGCGTGATGTCAGCTTTTTGTGCTGACTCTTGCTTAATTCCCGGTTCGTCCTTTTGCAAGGTAAAGGTTATTTCAGTATATGCAGGAGCTGTTTTCGGGGGTGAATCAAAATAATAAACTACAAAATAAAAAGCGATAAGAGAGCATAGTAGACCGATATAGGCACAAGTTCTGCTTAATAAATCGGACTTATCCATTATTTTTCATCTCTTTTTACTGCTTTTACTACAAGCTTTCCTGAAGTATAGGTACGAGCAAGATCCGATATGTCGATAAAGCTTTGAGCTGGGGATTTCGGGTCTAAATATAAAGTGATGCTTTGCGGTTTTTCAGCTTCAATGATTTTTTGTAATTCAGTTAACGTTAAGTTTTTTTGATTAATGAAAAATGCTCCTGTAGCGTCGATACTTACCGTAAAACTTTCCGATGCCGCGTCATTTTCTTCTGCAGTAGTTGATGTGGGAACATTTAGCTCAATTTCCGGCAGAGTAAAACTCATAGTCATAATGAAAAAAATAACCAGCATGAAAATGACATCAATAAGCGACGTCAAATCAACATGTAAATCATCGTCATCAAAATCATGCATTGTCTTTTTGCCTTGATAATAAGGTAATGGTTGTTTTTATGAATCTTAAATTAGTAAGAATATAGTAATGAACCATAAGGGCGGGAATTGCAAGAGTAAGTCCCATTACCGTGGTGATTAAAGCCTGCCAGATCCCGCTTGCAAGCATTGCTGAGTTTGGGGTGCTGTTGTCAGCAAGGGTTGAAAAAACTTCAATCATGCCAAGAACGGTACCGAGTAATCCTAATAGAGGTCCTACTGCAGCGCAAAGCTTTAAAAAATATAAGGAGCTAAATAGTCCTTTCATTTTGGTCTGCATTAGTGAACTTATGTAAGAATTATCATTGGCAGTTGAATTTTTAAGTACTAAAAGAGCGATTTCTTTTATAAGTCCGCTGCGGTTCACAGCTTGCCTTTTTAGCATGATGCTTAAAACTGTACCGCGAATCACGGTAAATACGGCAGCAAAACCTAAAATTAATAATGCGACACCGCAGTAACCAATTTTTTCGTATAAATCAAACATTTTGAAGTAATTCACCTAACTTGGTATCAATGATTAACAAATTGCCTTGTAAAGAGTAACATTAATTTAAATATAGTCTAACAGGAGAAAGTCAATGATAAGTCAGGCAATGGTTGAGCTTTCCCGTTGGCAGTTTGCCGCTACTTCTCTGTATCATTTTATATTCGTTCCTTTAACTTTAGGCATTTCTTGGCTTATTTTCATCATGGAATTGATGTATGTCAGAACCGGTGATGTTTTATACCGTGATATGACTAAGTTTTGGGGAAAGCTTTTCGGTATTAATTTTGCTATCGGAGTTGCTACCGGAATTACCTTAGAGTTTGAGTTCGGTACCAATTGGTCTAACTATTCTCATTATGTAGGTGACATTTTCGGCGCGCCTCTTGCTATTGAAGGTCTTTTGGCCTTTTTCCTTGAGTCCACTTTTATCGGTTTATTTTTTACCGGATGGAATCGCTTTTCAAAAAAAGCCCATTTGGCAATTACTTTTTTAACCGCTTTAGGATCAAATCTTTCAGCAATGTGGATTTTGATTGCCAACGGTTGGATGCAGTATCCTGAATTCGCGGTTTTCTCTCCGGAGAAAATGCGCATGGAAATGGTGGATTTCTTCGGTTTGGTTCTTTCTCCCGTAGCGCAGGTAAAGTTTGCTCATACGGTATGCGCAGGGTATGTGACTGCATCAATGTTCGTTATCGGCGTTAGCGCCTTTATGCTGCTTAAAAAACGTCATATTGATTTTGCCAAAAGATCGATGACGATAGCATTAGCTTTTTGTTTTTGTGCAATGGCAGGATCCGCATTGACCGGAGATTTATCGGCAGTAGGTGTTACTAAACATCAGCCTGCAAAGCTTGCGGCGATGGAAGCTGAATATGAAACTCAGAAACCTCCTGCATCGTGGTCAGTGTTTGCCATTCCAAATGAAGAAAAAATGGAAAATACTTTTGCAATTAAAGTTCCGTGGTTATTGGGAATAATCGCTACTCATTCTCTTGATGAGGAAGTGATTGGTTTGCGCGATATTGTGGCGCAAAATGAAGAAAGAATTAAAAACGGAGTTATGGCCCACAAATTATTAACTCAGCTGCGTCAGGGAAACAGTGATCCGTCAGTTTATGAAGCTTTTAAACAGCATGACAAGGATTTAGGTTACGGTTTACTTTTAGTTGAACATGCAAAAGATCCGTTAAATCCTACGGAATCTGAAATTAAGACAGCGGCAAGAAACAGCGTTCCTTCAGTATGGATCTCTTATTTCTCATTTCGCTTGATGATGGGGTTGTTGGGAATTGTCGGAATTCTGGTTTTAGGGGCTGCTTTCTTTTTATGGTATAAGCGGGATTTGGAGAATCGTACCCTTTTTCTTAAATTTTTACTGTGGGCAATTCCGGTACCGTTTCTTGCCTGTGAATTCGGTTGGATTTTAGCGGAGCTTGGGCGTCAGCCGTGGGCTATTCAAGGAATTTTGCCGACATTTATGGCTACATCGTCATTATCGGTTACCGATGTCGCTTTATCTCTTATTTGCTTTATTGCAATTTATACCGTGTTTTTACTCATTGAAATGTACTTAATGATTAAAGCGGTAAAGATAGGTCCGCTTGAAACCTCCGCACTTGAAAGTGCTTTTGCAGGAGGAAAATAAAATGTTGTTTGAGTACACTACGCTGCAGGTTATTTGGTGGATTTTAATCGGTGTCTTGCTTATCGGCTTTGCGTTAACCAATGGCATGGATATGGCGGTTTCTTCACTGCTTTTCCCCGTAGGTAAAAACAGTGCCGAAAGGAAAGTTCTTATAAGCACGATTGTTCCTCACTGGGACGGCAATCAGGTGTGGCTTATTACGGCAGGAGGCGCTATTTTTGCCGCTTGGCCTGAAGTTTATGCTGCATCTTTTTCCGGATTATACTGGGCCATGCTTTTGGTCCTGTTTGCTATCTGGTTAAGACCTCTTGCTTTTGATTATCGCAATCACGGTGAAACTGAGACTTGGAAAAAGCGTTGGGATATAGCATTGACTGCAGGAAGTTTGGTTCCGATGCTGATTTTCGGAGTGGCTTTCGGAAATCTGCTGCAGGGACTGCCTTTTTATGCTGATGAGAATATGCGCTGGCATTATGACGGATACTTTTTAAGTGCTCTTTTGCCTTTGTTAAATCCTTTTGCTCTTTTGTGCGGCATGATAAGCGTTTTGATGCTGGTTACCCACGGATGTTTGTGGATCATGCTAAGAGTTGACGAGTCTATAAGTTATCGTGCCCGAAAAATAGCTGTAATAAGTGCTTGTTTGACTGTTCTTTTATTTGTTGTTGCGGGACTTTGGTCTTATAACTTTAACGGATATGTTTTAAATTCGTTAGCGCCGTCAGGAGCGTTTAACACTATTACCGGAAAATCCGTAAGTGTGGTTGAGCACGGTCTGTTTTTGCATTATGTCAACTATCCCGTAACCGCAGTTGTTCCGGCTCTTGCAGGACTTGGCATGATGTTTGCAGGTTTCTTTGCTTTTAAGGGCAAAGCAGGGAAGGGAATTATAGCTTCAAGCGTCGGTATTGCTTTTACTATTATTACCGCAGGAGCTGCATTATTTCCGTTTATTTTGCCGTCAAGCAAAGACGTAAATTCTTCATTAACCGTTTGGGATGCCACATCGTCTCATTTTACTTTGCAGGTTATGCTGTACGCCGTGATCGTGTTTGTTCCTATAGCTCTTGCATATACGATTTGGGCTTATTATCGCATGTGGGGAAAAGCCTCGGTTGATACTGTAAAGGAAGATCATTAAGGAGCAAAGATGATTTACTTATATTGGTTTTTCGGTTTAATCGGAGCAATCGGTTTTACATGTGCGGTGACTTATTATGTTGAACTTAATGAAAGGTTCAAAACACGATAAGGGAATAATGCTTTGTTAAAAAGCTATGTAGCGCAGGTAAAAAAGCAACTTTTGATTTACAGTGTCTTTATTGCACTAGATGCTCTTTTATGTGCTGTTTTTTATGCTCTTATTGCCAATGCTGTCGGTAACTATCTGTTTTCTATCAATTATGCACAGCTTAGTGATTGTTTGTTTATTGCTCTTGTAGTTGTCTTTGTGCGTTTTGCAGTAAAAGCGGTTCTTTCCGGTTTAAAAAGTAAGCTTCACTATAAGATAGAGGAAGCTATAAGAAGGGATTTGATTGTAAGGATTTTTGAAGAAAATCCCTTGAGTGTGCAATTAAAATCTTCTTTAAACACCTTGGTTCTTAATGCGGTATCAGATATTGTTCCGTATTTTACCGGTTATTTGCCGGCTATCAGGGCAGCGATAATCGTTCCGGTTGTTTTATGGGGAGCAATATTATCCGTAAGTCCTATTTCGGCTGTAATTTTGCTGATAATTACACCTCTTATTCCGCTTTTTATGTTTTTTATAGGAAAAGGTACGCAGAAATTAAACGATAGACAGTGGGCACAGATATCAAGATTAAATCAGCGCTTTCAGGAAGCCGTGAGTCAGATTAATGTCTTAAAGTTATTTAATCTTGAAAGAAAGGAAGTTAAAAATATTAAGTTTATGACAAGACGCTGGCGTCTTGAGACACTGCAAATTTTAAAAGTAGCATTCCTTTCAGCTTTGGCTTTAGAGTTTTTTTGTACTGTAGGTATTGCATTTTGTGCCGTCACTTTAGGTTTTTCAATATATGAAAAAGGATTTGATTACAGGTACGCACTATTTGTGCTTTTATGCGCTCCTGAATATTTTTTGCCGCTTAGAAATTTAGGTCAAAGTTATCATATAAAAATAAACGCTTTTGCAGCGGTAAAACAGCTTGCCTATTGGTTTGATAAAAAAGAATCTTTACAAGTAAGCAGTAAAAAAACGCTGCTTTTAAATCTTACGCATGCTCCTTTTTCCTTTGCTTTAAATAAGGTTACGCTTGTGTATCCTGACGGAAGAGTTGGAGTTAAGGATTTAAGTTTAAAAATAAAAGCAGGGAAAACAACAGCATTAATCGGCGCTTCAGGATCCGGTAAAAGTACGGTTCTTAAAGCGTTATGCGGATTTTTAAAACCTCAGAAAGGTGAAATTTTCATTAATGACGTAAGTTATGACACTTTTGATACTAAAGATCTTATAAATCATATAGCGTATATACCGCAGCGGCCGAAGCTTTTTTATGGGACGCTTTTTGATAACTTAAGCATGGAACGAAGCGATATTACTCAAAAGCATGTAACAGATCTATTAAATAAATTGAACATAAAAGATTTTGTTAATAATTTTCCAGGTGGCTTTGATTATATGTTAGGTGATGACGGCAAAAGAATATCAGGAGGTCAAGCTCGCATCATTTCATTGGTAAGAGCGCTGTTAACGGATAAAGATATTTTTTTATTTGACGAACCGACATCAAGTCTTGACGAAGATCTTGAGCTTAAGGTTTTGGACGGCTTTTTTACTAATTTTCCTCATAAAACCGTAATAATTGCGGCACATCGGACTAGTCTTATTAAGTATGCAGATGAGGTGATCTCTCTTGACGGAAGATAAGCTTACGTTAAAAAAACTCTTATCCTTTGAACTTAAGTCGGTCATTCTGGGGGTGCTGATTGCGGTTGCTGCGGCGGTGTCATCCGTTGCTCTTATGGGAAGTGCCGCATGGTTTTTAAGTGCTATGGGAATTGCGGGCGCGACCGGCATGTTAATCAATATTTTTATTCCGTCTGCACTTATAAGAATGTTTGCTTTAAGCCGTACCGTTTTTAGGTATTTGGAGCGTTTAATAACGCATAACGCTACTTTTAAAATAATCGCGGGATTAAGAACGTATTTATTTGAGCGTATTTTGCAGATTGAGTTTAAAGAAGCTTTAAATTTAAAAAAATCTGACTGTGAAAGACGTTTTAGGGAAAACTCCATGCGTCTTGAATACGCTTTTTTAAGGGATGCCCTGCCTAAACTGCTTGCACTTATTATTTGTACTGCAGCGGTGTTGTTCATAGGCATTTTTGATTTTCTCTTAGCTTTTTATTTAGCCTGCTTAATTTTTATCTGTGCTGTGCTGATCCCTTGGTTATTTACATATTTTATGCGCTATAAGACACTCTCTTTGTCTGCTGACTTAAGCGCATTAAATGACGGTGCGGTAAAAGTAGGAGAAGGACTTACAGATTTAATCTTAAATCATGCTGATAAAAAATTAAAAACTGATTTGTTGGTGTTAAATGACAGGATTTGCAAAGTAAGGGCTTTTTTTACATTAGTAGAAGATACGCTTTTAAACATTACTTATTTAGTGTCTGCCATCGCTTTAATTTTATCTTTATATCTTATGGCTCCTTATTATGCACAAGGAAAAGTAAGCGGTGCCTGTTATGTCCTTTTAGGGATCATTTCTTTTTCCATGTTTGAGGCGGTTTTTCCTTTAGCTTTGAGTTTTACTAAATTTTCTGAAGTAAAACATGCATTTAATGAAATTAATGCCCTGATGAATTTGCCAAAAGATCAAAAAGAACAAGGAAAAGAATTTAATGAAAGTTTACAAAGCATTACTTTTAATAATGTGAGTTTTACCTATAGTAAAGAATCGCCGTTACTTATTAATAAATTTTCAGCATCATTTGTTAACAGTAAAAATTATGCTTTGTGTGCAGATGTCGGCAGCGGAAAAACAACACTTGTTTATTTGATGACGTCTTTGCTTAAGGATTACAGCGGAACAATTTTATTAAACGAAAAAGATTTAAAGAGTTTTTCAGGAAGCAGCGTACGTAAGTGTTTTAGTGTTGCACCGCAAAGCAATGATTTCTTTTCGGGTACGATTTTGGATTCGTTTAAGGAAGTAAATCCTCACATAGATGAAAACAGTATTTTTAAAGTGCTTGATGAAGTGGAGCTTACTGATTTTGTAAAAAACCTGCCTTTAGGCATTCATCAGTTTTTGGGTAATAACGGGCTCCTGCTTTCAGGCGGGCAAGCGCGGCGTTTGGTTTTAGCACGTGCTTTATGCCGTAATTGTGATTTCTTGATTTTGGATGAGCCGGGCGAAGGGCTTGATGTTATTCAGGAGCAAAGAATATTAAAACGTATTTTATGTTCAAGAAAAGGAGTAATTTTAATCAGCCATAAAGGTGCGGGATTAAATTTTTGTGATGAAATAATACGTATTTAGGAATACAATTTTAAGCATAGATCACAAAATACTAAATATAGTGTACCAGCGTTTATCAAGGTTATATGACAAAAGACAAAGAGGAATTAAGTCCTAATAATCTCCCTGCTCCGGTGGGAAATATTGATGCTTATGTTAAAGCTATCAATAAATTTCCTATGCTTGAAGAGGAAGACGAAAGGACTCTTGCCAAACGACTGCGTGACTATGGAGATTTGGACGCGGCAAGAAAACTCGTTTTATCTCATTTGCGTCTTGTTGTCAGTATTGCCAGGGGTTACTTGGGGTATGGTCTGCCTATATCCGATTTGATCCAGGAAGGAAATATCGGTTTGATGAAAGCCGTGAAGCATTTTGATCCTGATGTCGGAGGGCGCCTTGCGGCTTTTGCCGTGCATTGGATAAAAGCTGAAATTCATGATTACGTTATAAAAAATTGGCGCGTGGTAAAAGTAGCTACCACTAAAGCTCAGCGTAAACTCTTTTTTAAGTTAAGACAAAACAAACAGCGCCTTGGATGGTTTTCAGATTCCGAGCGTAATAAGGTAGCTGATGATTTGGGTGTAAGCGCAGACGACGTTGCAGAAATGGAAACCCGTCTTGCCGGGCAGGATATCGGTTTTGACGCAGACAGTGACGATGATTCTGATAAAGGATCAACCTTTGCGCCCAGTGCCTATCTTGAAGATGAAAATTCAAACTTTGCCAGTGCTTTTGAAAATATAGATTATGAAAACTATGAGTTGTCTTCGCTTAGAAAAGCTCTTGATTCTTTAGATGAAAGATCGCGCTTTATTATTCAAAGACGCTGGCTTGATGAAAATAAAGCTACGCTGCAGGAGCTTTCTGAAAAGCTTAATGTTTCAATTGAACGCGTAAGACAAATTGAAAACCAGGCGTTAAAGAAGATTAAGGGAAATATTCTTGCCGATAAGAATATTATTGACGTGTGATTATTTTGAAAATTTAGTTTTTGAAATATTAAAAGGGCAGCTTTTAAAGCTGCCCTTTATCCCCAAACTCTGCTGTTCTAGATAAAAATA
>NZ_CAJKVK010000032.1 GCF_905203285.1 uncultured Succinatimonas sp.
GCTTGCTTAAAATTGGTCTTGATGAACAAACCATCAAAAAAGGATTAAATTGCACTGATGAGCAAATTAAAGAGGCAAAAGCCAATTAAATAAAAATATTTGTTTTACAATTTTTTTGTTATCGCGCAATCAATTTTTTGAAAAGGTTACATTGCGCGATTTTTTTAAGATCTCATGAGGTTTAATGTGAAAAAACGCCGAAATGTTGTTTGGCAAATTCGACTTTTTCATCAACACTCATGGATTTTGCATTAGGCAGTGCTTCAATAAGTCTTAATCTTGGCAATAATCCGGCATTATTGGCAATTTGTATGGCAAGACCCGGTCTTGCATTAAGCTCAAGCAGCATCGGACCTTTATCTCTATCAAGCACAATGTCCGTTCCGATATAACCAAGCCCTGACATTTCATAGCATGATGAGGCGAGTCTTAACACTTCATCCCAGTGCGGTACTCTTAGTTTAAATAAATCTTTATGGGTATCTGGATGATATTCAATCGGATCGTTGTGCTGAACTCCGCGTACCGCTCTTCCTGTGCGTACACAGATCCCGACTCCGACAGCGCCTTGGTGAAGATTGGCTTTGCCGTCTGATGCAGCTGTGGATAGACGCATCATGCACATGATAGGAAAGCCTTGAAATACGATGACGCGGGTATCGGGTACGCCTTCATAACTGTATCCGTCAAAGACGCTGTCAAAGTGAATCAAATCTTCAATTAATGCAATATCCTGTTTGCCGCCTAATGAAAATAAGCCCGCAAGAATATTTGATGCGTGACGGCGCAGATCGTGTGCGTTTATCGTCTGTCCTGACGCTTTGGTAAAAGATTTTCCAGTACTTGAAGTAATAACCAAAATGCCTTTACCGCCTGATCCTTGAGCCGGCTTTATACAAAATTCTTTATGCTTTCCGATGATTTCAACGATGTTTTGAACATCATGCTGATTGCGGATCACGCCTAAGAGTTTAGGTGTAGTAATGCCGTTTTTCAGCGCTATCTCTTTAGTCTTAAGTTTATTGTCGACTAAGGGGTAAAGATTTCTTTTATTGTAGCGGCCTATATAATTTACGTTACGCTGATTCATTCCCATGATCCCGAAATTAATAAGATTCATGGGGTTTGTGTAGCGCTCTGTAATAGGTCTTAAAAGATTTTTGATAATCATCATTAAGACCTCTTATTTATTATCATTATCGCTATGCTTAAAAGACGGAAAACCCTTGGCTTTCTCTTGTTTTAATTCTTTGCGTTCACGCTTTAATCTGATTGATTCAAGCTCGGTGCTGTCACCGTTTGAATATTCATTGATATTGTCGGCAAGCGGTTTAAAGCGCTTTAATTCTGAAAGACGGAATCCTGTGTAATTACCCATAAGAAGCACGAGTGCAAGGATAATAAACTGAATACCGATAAAGTTGGAGGTCAGATGTTCAATGGTAAGACTGCTCATGGCAATATAAGCGCAGACTGCCACGAAAAGTGATCCTCCGCCTTGAATGAATACTTCTTTATAACCTTCTTCTTCCCAGATAATTGACATGCGCTCGATGGTCCATGACAAAATGATCATCGGGAAGAAAGTGACTTTAATACCTTCGGTAAGTCCGATTTTATAAGTGATAAAGGCAATGGCACCGATAATGCCGATCACCGTGATGATAACCGCCGATATTCGCGCCACCAGTAAAAGATTAAGGTGCGACAACCAAGATCTGACGATAAGTCCTATTGCCACGATAGAAACGAAGCCGATTAAGCCGACCGTTAAAGATGTCTGCAAAAATGCCATGGCAATCAGAACCGGCATGAAAGTACCTGAAGTTTTGATACCGACAATGATGCGTAAAAATACTACGATGATAACGCCTATCGGCAGCAGCAGAATGCTTTTAAACATTGACTGCTCTTCAATAGGGAGGTTGTCAATGGAGAATGAGACTATGTCATCGCCAAGAACGCGGGTAGCGGCAACTTTTAAGGCTCCTGCGGTATTTGCCGGCATGGAGCGGCTTACCATAGAGAAACTGATGCGGGCATTTTGTCCGCCTTCTACGTCAAGAATTGATCCGTCATGGTTGACCCAAATAAGCTCATTTGCAGTAAGCCCTGAATTTCCGGTTTCCGGGTCGAAAATTTCATAGTTGGTTTTATCAAAAACAGCTACTTTATCACTTAATCCGCGGTTGCGGCGTCCGTCTTCAAGGTTTAAGACTTTAATTACGCGCGCAGGAATTTGACCGATTTCAAGGATCTTAGTAAGAAGCTGGGCTTTTGAGTATTTGGCATAAAGTAAAGAGGCTATTTCTTTTTGACGCTGCAGCTCGTTTATGACTTGCACCGTGTATGAGAAAGGTGATGAAGAACGGGACATGGCAGCAGAGGCGATTTCACCCATAGCCGTGGCATAAGGCTCGGGCTCTACGTTCTTTGAAAGCTCGGGAACGGTCATGGAAGATCCTTTTGAATCTTCATCAACTAAAAAGTCAGCTTGGTAATAAAGAGTTTGCAAGCCGAAAGGATCACGTTTGGTCCACTGTACGTAAGCCGCGTTATCCTTTGTTATATAGCTGGTGCCGAAGCCGATGCTTGAAGTGTTCTGCTTTATTTGTGAAAAGCCTGGCTGGACTCCCGGCAATGCAAGATTGACGGTGACGGCGTTAGATTCAATCGGCTCGAATTCCACTTTGGCTTCTACCGACCAGACGGTACGCTGCTGTCCGGGCAGAAAAGGAATTTCAAAAACAATATGCTGATAAAGCATTAAAGCAATGCCGATCACGAACAAAATAGCGGTAACGATGTAAAAAACGCCGCGTGATACCATGATGAATGTCCTTTAAAATTTTAGAATTTATTTTTTCTCTTGATTGGCTGCATTTCGCTTGTCAATGACCGGAGGCAAAGCTTTTTCAGCATCATCGCCAAGATTGGATCCGTTATCGGCAGGATATGCAATCTTCCCTGCCGATTCATTGATATTTTGTTTATCAAACTCAGCATTAGGATTGATGCCTTTATCTTTGGCCGCATTGTATGCGTCGCGGTTTAAAAGCACCAGTACATTATTTTCGCGTTCAAATATATGCTGTCTTGAGACATCCACAACAGCAATGTCCTGAATAAATGTGCGTCCGATAAGTAATGCGTACTGCATTTTGCTTCTGTCAGTAAGAGTAAATTCCGAAGCGGCGGAGTAATCGCCGATTTTAATGTTAAGGCTTACGACAGGGCGCTTGGTTACTGTGTCTTTTGATGACTGACGAATTTCAGAATAACGGACATGGGGTGCTTCCATCTCAATGAAACGGTCATTGGCGGCAAGCGTGAAACGATACCATTTTTTACCGTTGCGCTCAAATTCGGTTATGTCGGTAGCGCTGATAGAGGAAACTGCAGCACCGGTATCGATTCTGGCATCGATATAAGCGTTGGCTTCTTTTACATAGATAAACTCATCTTCACCGAAAATCATTTTCCCGTCGGGAGTTGAGTTTGAAGAAGATCCTTTTACGCTTACTGTTCCTTCTTTATTGTTTGAAGATGCTTTATTTTTATCTTTCATAAGAGTGTAGGCTAAGGTCTCATTTTGACGACGCAATTGTCTTAATTCACGCAAAATCGTATTGCGAAAAGCTTTATCTTCTTTTTGGTCGGCGTCAATTCTTGATTTTAAGGAACGGATATTGGCACGCTGGCTGTTAAGCTCTTCATTGATGCTTTGCATAACGCCGGATATTTCAGTTAAGCGGTTGTTGGTTTTATCAAGTGCTGCCGTATCAGCGGCATAAGCGGTAAAAGCGGTTATACATGATGATAAAACGACGATTTTTAATAGGTTTAACATCTAAGCCTCGTTAAAATGATCACGGCTAGCAATGTAGCACTTTTTATATGCGATATTTTACTACGCAAAGTCTAACCTAAGAAAGATAGAAAAAAATTAGCTTTCTTTTAAAATCGTTTAAAAAGTTAAAGTTTTTTAGGACTTTAGCTTAGCGATGCTTTGCCGCATCTTACTCATGTTCTTTTCAAAAGTTTCTTTTTTCAACATGGAGACTTTAGTGTAAAGAACATCATTTATAGCCATGTGGATTAAGCGTGAAACGGATGCTTCCGAGTTGTTTTTTACTTCAGGTCCTACGCCTATCAACACTTCGTCGGCTATTTTTGACGCAGGAGATAGAGTATGGCTTGTTATCAGGATAATTTTGCCGCCGTTTTCTTTTATTATTTGTAAATTGTTTAAAAGATCAACAGAGCTTCCCGTATAAGATACGGCAAGAACCAAAGTGTCTTTAGTTGAACATGCTGATAATGTAGCCTGTTGATGCGGATCTGCTGAAAATTCGCAAGAAATACCCAGGCGCACGAAGCGGGTGGCGATATCGCTGCAGACGGTTGCCGAGTTTCCGTAGCCAAAACAGATAAGACGTGAGGCTTTGCTGATAAGCAAGGCACTGCGATCAAGGGCATTAAAATTTAAAAGTTTAAGCGTGTTGTTTAAACCGTCTGAAATATTCTGAAATATTTTATGGCTTATGCTTTGACAGTTATCGTTATTTGAAATGTTTTTATCAAAAGTATTAACGCTGTCAGCTCCGGCAAACACGATTTTAAGGGATTGAAGTCCCGCAAGATTGAGTTTTTTACAAAAGCGTGAGATGGTGATTTCAGATACCGAAGTGGCATTTGCCAGATCGGAAATTGTCATTTGTAAAAAATGATTAAGATTGGCACTTATATAGTTGGCGATTTTTATATCTGCCTTGGTAAAAAGTCTTGAGTTTGCTGAAAATAAGCTGATTGCCAAAGTATTATCATGCAGAACGTAAGCATATTTTTTTTCGTTTGGCATAAGGGTTCCTTAAAATTATCGTGCTTTTACTTAAAGATTATAAAGAAGATCCCTTTTTAGGGATCTTCTTTAGCGGCTTTATATTAATTGCTCCAATTGTGATGAATGGTTTCTCCGTTGTGAACCAGGGTAAAGGTATGGGCACCGAAATAGTCGCGCAGTCCTTGGATTAAGTTGGCGCCGACAATCGGGGTGGACATGGTGTCGATATAGCTTATAGCCTGCATGAAAGTCGGTACGGGTATTCCGGTGGCTACGGCTAAAGCTGCGACTTTACGGGCAGAGGGCAGGCACTTATTGATTTTTTCCTTAAAGAAAGGAGCGTCAATCAGGTTTTTAAGCTCAGGATCTGCGGCAAAAGCATTAGTGATATCGTTTAGGAATTTTGCCTGAATGATGCAGCCGCCGCGGAAGATTTCGGCAATTTTACCCAATCTTAAATTCCAATTGTAAGCATCTGATCCGGCTTTATATAAAGCAAAACCTTGGGCATAAGCGGCAATCTTGCCAAGATAGAGGCATTTTTCGACAATATCGATAAGCTCTTCTTTATCAATATTTACTGAAATAGGTTTGACAAAAGCATCTTCACGCAAGGAGCGTACTTCAGGCTCGGCACTGCTGAAGCGGCAGTTGCAGGCGCTGTCGATTAAGCTTAGATCGACACCTAAATTAAAACCTGAAATCGCAGTCCATTTGCCGGTACCTTTTTGTCCGGCGCTGTCTTTGATGTCATCGACAAGCGAGCCCGGGGCATAGGGATTTTTTTCGGCAAGAACCTTCGAGGTGATGCTGATTAAATAGCTCTTAAGCTCTCCTTCGTTGTAACGGCTGAAAATATCGGCAAGTTCATCATTTGAAAAATTACCGAGGCGTTTTAACAGTAAATAGCTTTCAGCGATAAGCTGCATGTCGGCATATTCAATACCGTTGTGCACCATCTTAACGAAGTGTCCGGCGCCGTCTGTTCCCATGTAGGCACAGCACGGTTTGCCGTCAGATGCTTTGGCTGAAATATCTTCAAGGATTTTACCGACAAGTCCATAGCTTTGCTCCGTACCGCCCGGCATGATAGCAGGGCCTTTACGAGCACCGGCTGCTCCTCCTGAAACTCCGACGCCAGCGTAGATTATGCCTTTTTTGGCAAGTTCAAGGGAACGGGCTCTTGTGTCCTCGAAGTTTGAGTTGCCGAGATCCATTACGATATCGTCTTTTTCAATAAGACCGTCGAGGGAATGTAAAACGGCGTCAACCGGCTTGCCAGCAGTTACCATGATAATGATTTTACGCGGGACTTTAAGGCTTGCTACCATAGCTTTTATATCAGTAAAAGCTTCGGCATTTTCATGCGGGGTTTCTTTTTGGAATTTTTCTACCAAATCCGCAGTGTAATTGTAAACGGCAATTTTATAACCGTGATCAGCAATATTTAATGCAAGATTGCTGCCCATAACGCCAAGACCGATTAAAGCGATATCATTGTGCCCCATGAGAAAACTCCTTAATAGTGTATTAATTTGGATTTTCAATATTAATTTTGATGGAATGACGTCAATTTAATCTAAATTTAATGAAATGTTTATATCAATTTTAGCGTTTCGCCAAACAGATCAACAAAAAAGAGGACTTTATACAAAGCTTGATTTAAAGCGGATTTAAAAAGTTATCAATTCGACTTTTTTCTGTGATGTAGAGCTCATCTGCAAATTGCATGAGATCTTCGGTTTTATCGAACTCGTCAGGGCTTATAAGAGTATCTGATTTAAAGTTAAGGCGTAAAAGCTGTTCGGGTTTTAAAAGTCTTTTGGCAATTTGGTTGGTTGCTTCTGACTGCAATGACGCTAAAAACTCGGTAAGAGTTCTTATTTTCCAGCCGTTTATAAGTCCCCAGCGTTTGTTTTCATCGTCGTAGAATCCGGAAAAATGACCTGATCCTAAAGAAATTACCTTGATTTTATCTAAAGGAACTTTAAAGTGATCGCGCGCAACTGCAATCGCCGACAAAATAGGGTTGTTTCCCCACATACCGCCGTCTGCCAAAAGTCTGCCGTCGACAATGGTAGGATCAAAGTAGGTAGGGGCGCTGCAGGAGGCTAATATCGCTTCGTAAAGATAGGGGTTGTCATCTGCAAAGCTTGAAAACAAATGACCGGATCCGGCCTTAAGATCGGTAGTGGGAATTAACAGCGGTAGTTTGACGTCTTTTAGCCGCTTTTTGCCGAAAACCTGACGCAGTACCGCTTTTAAGCGTCCGTTGTCATAAGAGCTTTGTACCGCTTTTTCTAAAAGTCTTGGACCGAAGAAAAATTTTTTGGAAAAAATAATCGATCCGGAAGCCTGGTATAAAGAAACGATAATGCTCGGATCAATTTTTAACGCCATGCAGGATGCGATTATGGATCCGGTACTGGTCCCCGCGATTAAGTTAAATGCAGGCAATTTGCTGCTTGAACGCAACAGCTCCAGGAGCCTTGCGGCAAAAACTCCGCGGATGCCTCCGCCGTCAATGCTTAAAATCACAAATTGCTGCATGTTCAACCTCTTTTGCAATATGCATATTGTAGACGGTAAAAAATTTTTTTGCAGTCAAAAGTCCGCAATTGTCTGTAGAGTACGCATGAAAAATCACCGTTTTGGAATTTTTTTTGTGATGTAATTTACAAAAATTGCCTTGTGCTAAAATTTGCGCACGAATTTTTCAAGAAAGCGGGATTTAACATGAGCTTTATCGATTCTTTCATGCAGATGGCGGTATTGTTTTTACTGGTTATCGTCGGTTTTTTATGTAATCGCTGCAAATTAATGGATGAGCAGTTTGATAGACGTCTTGCCGCGCTTATCATTAATCTTACCGCACCTTTTATCATTTTAGCTTCGGTAATGGGTGACACTTTGCCCAAAAGAGAAGATATTCTGCCCGTGTTCGTGGCCGGTACTTTATCCTTGCTCTTTATGGTGGCTGTTTCTTTTCCGGTGACTAAATTAATGCGCCTATCCCCGGAAGAGTCAGGTGTTTATAAGTTTATGTATGTTTTTGGCAACATCAACTTTATAGGTTTTCCTGTTGTCGGATCGCTTTTTGGTACCGAAGCGATTTTTTACGCCAGCGTTCTTACTATTCCTTTTAATATTCTGGTGTTTGCATTAGGAGTTTTGTTTATAACCCAGGGCAAGTCCACCACGAGATTTAATTGGAGAATTCTGTTTTCACCATGTCTTACAGCTACGTATCTTTCGATTATCATTGTGTTCTTTCAGATAAAAGTTCCGCATCCTATAGCACAGTGTTCCTCGCTTATCGGATCGATTACCATCCCCGGATCGCTTTTGATTATCGGATCTACTCTTGCAGGAATTCCGGTCAAATCAATGTTCGGATCTCCTAGAATCTACATCATGTGCCTTATAAAGCTTTTAATCGTTCCGGCAATTATTTATGCCATCTTCCTTATTTCTCCCATTGACAGAAAATATGCGGATGTTTTGGTTGTTTTATGCGCAATGCCGGTTGCATCATATGGAACGATGCTGTGCTTAAAACACGGTATTGAGACTAAAACCATGGCGCAGGGTACTTTCATGACAACGTTATTGTCCGTTTTTACCATCCCTCTGTTAGCTATTATGCTTTAATTTTTAGGTAAACCTTAAATTAAGAAGATCCTGTCATGTGCACTTTGACAGGATTTTTTATTTTTTACTTACACTTTAGCCGGATTAATTTGTTTTGTATAAGATTGCATTTGTATACTGTTTCAATTGATTTTTACCTATCAGGTTTTAAGTAAAAATGAAAAAATTTTCAGTTTTAGCGTTGGCTGCAGCTGCTGCCTTTATCGGTACTGCAGAAGCCTCCTTTTGGATGAATGCGTCAGGCTCTCATAATTCAGATGCTGATTTAAGCGGAGCCCAAGGCGATGTCAGTATTTCAACATACAACATAGTAGGCGGTTATGATTTTGTAACCGTAGGTTATAAGCGTACTGATTATGACTTTTCGTCATCGTCGTCTGACTGGTACGATTCACTTAATTATCTTTATGTGGATTTACATCATAATTTTGCTTTAAACGATACTTTCGGTGTTTTCGGCGGTCTTACTCTTGCATCAGGCTTTGAAGATGATTTTCATTTTGACGACAATTATTCCATAAGTCCGCGAGCAGGAATTTCCATCAGTTTTACCGATCGCATTACCGGTTTTGCCGGTGCTTATGCACAGTTTAATGAAGTTGACAACAAATATCTGCCGATTTTAGGCGTCAAAATCGGTAATGACAGCGAAAGAGGCTTATCCGGATCAATCGCTTATCCTGCAACTCGCATTAATTATCGCTTTAACAGCATGCTGGCGCTTGAAGGAACTTTCCTTACCATTAAGGATTTATATCAGTTAAGCGACGATTCAAGTAAATTAAAAAAAGGTTATGTCTTTGAAGAAGGGTACGGCGTGTCCGGAGGCGTGGTTTTAACTCCTTTAAAAGGCATGTCGGTGCGAGCCGGAATTCAATCCTATTTTGATCGTGAATACACATATTACGATCATGGCGGAAATGAAAGAAGCAGCGTGGATGTCGATCCTTCAGTAGGCTTTTATGCCAACTTAAGCTACGGTTTTTAGTTAGAACAGTCAAATCAGACTTTTTAAGCCCTGTTATGAATTTTTGTAACGGGGCTTTTGTTTGTAAGTTTCAGCCTATTTTAATTAGCAGTTTACCTATTTCTTTTCTATTTAAAAAGTCCTTAATCGCAGAGTCTGCGTGGAGAACCCGTTGATACCGACTTCTTAAGTGTTGAAATTTAAGGAGCTCTTTATTTAATGTAAGACTCTCATCACTCCATAGAGCGGCATGTCGGATCTTTCTATAATGACCGCATCGATGCGGACTAATGATTGGCTTTAATAAAATTGAGTTAAAGATATGGTCGTTCTTTAATGATATGGGAACCTGGCAGCTTCTATGGTTGAATTTAAGCGCAGCGGTCATCTGGCAACATTAATCATCAACATTTTTATGTTGTGCTGTGGTTTATTAATAACACAGGTGTTTAATGTCGGATCAGCCAAGTGGCTACTGCAGGATTGCGCTTAATGTTTTTTTCATATAAGAAGACTCCATTAAAAAATGTTTAATAAACATTAAATGGAGTTACATACTTTTTCATTTACACACTCTCTATGAAAGAGGAGAATGAAGCTTTCTGAGTTTACATATTGTAATTTTTAAATCCATCCTTTTTGTTTGAATTTCTCAATCATTGCTAAATCTTCCTCAGTTGGTAGTGTGGCGTTGCTCCTATTCTTTTGATAATTGGATTCCCAATCCTGTAAAAGTTGCATTATTTCTGTAGCAACAATTTTATCTCGGTGTTCAATGTTTTCCAAAGTCCAGTCATTGTTTGTACTTGCTATCAATATTTTTGTAACTTCTATTTTCGATTTTTGATATTCCTGTTGTTTTTTCTTGAAATAGCCGTTGCTGGCAATTATATTCAATTTCCGTTCAAATGGAGTTTTATTTCCAATATGCTCTATCATTTCGTAGACTTTCTCTGCGTCCACATCTGGGAAATAGGATTCTTGCCATTTTCGTGGAAGAATATGTTCTAATTGCCAATTATCAGGCAATAATTGTTCTTGATGATTGTATGCGTAACATTTCATGAGCATACGCACAATGTTTCTATGTGGAACGCGTATTTGGCTTTCCAAAAGAGATTTGTCTATTTCGCGAAAGTCGAAATCAGGGTGTGGGTCATTAATAATCTTTGCATTTAGTTTCATGATGTCACTTTTGACAGCATTAATGTTAGGAAACAGCAAAAATCGAGTCATCAACTCTTCTATCAATTTGTTGAGGAATAGAAGGAATTCTGTATTGAACATTTCTCTGTTTCGATGCGATAGATAATAATTAATGACAGGATACTTCCAATACTCATTAGGATATGAAGTTAAGATGTCCAAGGCTTTTCTTATTTTTGCATCATCGTCCCAATTTTCTTCTGGTATATCTTGATTTGTATTTACGACTTTCCATAAGTTTAGTACTGTTTTTAATCTTTCCATTAAATTTGGTTCAAAAAGCCTTTCTGATTTATTGGTCGAATAATATTTTCTTACACCTGGTGTTGTGGAACTAACATCATTCTCTTTGGCTCTAAGATAAAACATGTAGTAATAAAATAATTGTTGAATACTTTCGTGTGCTTCTGTAGCCTCTTTTTCCAATGCCTTCCATTGACTGATAAATTTTTCTTTTTCATCGTCTTTCAAGTTATTGTATATTTTAGCTTTGAATATGTCTGCATCGGAAAGAGGAAGTCCTCTGTTGTTTAATGTAGAGAAAATAGTCAAAGCTGTGTCTTGGCTGTCTGCACAAATGGGGAGTAATATAGCCTGATTTAGAAGGGCATAGATAAAGTCATACACCTTTAAAGGTGATTTTGCGCAATGATCGTCATATAGCTTTTGGAATAGCAGGTAATTCTTAGAGTAGTTATCGTTGGCGTCTGGATTGGCCATACCATCTTTTAGAATGTTTCGTAATATTTCATTGCCCTCATTGTCTACTACTCTTGAGGTTAGGAGAATATTGTTATAATCAACTTTTCCTGTACGGTTGTCTGTACGCCAAATAGCAGGTTCTATTTGACGGATGAAATTTTGAGCTGCGTCAGTTTGTACATCATCTCCTTTGTTAAGTTTTGTATAAATGGCGCGTAAAAGCAGAAACAACGATGTGATGCGCTGTTGTCCATCTATGATTTCTTGTTCACTATTTTCATTTTCAAATGAAACAATACTTCCTAAGAAGTATGAGCCATTTCGGTCTAATCCGCCGATGGTGGTGGCAAATTCCCAAATATCTTCAAATAAAGTTTCAACTTGTTCAGAAGTCCATGCATACGGTCTTTGATATTCAGGAATAATGAAAGGTTTAGTTCTTCCGGTTTTCAAGAGTTCTGCTACACTTTGTTTATTGACGCTTATTGTTGTTGCCATTTTTGCTAATTTCTAAAATTTTATTATTTGGATTTATTTTCTATATTACCATATTCAGTCTTTGAGCTCAGCTGCCTGCGTAAGAGTTCTCTAGCAAGCAATACAATTCCTGTTTAGTTGAAGTCTCTTCATTGTATGTCCATTTACACTCTTAAAAGGTCAATGCTTATTTAAACCTGTTTACGGATGAAATACTGCAGTGACTGCTGCGGAGGTTAAACAAATTTCAGCTACTGTTGTTAAAGGAACGCGAAAGGCCGTCGTTTAACATACAACAAGTTAGGGTATCGTTTTGTCATCACCGTCGCGGTAACCCTTCCCGTCGACAGCGGTAAGGAATCGAAGATAAATCAGGATCAAACGCTGAAATAAGTTGAGGCAGACGGTCAGAATGAAAACGCTGTAACTTAATCTGGATTTTCTAGAAGATATATAAATACTATACCAATCAATATTTTTATAGCCGGTTCGCTTGGACTTTCCCATGCTACTCATCTCCAATGTAATTTTCGGGTTAGGCAAGTACAAACAACAGACATAAAACAAATCATAAGGTCATGGGAATCTTACTTTTCAATACGGTGAGCAGGTCTTTTACAGTTTAAAAAAGGTGCAAAATTTTGTGACTTAAAAAAAGTTATTGCAAAGCAACCTTTGTAAGCTTAAACTAACCATGGTTGTATTAGCTTTAGCTAATTTATATTGTATAAAGCTAATTATTGTTATCTATGGCTATTAAGATATTTTTATGAAAACACTAGATACGCTAAAACCCGGAGAGAATGCCGTTATTACCGGCATTAACGGACAGAATACGTCTTTGCGCCGCCGCTTGCTCGATATGGGTTTAACCCTAAATACAAATGTTTCTTTGGTGCGCGAAGCTCCGTTTGGTGATCCGATAGAGCTTGAGGTTCGCGGATACTCACTTACCATCAGAAAAAGCGATGCTCAATTAATTGAGGTTAAATGATATGGCTTGTCAGAAAATAGCGCTTATCGGTAATCAGAATTCAGGCAAAACAACTTTATTTAATGCCTTAACCGGAGCCAATCAGTACGTAGGAAACTGGCCAGGCGTTACTGTAGATAAAGTTGTCGGTACTTTAAAAAGTGGGGATACCAAGGTAGTTGATCTGCCGGGACTTTATTCATTGTCTCCGTATTCCCCTGAAGAAATCGTTAGCCGTGAATATTTGTTGTCAGGTGATTACGATCTTATCGTCAATGTAGTTGATGCTGCTCACCTTGAGCGCAGTTTGTCTTTAACGGCTGAACTGCTTTCATTTAATAAAAACATTATCGTTGCTTTAAATATGATGGATGTCGCCAAGAACAATCATATTGAAATCAATGTTAATGCCTTGGAGCAAAAACTCGGAATTAAAGTTATCCCGATGTCTGCATCAACCGGTGACGGCGTACAGGATTTGGTGAATGCTTTAAACAATGTTCCGCAAAGACAGAAGGCAACCATTTATCCGCAGGAAATAAAAGAGGCTGTCGTAAAAATCGGTTCCTATCTAAAAGATAAGAACGATTTTGAGAAAGAATTTATTTCTTTATGCCTGCTGCAAAATGATAAGGTCTATGTTCATGAATATATGACCGATGAGCTTTTGCAGGTTGAGCTTGTTAAAATCCGTGCCGTTTTGGAAAAACAATACGGTCAGGATATGGAAAGCAAGCTTGCGGGGCTTCGTTACGCATTCGTTGATGAGGCAGTAAAAGCATCCGTTGTAAAAGCTGCGGCAAATCGCTCCAAGAATTTCTCTCGCGCCGTAGACAATATCGTAACTAACCGTTATCTGGCATTACCGATTTTTGCCGTTATCGTCTATGTTGTTTACTACCTTGCCGTAAGCACAATCGGTACCTGGGGTACTGACTATGCCAATGACGTTATTTTCGGTGAGTGGGCAACAAATGGGGCTGCTTACGTCCTTGACAGCATCAGCGCTCCTGAGTGGTTGTCCGGCCTTATTATTGACGGTGTTATAGGCGGTGTCGGTGCGGTATTAGGCTTTGTGCCGCAGATGATTGTGCTGTTCATTTTGCTCTCCTTCCTTGAGCAGTGCGGTTATATGACCCGTGTCGCTTTCGTTCTTGATCGCATCTTCCGTCATTTCGGTCTGTCAGGTCGCTGCTTTATTCCAATGGTTATTGCCTCAGGCTGTGCTGTACCTGCCATGATGGCATCAAAATCAATTGATAACATCAATGAAAGACGCATTACTTTAATTGCCACTTCTTTCATTCCGTGCTCTGCTAAACTGCCTATTTTGGCAATGATTGCCGCAGCGTTTTTCCCTGATTCAACCATCGTGGCTCCGGGTGTTTACTTCCTTGCCATTATTTCGGTTATAGTTACCGGCGTTATCTTAAAGAAGGAAAGCGCTTTTAAAGAAGAAGTTTCTCCTTTTGTCATGGAGCTGCCTGACTACCATATGCCGACACTTGGCAATATCGCAAGAAGCGTTTATTTACGCTGCAGAGCCTTTATCGTTAAAGCCGGTACCATCATTTTCTCAACGGTAGTCTTGGTTTGGTTCTTATCAAGCTTTAACTTTACCGACGAAGGCTTTGGTATGGTTGAAGTCGGTGATTCAATGCTTGCCGCCATCGGCTCTGCCATTGCCTTTATCTTTGTGCCGCTTGGATTCTCCTCCTGGCAGTGTGCGGTCGCAATTTTTACCGGTTTGCTTGCCAAGGAGAACGTTGTCGGTACTTTGGCAGTACTTCTTGGTGTAGGTGCTGATGTTGCCGAAGATGATGCTACCTTGGGTGCAGCCTTGCACGGTGAGTTCTCAACCAGTGCCGCGGCTTTATCCTTCCTTGCCTTTAACTTGTTCTCCACTCCGTGTATTGCGGCTTTGGGAGCAATGAAGCGTCAGCTGTCAAGCTCTAAGATGTTTTCTTTTGCCATTGTCTATTTGACGGTTTGGGCTTATGTTTACGCCTTTATCATCTATCATTTAGGCGGTCTTATCGTCGGTCAGGTGGCTTTTGGTGCCGGAACCGTAGTTGCATTGGTTCTTTTGGCAGCAATTCTTTACCTGTTGTTCCGTCCTGAAAAAGAAAAGCCGATGATGGGTATCAAAGTAAAAGCTGTCTGATAATCAAAGTTATTGTGTTTTAGTTTAGAGCCCGCATTAGCGGGCTTTTTACGTTTTATAACCCTTTTAAAAGAAAGTTTAATAATTATTTTAAATTAAACATTTTGTGAACCGGCTCTAAGAATATTTTTTGCTGTTTTTTATAATTACAACTTGTATATACAAGTTATGATTTAACGGTATAAAAATGGAATCGGAAAATATATATACCGCAATAGCTGCAAAACTTAGACAGCAAATCATGCAGGGAGAATTCAAAAACGGTGCAGTTTTCCCCAGCGAGTCGGAACTTACCAAAAGGTTTCAAGTTACTCGCACTACGGTACGTCATGCTCTTGAACTTTTAGTTAATGAAGGATTACTTTCAAAAAGCCAAGGGCGGCGCAATCGCGTGCAAATTCGCAAAATAACAAAAACGACTTGGAATTTCGCCTCGTTTTCCGAAGGAATGAGATCTGCCCATGAAATTCCGGTATCAAAAGTATGTAAAGCGCAAATAACGGCAGCTGACGATGGAAGTTACTTTAACCTGGTGCGCCTTCGCGGTATTAAACGCATTGCCGGTATTCAGTTTATGACTTATGAAGATACAAAAGTACCGCTTTCTCTCTTTCCGCAAATTGATCGCTTTGATTTTTCTGTTGTTTCTTTGTATGAAACCATGCGCAAAGAGTATGGAATTTATCCTTTTAAAGGCGAGTCGCAAATTTTTGCCGTTTTAGCCGATGAATTTTTAGCAAGGAGTTTTGCCGTGGCAGAAGGTTCACCCTTGGTTAAAGCCGTTCAATCTATTTTTGATAGAGAAGGAAGGCTAGTTGAGAAGGTTTCAATAGTTTACGCACCTGAGTTAATTATTAAACTTACGCAGGATGCCGGACATTAAATGAGGAGATAGTATGACGCTTAAAGACAAAATTGCAGGAACTTTGGCCGGTATGGTTTACGGTGACGCCTTTGGTGTTCCGGGGGAATTATGGCCGCGTGAAAAGCTAAGATCAAGATTCGGGACTATAGATACTTTTTTAGACGGGCCTGAAGATAATATCGTTGCCTGTTATTTTAAAGCAGGACATTATACTGACGATTCTTCACAGGCTCTTGTGATATTAGATGATTTGTTAAAGTACGGACGTGTCCCTGAAGTGGCGATTTTGGCTAAAGATTTGATTGCCTGGGTCGAATCGATGAACGGTTTTGAAATTAATCTTTTAGGCCCGAGCTCCAAAGCATCATTGCTTGCCCATGTAAAAGGAGAGGATTACACCAAGTTTACCAAAACTGCTTTGACTAACGGAGCTGCAATGCGCATCGCTCCCGTCGGAACATTCTTTAATTTTGATGAAACTGAAAGTTTATGCAGAACCGTAGCTAAAGTAAGCTCGGTCACTCACGGAACCGATGTGGCAATTGCCGGAGCAAGTATGGTGGCACAGGCCGTTGCAAGCGGACTTTCAGGCAGAAACTATGATGAAATGCTTGATGATATCTGCAAAGCATTTGATTGTGCCGTAACTTTAGGTGAGCCGACCTGGGCTGCATCCATTAAAGACAGACTCTTAAATGTTCTTGATAAGGCAAAAGATTGCGCTGATCCTGATAAGTTCAGTTTGCTTGTGTATAACTTAGTCGGAACAGGAACCATGACCTCCGAGTCGGTAACTGCAGCTTTAGCCATCGCTTATTATTGTCAGGATGTCGAAAAAGCAGCATTCTTATGTGCCAACATGGGCGGAGATACCGATACCATCGGATCGATGGCTTGTGCAATCTGCGGCGCTTTTAACGGTTTGTCCTCAGTAAAGAGCGATACGATTTCTTATCTTGAGAAAACCAATAATATTAATTTTGCCGATCTTGCCGACAAGATCATCAGTGCCAGAACTTCTTTTATTAAGGAGTGATTATGCAGTTAAAAGGGATTTTAAGTAGTCTTAATTCTAAGCATAAAGTATTTATTTTAGGATCGGCCGTAGTCGACTTGGTGCTTAGCGTTAACAGACTGCCAAAATCAGGTGAGGATATAGGTGCCGCCTTTCAAGGTGGAAAGGTTGGCGGCTGTGCCTTTAATGTCGCGGATGTCCTTATAAAACTTAATTTGCCGTGTTCTACGTATTTCCCTGTGGGTGAGGGAATGTTTTCCCAGATTGTAAAGCAGGAATTTATCAAGCGATCACTTGAGGTATCTCAAGTATGCGGTTGCGGTGATAACGGCTGGAATCTTTCAATAGTCGAACCTGACGGTGAAAGAACCTTTATTACCATGTCAGGACTTGAGTGCAGAATGCAGAAACAGTGGTTTGATAAGTTCTGTTTATCTGATTTTGATTATTTCTATTTGTCCGGTTATCAGGCGGAAGGGGAAAACGGCGACGTAATGCTTGAGATCTTAAAGCGCAAGCGCAAAGATTCTTTTTTAGTATTTGATCCGGGGCCTCGTTCTGAATTTATTCCGACAGAAAAATTGCACTGTTTTGAGAAGCTAAACTGCATATACACCATTAACGCCAAAGAAGCGTGCATTTTGAGCGGAAAAAATTATCCTGATGAGGCGGCGCTTGAGCTTTGCAAGCGTACCGGAAATCCTGCTGTTATAACGGATGGAGCAAAAGGCGCGTATCTTGCCTGTAATAATCAAGTAAGCTTAATACCGGGAGCATCCGTTAAGGTGGCAGATACCATCGGATCGGGAGATTCTCATACCGGCGGCTTTATTGCCGGTCTTATGTGCGATTTGGCTTTAGAAGATGCGGTAAAACTTGCAAATTACACTGCAGCTTATGTCACGGCACATCAGGGAGCGGCTTGTGCTCCGACAGCAGATCAGATGTCGGCTTTTTTCAATGAAACTTTGTAAGGTAAATTTGTGAGGAAAATAAAATGAGCGAAAATAACGCTTTAGCCTCTAAAATTGAAGTTAACGGAATTAATCCTATTCCTGACAACGAACGTTACGGCAAACCGTCAGGATTGTTTCCGATTTGGTTTTCATGGAATATCTCTATTTTCGGTATTACCTGCGGTATTTATGTTTTAAGCCTCGGCTTGTCGGTTTGGCAGGCGATGGTGGCCGGAGTTTTGGGATATTTTCTGTCTTGCTCCTTAGTAGGAATTCTTGCCGTAGGCAGCGTGCGTACCGGTCTTCCTACATTAGCGCAGTCTCGTTTTGCCTTCGGTTATCATGGCAATAAAATCCCGACCTTTTTCGGTTATGTAGCTAATATGGGCTGGAAAGTTACCATGCTTTCCATGGCTTCTACTACCCTTGCCGATCTGTTGTCTAATTTGCTGCCGTTTTTTGAGCAGGAATCAGGCTATCCTACGACTTTCTGTCTTTTGATTTCCTTTGCCGTAGTTATCGTGCTTACCATGGCAGGAGCCGTATATGGATATAACATGATTGTTAAAGTAGAGAAGTACATTGCCGTTATTACCGGCATAATGACGCTTATCTACTTGTTCTTCTTTATTCCTAATATTGATTTTGCAATCTTAGGCGATAAGCCTTCAGGAAGTATCGGCGTATTTTTGGGCGGCGTCGTTTTGGCTATGACCATGGTCGGTTTGGGCTTTTTAAATTACGGCGGTGATTATTCACGTTATCTGCCGCGTAATACCGGCGCTTTCGGGGTTATTTTCTGGACTACCTTAGGAATTGCTCTTCCAGTATCCGTACTCCTTATTTTAGGTGTAATGCTCGGAGCCGGAAATGAAGCTTTGGTTGAAAAAGCCGCTCATGAGCCTCTTGCCGCTTTGACCGGAATTCTGCCTTTCTGGTTTTATGTGCCTTTTTCAATCGTAATCATTATTTCCTTGATTTCAGCGGGCATGACCGGAGTATACAGCTCAGGCCTTGCGCTCTTGGCTATGGGCGTGCCTTTAAGCCGCGCTGCCACCACATTGTTAAATGCGGTCATTATCGCTTTGGGTTGCTTCTATCTGACCTTTATTTCAGACTCCTTCCTGTCTACTTTCTCTTCTTTCCTCGCTACGATTTCCGTTATTATGGGATCGTGGGGCGCTATTGAGATTGTTGATATGCTGCGTCAAAAGGCTTTAGGCTGGAATGTGGCAATGGTCAATCCTTACGGACAGGGCGGTCGTGACGGACGCTGGACGGCGCTTTTATCCTTAGGAATCGCAACTTTTATCGGTTTAGGTACCATTACTTCATCCGATCCTTACATCGCTTATATCACTTCATTCCTTTTAAGCGATGAGTTAAAGAACAGCGTATTCGCTACCGCTAATATCGGTCTTATCGTTGCCATGATAAGCGGTGCTTTAATTTACGCTGTTTTAACTTACGTATTAAAGATTAAAGTTGAACCCGTAATCTCTAAATAACAGGTACGACACTAATTAACACTTAGGGCAGAGAGTAGTTCCTTTCTGCCTTTTTTGTTGCGTTTTGTTTTGTCAAACAGTGTTTTAGCACTTCTTGAAGTACAATTGATCTGATAGATACATAAGTAATACAAGAGTTTTGTAGATGATTGACATTACCAAACTACCGCTTAGCGTTACTTCATTTAGCGACTTTGTTGCTAAATCTAAGATTTATGTTGATAAAACAGATCTCATTGCTAATTTAGCAAGATTTGATGCTCCGATCTTTTTATCCCGACCGCGCAGGTTCGGTAAGTCAACCTTAGTAAGCACTTTTCAAGAGCTTTTCTCAAACGGTCTTGAAAAATTCAAAGATCTTAAGATTGGTACTGAAGGTTTATGGAATGATAAAACTTATAAAGTAATTCATTTAGACCTGTCTTTAATTAAAGAAAATACGCAAAAATCTTTTGAAGAAGCTTTACTTACTCAATTAAAAATTGCGTGTGAAGCAACAAACGAAAATTTAAAACCAGTTTTATATAGTGCTGCTACGTACTTACAGTTATTTTTAAAACATAACACGGATAATCAGTATGTACTGTTAATTGACGAATATGATGCCCCATTAACTGCGGCGATGGCTGATAAAGAGGAATTTGAGAAAAGAAGAAGTGTATTATCCGAGTTTTTCTTAACAGTTAAATTTTACTCGAGCAAATTCAGATTTATTTTTATTACCGGTGTAACCCGTTATTCAAATACTTCGATATTCTCGGCTTTTAACAATATTAAAGATATAAGCTTCAATCCGACGTATGGCGCAATTGTCGGTTACACGCAAGAAGAGCTTGAGCATTATTTTGGAGATTATATTAAGAATGCGGCGGTTGCATTAAATGAAAAAGAAAAAACAGATAAATATACATATGAGATCATTTTAAACGAGCTTAAAAATAATTATGACGGATACTCTTTTGATGAGGAATGCGAACATCATGTTTACAATCCGTGGTCGATATTAAACTTTTTAAGC
>NZ_CAJKVK010000033.1 GCF_905203285.1 uncultured Succinatimonas sp.
CTACAGATGAGGCTAAATCAGAATATCCTTTCTTTTTTAAGGTGGTGATTAATACCCGCATAGCAGGGGTAGTTGCGTACTCTTTGTAATATTCTCTTACTTCATTAATGACGGTTTTATGCTGCTCGGTGAGGGCTAAACCGAGATTTTTTGCCATAAAAAACATCAAATCTTCAGTCCATTCATCCTTATTTAATAAAAAACCTTCATTATCAGTTAAAAAAACTCTTCCATTATAAGAAAAACTCATATATAATGCTCTCCGTTTTCAGACGGACAGATGGCAGAGCGGTTGAATGCAACGGTCTTGAAAACCGTCGAGGGTTTACGCCCTCCGTGAGTTCGAATCTCACTCTGTCCGCCATTCATCTAAAATCCTTCCTTTTTTAATTCCATCAGCTAAACCGTAATTCAAAATACCGTAAGAAAGGTAGAATTTTCGATTTTTGCCTAAGCCTTGGTATGTCTTTTAGTATTCTTTTTGGTCTTTAGCCTGTTTTTGTCATAGACATTCTAAAAACAAATAACATAAGCATCAGCTAAATAAAAAGTCCGATCATACCATCGGACTTCTTATAGTTAAAAACTGCAGAAAGCGGAAATTAATCCTGATGATGCAGTAAATGTCCCATTTTTGATTCTTTGGTGTTTAAATAATTCTCGTTATAGGGATTGCGGCCGTATTCAAGCGGCTCTCTTGAGATAACCTCAATACCGTGACGTTTTAAATCGTCGATTTTAGCCGGATTGTTAGTCATGAGAATTACTTTGGTAAAACCGCATTTACGCATAATATCCGCGCAGATATCATAATGTCTGCCGTCTGAAGGAAAACCCAAGCGCAGATTGGCTTCGACGGTATCAAGACCCTCATCCTGCAGACGATAAGCTCTTATTTTATTAAATAAGCCGATGCCGCGGCCTTCTTGGCGCATATACAATAAAGCACCGCGTCCTACTTTGGCGATTTTCGCTAAAGCGGCATCCAATTGAAATCCGCAGTCACAGCGCAAGCTGCCCAATGCGTCTCCGGTCAGACATTCGGAGTGAATTCGGCATAAAACAGGTTCGCCGTCCTTTAAATCGCCCATGGAAAGAACTGCATGGTCAAGCAGATTCTTGTCTCTGAAAATAGTGATATCGAAAACGCCGTGTTTGGTCGGCAGTTTGGCAATAGGTCCTTGTTGTAATATATCTGACATCGATAACCCGTACGTTTTAACCAGTTGTTTTTAAAAATTAAAGAATACTGAAAATATGCATTTTAACATAACAGAGCTACCTGATGATGTAAAAAACCGCTCTTTAGTGATTACCTAAAGAGTCCAGTTTGAGAAATAACGTTTCTAATCGTCATCCCACGGTTCATCATCTTCAAGATCGTCGCTGAGATCGTCGCTGTCGCCGTAGCGGCCGCGATATCGCCTGTCTTCATCCCAATCGTCGTCCCAGTCGTCATCGTCATCTTCCCAATCATCATCGTCGTCATCATAATCTCGATGGTGTCTTCTGTGTTGGTACTTTCTGTGTCGGTAGTCCCAATCGTCATCATCCCGGTAGTCATCAATTTGCTTAAAAGAAACTGCTGAATCAGGAACGAACAGCGTTTTGCTGGTTAATATGTTGTTTTCGTCATAGTCTTTTGCGTATACATTTGAGGATATGATAAGAGATCCCGCGCATACGAAAGCAATGGTGGCGGCAAGGGCCGAGCGTGAAAGGGCGGAGCAGTGCATAATTATCTCCTAAAAGGATCGCTGCAATTTACATGTTTAGTATATTAAGCGTCTGTAAATTTTTAAGCAGGATAGTTTTAAGCGCTTCATGTTTTTACAAAAAAATTCCCTGTATACGACAGTATAGAAGGGAAGGATGTTCCGTTGGAGCAAAGATGCAATTAGACACGATGAGCCGTTTTTAGGAAGCTCTCTTGTTTCAGTTAAAGAGCATGGGACTATTTACCCTGATTTTTGGATTGCCGCAGGAAATAAGCTTAAAATTTATTTAGAATCTGTTTTTAATCCTGATATAATAGCGAAATTTAGATTTTAAGGATTTTTAAATGTCAAAACCGATTGTTATTGCCGTAGATGGTCCGGGCGGAGCAGGTAAAGGCGAGCTGACCAAGCGTCTTGCCCGTTCTTTAGGATATGAACTGCTTGACTCCGGCGCTATTTATCGTGTTTTGGCATATGCTGCACGTAAAGCAGGCCTTGCCTTGTTTGATGAGGATTCATTAGTTCAGGAAGCTTTAGTTGTTAATCTGGCTTTTGATCCTCAGGAAGACGGCGTTCACGTTATTTTAAACGGTGAAGACGTTTCTTTAGCGATTCGTACTGAAGAAGCCGGGGCTAATGCAAGTAAAGTGGCAGTTTTGCCCAGAGTCAGACAAGCGCTGCTTGCCAGACAGCGAGATTTCCGTCAGGAACCCGGTTTGGTTGCTGACGGTCGCGATATGGGAACCGTAGTGTTCCCTGACGCACAGGTTAAAATCTTTTTGGACGCTTCATGTGAAGTACGGGCAAAACGCCGTGTACTGCAGCTTGAAAGATCCGGGGAAAAAGCTGATTATGCAGCTATTTTGCAGGAAATAACCGAACGCGACGAGCGTGATCGCAATCGCGCGGTTGCGCCGTTAAAGCCTGCAGATGATGCAGTCATTATTGACTCATCTGATATGACGATTGACGAAGTTTTTAATAAAGCTATGGATATCGTCAGAGAAAAACTTGATAAATAAAGATTTCAAATCATAAGCATAAGCTTATGATTGAGCCATGCCGTCACGGATGACGGTGTTTTTTAATAACCCCTTGAAGGCACGGAAGCTTAGAGGCGCAACTGGAAATTTGTTACCTTAATGGAATCATTTGCACAACTCTTTGAAGAGTCTTTAAAAGAAATTGAAACCCGTCCGGGTTCTATGGTCAAAGGCAAGATCGTCGCTATCGATAACGACTATGTAATCGTTGATGCCGGTCTCAAATCAGAGTCCACCATTCCTGCCGAGCAGTTTAAAAACGCTCAGGGCGAGATTGAAGTTAAAGTCGGCGATGTTGTTGACGTAGCTTTAGAGTCCGTAGAGTCAGGTGACGGTGAGACTGTATTGTCCCGTGAAAAAGCTAAGCGCAACGAAGCTTGGGCTAAACTTGAAGAAGCCTTTAAGAACAATGAAGCCGTCGTCGGCGTCATTGACGGCAAGGTCAAGGGCGGCTTTACCGTTCAGTTGGGCGGCATCCGCGCTTTCCTCCCGGGTTCATTGGTTGACGTACGTCCTGTACGCGAGACTACTCATCTTGAGGGCAAAGAGCTCCAGTTCAAGGTGATTAAACTTGACCAGAAGCGCAACAACGTAGTTGTTTCTCGCCGTGCTATTATTGAATCCGAGAACTCAACCGAGCGCGAGTCCGTACTTGCCAACCTCCAGGAAGGTCAGGAAGTTAAGGGTATCGTCAAGAACCTTACCGATTACGGTGCATTCGTTGATTTGGGCGGCGTTGACGGCTTGCTCCACATTACCGATATGGCTTGGAAGCGTGTTAAGCACCCGAGCGAAATCGTTAATGTCGGCGATGAAATTACCGTTAAAGTCCTCAAGTTTGACCGTGAGCGTCAGCGTGTTTCCTTAGGCTTGAAGCAGTTAGGTGCTGATCCTTGGGCTGATATCGCTGCTCGTTTCCCGATCGGCTCTGATATTGAAGGCAAGGTTACCAATCTTACCGATTACGGCTGCTTCGTTGAAATTCAGGAAGGTGTTGAAGGTTTGGTTCACGTTTCTGAAATGGATTGGACCAACAAGAACATTCACCCGTCCAAGGTTGTTTCCGTCGGTGATGTTGTTACCGTTAAAGTTCTCGAAATCGACGAGGAGCGTCGCCGCATTTCCTTAGGTTTGAAGCAGTGCAAGCCTAATCCGTGGCTGCAGTTTGCCGAGTCTCACTCTAAGGGCGATCGCGTAACCGGCAAGATCAAGAGCATTACCGATTTCGGTATCTTCATCGGTCTTGAAGGCGGAATTGACGGTTTGGTTCACTTGTCTGATATTTCTTGGCAGCAGTCAGGCGAAGAAGCTGTTCGCGAGTTCAAGAAAGGTGACGAAATCACCGCTGTCGTTCTCCAGGTAGATCCTGAGCGTGAGCGTATTTCTTTAGGCTTGAAGCAGATCGAAGAAGATCCGTTTGCTGATTACCTCTCAACCCACCACAAGGGTTCAATCGTAACCGGTACCGTTGAATCTGTCGATGCCCGCGGCGCAAACGTTAAGCTTGCCGAAGGCGTTGTCGGTTATATCCGTGCTTCCGATTGTTCACGTGACCGTGTTGAAGACGCTACCACCGTATTGAAAGAAGGTGACAGCGTAGAGGCTAAGCTTGTCAACGTCGATCGTAAGACCCGTCAGCTGACCCTTTCCATTCGTGCTAAAGACGAAGCCGAAGAGAAAGAAGCTTTAGAAAACCTCAACGAGAAACAGAATAAAGAAGCAGCTCCTACCGCTATGGCCGCAGCTTTTGCCGCCGCAGGTAAGACTGAATAATTTATTCGTCTGAAAAATCTGCAGGGATCCCTGCAGGTTTCATTAAGGCCTCGAATTTAACTATTCGGGGCTTTGTTTTTTGTGAGGTAAAAAATTTCATTACTACAATAAATAAAGTGCAAACAAGCTGCGTGTAGGACAATAAGCTAGATAGTTGTATGAATTTTTCTGAAATTTTTAGAACAATGTTGTAATTTTCTTAAAAATTCGTAGCTTATGGTATTGATTCTAAGTAAACTTGTATATTAAGTCGTAATCGTTGTTGTATGAGGAAATAACATGACCCGCGCAGATTTGATAAATTCACTTATCGCAAGATATCGTGACATTGCTCCCTCGCAGATTGATAAGTCAGTACGTGAAATTTTTGAGCAGATGATCGAAACTTTGTCACAGGGTGAACGAATTGAAATTCGCGGATTCGGTAGTTTTGAAGTACGTTTAAGAGAGCCGCGTATTGCTCATAATCCGAAAACCGGAGAAAGAGTTGATTTGCCGGCACGTAAAGTAGTACATTTCAAACCCGGTGTAGAGCTGCGCAATCGCGTTAATAGCTAAAGCTTAAAGCGGCTTAGCTTATTTATCAGCCTATATGTCTTAAATAATGTTAATATAAGCATGTACATTTAATGAGAAGGGCATATGCTTAGATTTTGGCTGTATGTTATCGTTTTGGCAATTTTATGTGTAATCGGTTTGACTATCGGTTCTGCCAACGATGTTGTAGTTGATTTTGATTTTATTTTTGTAAAAGCCCAGTTGTCTTTGGCAATGGTTCTTGTTATTGGACTTATTGTCGGAGTGTTAATCGGACTTTATTTGGCATTACTTATTTGTCTTAAATTTTATATGGAAGCTCGTAAAGCGAGATCCGAGCTTAAGTACTTAAAAAAGAGTATCGCCAAAGAGCAAAAGCAGCAGGATAAGTCTCAGGAAAAGGCAACTGAGGCTCTGACGGCTGTTGATAATCAATAAGTAAATTTTTACTATGTTTGAGTTACTCTTTTTACTTCTTCCTTTTGCCGCCGCCTACGGTTATTACATGGGCAGGCAATCGGTTCGTGATAAAAAAGAGAAAAGCAGCACAGTTAGAAATAACAATTATTTACGCGGTGTCGAGTATCTTTTAAATAATGAAAAGGATCGCGCTGTTGATAAATTCATTGCTTATTTAAACGAAAGCGATCCTTCTTTTGAGTCCAATCTTGCTTTAGGCAATTTATTCCGTAAGCGCGGTGAAGTGGATAGGGCAATATCACTGCATGAAGCGTTAGCCAATAATCCCAAACTTGACGTTGCGGAAAATGAAATTTCCCGTGTTGAGCTTGCTCGTGATTTTATAAGTGCAGGTCTTCTTGATCGCGCTGAACGCATTTTGCTTGATTTAGTTGAAATTCCGCGTCAGCATGCAGCGGCTGCTGCTTTGCTTGTAAAGGTTTATGAGCAGGAACGTGATTATCATAAGGCAATTGAAATTGCTTTAACTTATAGAAATGTTTTAGGCAGCAGCTCTTTGTCGCAGCTTAGTCATTACTATTGCCAATGCGCTGTGCAGGATGTAATGGCTGGGAATAAGGAAACGGCATATGCGTCGTATCAGCATGCTTTGGACGTTTACCCTGATTCGGTAAGAGCAAGACTTGAGTATGCGGATCTGCTTATAAAAGATAAAAAATTAAAAGAAGCATATATAAAGGTTAAGGAAGTATCGGAGCTTGATCCCAATTCAGGGCTGTTGTGTCTTGATTTAATCCGTAAATGTTTTCCTAATAAAGCCGATCCTGATTTACGTTTTGCGCTTGAGGATTTGGTAAGACGTACGCATTCTGCCGAAGCAATGGTTGATCTTGTTCAGTCAGTAGAGCTGATTTCAGGAAAAGAAGACGCAGAAGTTCAGTTATTGGCTTTTATTAAAGAAAAACCAAGTCTTAAATTGTTTTCTGCATTAATCGGCTTACGTTCGCGTGATAGCGATGATGCAAAAGCCAATGATGTAGTCGTGCAGTTAAAAAGCTTAATTGATGCGCAGATTGCGACTAATCCGCGTTTTAGCTGTTCACGCTGCGGTTTTAAATCCAAAATGATGTTTTGGCAGTGTCCTTCCTGCAGAAGATGGGATACGATTACACCGATTCGCGGTCTTGACGGAGATTAAAA
Organism: uncultured Succinatimonas sp.; assembly: GCF_905203285.1. GTDB lineage: Bacteria > Pseudomonadota > Gammaproteobacteria > Enterobacterales > Succinivibrionaceae > Succinatimonas. The sequence goes on from NZ_CAJKVK010000033.1 coordinate 6,692, forward strand.
TTTTATGACTTACGATCCTAAAGTTATCGTGGCTCTTGACTATGCAGAAGCAAAAGATGCGCTTTCTTTTGTAGAGAAAGTGGATCCGCGTTTTTGTAATTTAAAAGTCGGAAAAGAGCTCTTTACCGCCGCAGGACCTGCGTTGGTTGAAAAACTCGTTAATAAAGATTTCAGGGTTTTTTTGGATCTTAAATTTCACGATATTCCTAATACCGTGGCTAAAGCATGTACCGCAGCGGCAAAACTTGGCGTATGGATTGTCAATGTACATGCCTCGGGCGGACCGAAAATGATGTCGGCAGCAGCTGAAGCCTTATCGTTTTGCCATAATCGACCGAAGCTTATTGCAGTTACGGTTTTGACTTCCATGGATGATGCTGAGCTTAATGCTATAGGTATCAACGCTACACCTGCGCTGCAAGTTGAAAGACTTGCAAAACTTGCCAAAGAATGCGGACTTGACGGCGTTGTGGCAAGTGCAAGAGAAGTACCTATTATAAGGACTTTTGCTTCCCGTCCGTTTTTAACCGTGACTCCGGGTATCCGTCCGGCCGGATCTGATGTAGGAGATCAAAAGAGGATCATGACTCCGGGAGAGGCGGTAAGAGCAGGATCGGATTATCTTGTTATCGGCCGCCCGATTACTAAGGCAAGCGATCCTCTTGAAGCTTTGGATAAAATCAATCAAGAGATTGCTGCATCTCTTTCTTAATCAGAAAATCATCAAGAGAAGCCCCGGTTTTTTGCATCAGTTTTAAAAGCGCAAGCGGGGTTTTTCCTTGTCCGGTCCATGTTCTATTTATGCCGTCAAGATCCGTATAAGCATATTTAGGCATCATTTTTCCGCGCTTTTTACCAGATTTTTGATTTAAAGCTGCAATTAAATCGTAAACATCAATATCTTCTTTTTCTAAAAAAGATAAGGCATTGCTGACGGAACGTTCTCGCGCTTTTATTGTTTCCTGCAGTTTGGCTTCTTCCTTTTCACGTTCTTTTTGTATTTCCGTTATTTTGCCGGCAATTTCTGCAATTTCCGCAGCTGTGCAGGTACGCAGTACTGCACGTAATTGGCGAACATTTTTTAAATCTTTAAGGTTTAGTGCCATACGGAGCCTTAATTTGTGAGCAATAGCTTAAACTTATAACCGTTTTCTATCAATTTTACAAAGTTTTTGTAAAATAGTGACCTATTTTTAATGGTCTATCTGATTGTTGCTATGATTATTATAATTATGCGCCACGGACAGGCAGCATTCTGCGGGGCAGATAGAGAGCTTACTGCCGATGGCGTTGATGAAGTAAAAAAGACGGCTCGGAATCTTTGCGCTCATTATTCGATAAAAGCGATTTTATGCTCACCTAAAACCAGAGCCGTACAAACAGCCAATGCCGTGAAAGAAGCCTTAGTAAGAAATAATGATGCAGAGATTGAAATATTAAGCGATTTAACCCCTTCAGGTGAGCCTGATATATGTTTTGATTATGTAAATGCCAAATTTACGGAAAACTCGAACGACGCGATTATTTTGGTTTCGCATATTCCTTTAGTTCAGAAAATGGTTGAGTACGCATGTCCTAAAGTGGAAATTCCTCTTTTTGTGACCGGAAGCGCATTTATTCTGGAAGAAGAGCACGGTCGATTTACTGCAAAAGCTTTTTTTACCCCAAGTAGTGAAATTTTTTTAAATTAGTTCACAAAGTACGAAGTAACTTACTGTTTTATGAAAAAAAGTTGCAAAAAGCATATTTATTTTTTTCACAATTGACTATATTTATGGACATAGAACAAACAAATATAAGGAGTCGGGATTGATGCGTACTTTTAAAAAATATGCACCTATGCAAATCGCAAAATACGTAAGCGCTTTTTTTAAAGGTAACTTTTATATCCAGGGAATAGGAATGTTTTCTTTTGACGGAGGCAAGGTCATTATCGATCCGAGTTATGAAATTCCCAAACGTAAAATCGTCAGTGAGATAAATATGTCAATTGCCTCTTTTTCAAAGGTTTATTGATTTTAATTATTTAATTAAAATTAAAGATTAAAAGCACCTTTTGGTGCTTTTAGTTTGATTAGCGCCAAGAAGACTCGTTAAAACACAGCTGATATGAAATATCATGCTAAAATAGCTGCCAAAAGTTAGTTAATAAGACTTTTTATTTTGTTTTTTGTTATTAATTTTGGATTTTATGAACGCCATAGAACCGTCAGGTGACAGTTTCACCGCTCTTTATGATCTTTTAGACACCCCTCCTTCAGCCCAAGAAATTGAAAATGCCTTGATTCAGGAATTGCGTACGGTTCAGGATGCTGTGCGCTATCTTGTTTCATGTTTTGCCGCTCATGAAATTTATTGCGGACACGGTACGGATAATTATTGGGATGAAGCCTTGGAAATCGTTCAGGCGGTAATGCATTTACAGCCGCCGTGCGATGATTCGACACTTAATTCAAGACTTACTGAAAAAGAGCGGAAGATTATTGCCGCGATAGCCAATAAGCGTATTTTTTTACGAGTACCGACTCCGTATCTTACTCATCGTGCTTTCTTTTGCGGTCACCAGTTTTATGTGGATAAGCGGGTTATTGTTCCGCGTTCCCCGATTGCCGAACTTATTGAAAACGGATTTGATCCGTTTATTGATCGCACTCCTGATAGAGTTCTTGATATGTGCACCGGTTCAGGATGCATAGCGATAGCAATCGCATTGCATTTTGACGGAGACTGCGAGGTTGATGCCGTCGATATTTCCGATGAGGCACTTGAGGTTGCTGAAATCAATATCCGCGGTTACGGACTTGAAAATTGCGTATTCCCGATAAAAAGTGATTTGTTCTCAGCTCTTCCTAAAGGGGATAAATACGATTTAATCGTCGCCAACCCGCCTTATGTCGATGCTTATGATTTAAGCACTATGCCAAAAGAGTTTGAAGCTGAGCCGGAGCTGGCTTTGGGCTCTGGTGAGGACGGTCTTGATTGTGCGCGTAAAATTTTGGCTCAGGCGGTTGATTATTTAAGTGATGACGGTGTGCTCATAATGGAAGTAGGCAATTCGGCTGAGAATTTAAATGACGCATTCCCGCATGTCCCGTTCCACTTTATTGATTTGAAAAAGGGCGGCGGCGGAGTGTTTTTACTTACGGCTGAGCAGCTTAAGGCTTATGCTGATGTTTTTAAAGCAGCACTTTAAGTCCGTATAAGGATAATTTGTCATGAGCGCAAATACTTTTGGTGAAATATTCAAAGTTACAACTTGCGGTGAAAGTCACGGTGCGGCGTTAGCCTGCATCATTGACGGCTGTCCTCCGTTAATTGATTTAAATGAGCAAATGCTGCAGACCGATTTGGACAGGCGTCGTCCCGGATCTACGCGTTTCGGAACTCCGCGTAATGAGCCTGATAAAGTGAAAATTATTTCAGGTGTTTTTGAAGGTAAAACCACGGGAACTCCTATCGGGCTTATTATTGAAAATACTTCGCAGCGTTCTTCCGATTACAGCGAAATTAAAAATTCTTATCGTCCGGGGCATGCTGATTATACTTACGATCATAAGTACGGTATTCGTGATTACCGCGGAGGCGGACGTGCATCGGCGCGTGAAACTGCTATGCGCGTTGCTGCCGGTGCGGTTGCCAAACAGGTTTTAAAGCAATTTTATAATGTAAGCGTTTCAGGATGCGTAACGGCTATAGGAACGATAGCAACTGATAAATATGACGCAGCCGAAGCTTTAAATAATGCTTTTAATTTTGCCGACGGCTCTAAACTTTCTTTGCTTGAGAGCTTCATGGATGATTTGAGAATGAAGCATGATTCATGCGGGGCGATTGTCGAGGTTAGAGCTCACAATGTGCCTGTCGGCTGGGGCAATCCTGTTTTTGACAGGCTTGATGCCACTATTGCTCATGCCATGATGAGCATTAATGCCGTAAAGGGCGTGGAAATCGGCGACGGATTTGCTCTTGCATCAATGTTAGGGTCAAAGGCTCGAGACGAGATTGCTCCTGACGGATTTATGTCAAATCACAGCGGCGGTATTTTAGGCGGTATAAGTTCAGGTCAGGAAATAAAAGTAAGAATTGCGTTAAAACCCACGTCAAGCATTATGATTCCGGGAAAATCTATTGACCGCAGCGGCAACAGCATTGATTTGGTAACAAAAGGCAGACACGATCCCTGCGTCGGGATCCGCGCCGTTCCCATTGCCGAGGCTATGCTTGCTTTATGCCTTGTTGATGCGGCTTTGCTGCAAAAAGCTCAATGCGGACATATTACCGATACTGCTTATCTGGTGCCGCGCACTTAATGGAGTTAAAAATGAGCGAAACATTAAAGGTTATTGAACATCACCAGTCGATGCGTAATTACACGGGACGTCTTCTTACCGAGGAAGAGGTGAGCAATTTACAGGATGCCATGCTGCAGACTTCAACTTCATGCTTTTTACAGGATGTTACTGTTATTCGTGTGACTGACAGGGAAAAACTTGAAGTGATAGCAAAATGCGCCGGCGGCCAGGAACATATTGCCAACTGCGCTGAGTTTTGGATGTTCTGTATTGATTACACCAAATTGCAAAGATCGGTAGGCTTACCGCCTGCAAATATACCGTTTAAGCTTTTGTATTCAGGCTTAAATGACGTAGCTCTTGCCTGTCAGAACGTGTTGACCGCGGCTGAGTCCATAGGCCTTGGCGGCGTTATCATCGGCGGCTATAAAAAACAGATTGATGTAGTATCTGATCTTTTAAAAGTTCCTCACGGCATACTTCCTGCTTTAGGTTTATGCCTTGGCGTTCCTGATGAGAATTTCAGAGAGGAGCAAAAACCCCGTTTGCCTAAGCGTTGGTTCTTCTCTGAAAACGAGTATCAGGATCCTTATGATGAAAAAGAGCTTGAGCAATATGATGAAAAGATGGCTGAATACTATAAAAACCGTCAGCATCAAGCTAAAGATGATATGAATTGGACTAAGGCAAGTAAAGCTATGCTCTCGGGTAAAAATGACGGCGGATTATTAGTTCGTTATATTAAAGAGCAAGGTTTTATTTTGGAAAATGAATAATTACCAAATAGATTCATTTGTATTTCTTTGATTTTTAATTAATTTTGTGATCTTAAATTTAAAGGCGTGTTAAGAAACACGCCTTTTTTCTCAATGTAATTTACAATTTATAGTAAAAATTTAAATAGTAAAAAACGAAGACACAATATAGGACTGACATGATATCACTTGAGAAAATTGCTGAACTTTCCGGAGTATCGCGTCGTACTGTTGCACGCGCTTTAAAGGACAAAAGTAAAGTAAAAGATAGTACGTTAGCTAGAATTGAAGCTGTTTTAAAAAAATATGATTATAAACCTAATCTTGCAGCACGCTATTTAGCAGCAAAAAATCAAAATTTTAAGATTTTATACATGGTTTATCGCTCCGTGAGCAGTCAGTTTCATGCCAAAATTTTTGAATTAGCAAAGGTAAAAGCAGCTGAGTTGCGTGGATTTGGCATTACTATAGATTTTCTAGTACTTGATCATGGTAATGGAGATCCTCTTGCGGATATTAAGAGAGTAATATCAAATTTTGATTATGATTTTTTAATTGCCTTGCCAATTTATGAAGAGTTTTTTAAACCTTACGTACATGCGCTTTTTAATAAAGCAAAAGAACTTAATGTTCCGATGATTTTTTATAACATGGATGATACGAGTTATAAAAGAGATTGTTATATCGGGTGTGATTATGAAAAATCAGGAAGAATTGCAGCTGGTTTAATTGCGCTAATTACGCAGGGTAAAGGAAAAATTGCTATTTTGAGTAATCGTAGCTCTAGAATAATTTCATTTATGGAACGAGTTCAGGGATTTAAAGATGAGTTAGTTCAAAAATATCGAGATATTGAAATAGTTTATACGCATGCAATGGAGAATAATTATATTGATGTCGATTTTGACCTTTTACGAAAACAAAAGATAAAGGCAATATATTTAGTAAACCCTGGTGACTATTCGGTGTGTCCAAGAATTAGAGAAGAACTTAAAGATCTTGATGTAAAGGTAATTACTAATGATTTGTTACCTAATAGTAAAAAATATATGAAAGAGGGGATAATTTCTGCAGTAATTACTCAAAATGAAGAGATTCAAGCTAAGATGCCTCTTGATTTAGCGTTTAAGGTTTTAGTAAATAAAGAAAAAATTGATTTTGATAAACATTTTACTCAGTTAGGTATTTTAATTTCACAATGTATTTAATTAATGTTTAAGAGTTGCAGTTCGTTTTTGTTGTATAAACATGCCCTCGAAGGCAAAATTGTGATCTCAAACTTAAAATAAAAAGATTTTTATTGTCTAATAGTCAGATTTTGTTATTTTACATAAAAGCCCACGTGAGCATTTACTTATGCCCTCGAGGGCATAAACAATATTTATATAAGGAGCAAAAATGGGGAATAAAACATATGCCGTGTCATTCGGTGAGCGCTTTTCTTATGCGTTAGGAGATGTCGGTTGTAACTTTGTATGGTCTGTGGTCGCAGGATTCTTGACTTTGTACTATACCGATAGTGTTGGAATAACGGCTGCTGCGGTAGGTACTATCATGCTGGTTACAAGATTGCTTGATGGTTTGACCGATCTTGGCTTTGGTCTGATTCTTGATAGAACAAAGACCAGTTTTGGTAAAGCTCGCCCATGGATTTTATGGTCAACTCCAATGATGGCAATTGGTCTTATTTTGCTGTTTTCTGTACCTGACAGCTTAGGAGATACCGGTAAAATCGTTTATGCAACTGCTACTTATATTTTTGTGGCCGCTTTTGCCTATACAGCAAGTAATCTTTCCTACAATACTTTGCTTGCTTTAATGACTAATGATCAGCCGTCAAAGATTTTTGCAAATTCTTTGCGTTTTATTTGTACTAGCCTTTTTGTTATTGCCTTAGCCTAAGTTGTTCCGCCATTAGTAGAGATGGTTGGCTGGAGCATGATGGCAGTTATTTTTGCAATTTTGGCAACATGCTGTTTTATGATTACTTTCTTTTTTGTAAAAGAAAGAAATGTTCCCGAGGAAAAGCCAAAAGAGCATCCTAAAGATAATATCGGCGCAATTGAATCTTTTAAGATTTTGTTTAAAAATCGTTTCTTTTTTACGATTTGCATCATGTTTCTTATGTATTACATCAATGCTTCAATTTTCAATGGTCTTGGTGTGTACTACTGTCGTGATGTTTTACATGACATTAATTTGTACGGCACGCTGAATGCATGTTATATGGGCACAAAATTTGTAGCTTTGCTTTTTGTTCCTTTTCTTGCCAATCGTTTTGGTAAATGGAAGTTGATGCTTTCAGGGTGGTCTATTGTAATTTTGGGAATGTTTATCATGTGGGTAGCATCACCTAACGTTTACGGTGTTATGTTTGGTGCTTTACTTCGTGGTATAGGTTTAGGCCCGATCAGTGCTTGTTTATTCACTATTATTGCTGATGCTGTCGAATATGGTGAGTGGAAGAGCGGAGTAAATCAGGCTGGACTTACTAATAGCGCTACTTCTTTTGGTATGAAGGTAGGAACCGGTTTGGGATCTGCAATTGTTGGTTGGGGCCTTGCATTTGCTGATTATAATCCGAATCTTGCAACTCAAACTGATTACACCCTTTATTGTGAACAGATCGTGTTTTTCGTTTTCCCGATAGTTGGTTTTGTAGTGTCATGGATAGCCATGTACTTTACCAATATTGATAGGATTTATCCGACTATTATTAAAGAACTTAATGAACGTAAAGCAAAAAATGCAGCAACTGCGTAATCAAAGATTTTGAAATAGGAGAATAAAATGAAGTATTTTGTAAACGCAAAAGTACGTCGTAGCGGTAATGGCAAAGAAAATTTCCCGTTTAAGACAATTTCCGAGGCGGCAAAACTTGCAAAAGCCGGAGATGAAGTTTTAGTTTTCCCTGGCGTTTATCGCGAGTATGTAGATCCCGCCAACGCAGGAACTGAAGATAAACCTATCGTTTATCGTTCAGTTGAACCGCGTAAGGCAGTAATTACCGGTGCCGAGATTGTAAACAATTGGAAAAAGTATGACGGCGATGTTTGGGTAAGCATCATAGGAAACGGTATTTTTAATGACTATAACCCGTATACGACAAAAGTTTTCGGTGATTGGTATTTTGCCGATAACGCTCATACTGGTGAAGTATATTTAAACGGCCGTTCCATGTTTGAGGTCTATAGTCTCGAGGATGTTCTTGGTCCTAAGGTGGATATGAAATCCTGGGATAAGTCTTTTACCGTATATACTTGGTATACAGAGCAAAAAGACGGCAGCACCATTATTTATGCTAATTTCCACGGTATTGATCCTAATGCCGAGTGCGTGGAAATAAACGTACGCCGCAACTGCTTCTATCCGAGCAAAACAGGGGTCGGTTATATTACTTTATCAGGCTTTGTCGTAAAGCAAGCTGCTACGCAGTGGGCTCCTCCGACCGCTTATCAGGAAGGTATGGTTGGTCCTCATTGGAGTAAAGGATGGGTTATTGAAAACTGCGAGGTCTCAGATTCAAAATGCGTAGGTATTTCTCTTGGCAAGTATCTGCAACCTAACAATGAGAATAAGTGGTCTTTAGGTCGAGTAAAACACGGTACTCAGACTGAAAGAGACGCTATTTGCCAAGCTCAGCTTGAAGGCTGGACCAAAGAGCAGATCGGTTCTCATATTATTAGAGGATGTGATATTCATGATTGTGAACAGGCAGGTATTGTCGGTCATTTAGGCTGTGCTTTCTCAATTATTGAAGACAATCATATTCATCATATTAATAATAAACAGCAGCTTAAAGGCGCTGAAATCGGAGGAATCAAACTGCATGCTGCAATTGACGTTATTTTCAGACGTAATCATATCCATCACTGCACTAGCGGTATTTGGCTCGATTGGCAGGCTCAGGGTACTCGTGTTACTCAGAACCTTATGCACGATAACAATCCTCCTTTAGGTACTGAATTACCGCAGGAATTATCATTAGGTGAGGATATTTTCGTTGAGGTAAGTCACGGTCCTACCTTAATTGATAACAATATCTTGTTGTCGATGTTCAGCTGCAAGCTTGCAACTCAAGGCGTAGCAATGGTACATAACATAATAAGCGGTCCGTTTATTTTTGTCGGAATCGGTACAAACAATTCAAATACCGATCAGCCGCGTTATACTCCGTATCATGTGCCTCATCGCACTGAAGTTGCCGGTTTCATGACTATTCTGCACGGTGATGATCGTTTCTATAATAATATCTTTATTCAAAATCCGGTCGCAGAAGAATTTTTAAAAGTCAGCGAGGAAAAGAATTGGGATCGCATTGCCGTAACCGGTACTGTACCTTTTAATGACTATCCGACTAAAGAAGAGTTTTTAAAGTTATTTTTTGTTGAAGGAGATAGCGGAATTAAGGAAGATCGCCATAAGTATTATAAGCATCTGCCGGTTTATACGGGAGGAAATGTTTATTGTAATGGCGCAAAACCTTGCGTTAAAGAAAAGAATTTTAAAGTTGTGTCCGGAGAGGTTTATTTAAACTTAGTTGAAAAAGACGGTAAATATTCGTTAGAAACCAATCTTAATGAAGTTCTTCCTGAATTTGAAACCGAAATTGTTTCAACGGAAACTTTAGGTGAAGCTTTTGAACCTGAAGAGAAATTTGAAAACCCGGACGGTTCTCCTATTGTCTTTAAGTATGATTACTTTGACAACGGTCGTACGGTAAATCCTCTTTCAGGACCTTTTGCAACTAAGGAATCATACAACGAAGTATTGTTCTAATCTCTCCATAGTCTGAAGGTAAATGATATTCGTAAGCCTTGCGGATATCCTTTTTTTTCATTCATAATTTTCTCTGTGTCGCAGTTTTACAAGTTAAATAACACCTTATCATCACTAAAAACCTTCTTTGCGGTATAATCTTTTGCAAGCCTTAATTTCCAATAAAAACAAGGCTGTTTTTGTTTCAGTTAGGAAATTGCCATGACCACTTTAATCAAGACTCAAGACTTCATTGATTCCATTTATGAAGCAATACAGTTTATTTCTTATTATCATCCGCGTGACTTTCTGCAAGCTATGAAGCACGCTTATGACATTGAAGAAAATCCGTCTGCAAAAGCCGCTATCGCCCAGATCCTCGTAAATTCCAAGATGTGCGCAATCGGTCATCGTCCTTTGTGTCAGGATACCGGTGCCGTTACCTGCTTTGTCAAAATCGGTATGGATGTTCGTTTTGAAGGTGACATGACCGTTCAGGAAATGGTTGACGAAGGCACTCGCCGTGCATATTGCTGTGCAACCAATCCTTTGCGTAAGTCAGTTTTGATGGATCCTATCGGAAAGCGCGTCAATACTAAGGACAATACTCCTGCAGTCGTCCATATTGAAATGGTCAAAGGCGATAAAGTAGAAGTTGCTATTGCATCTAAAGGCGGCGGCTCAGAAAACAAGACCCACATGAAGATGTTAAATCCGTCCGATTCCATCGTTGATTGGATTTTACACGAGATCCCTCTTATGGGAGCAGGTTGGTGCCCTCCCGGAATTTTAGGCGTCGGTGTCGGCGGAACTCCTGAGAAATCAGCAATTTTAGCTAAAGAAGCCTTAAACGATCCTATCGATATTCAGGACTTGATTAAGCGCGGTCCTAAGAATGCTGAAGAAGAGCTTCGTTTAGAGCTTTATGACAAGATTAACAAGCTCGGTATCGGTGCTCAGGGTTTGGGCGGTATGACTACCGTTCTTGATGTCAAGGTTAAGAGCTATCCGTGCCACGCCGTATCCAAAGCTACTACAATTATCCCTAACTGCGCAGCTACACGTCATATTGACTTTGAGCTTGACGGCTCAGGTCCTGCCAAGTTTGATCCTCCTTCAATTGATGATTATCCTGATATTGAAATCGGCGGTAATTCAGCCAACGTCAAGCGTGTCAACCTTGACACTTTGACTAAAGAAGAGATTGCCACCTGGAAGATGGGTGACACTTTATTGTTATCAGGTACTATCTTAACCGGCCGTGACGCAGCTCATAAGCGTATTTGCGATTTGATTGCCCAGGGTAAGCCTTTGCCTGAAGGCGTTGATTTCCACGGTAAGATGATTTACTACGTAGGACCTGTTCCTGCAGTAGGTGATGAAGTTGTCGGCCCTGCAGGTCCTACCACTTCAACCCGTATGGATAAGTTTGTTGAGACCATGCTCTCTCAGACCGGTTTGTTCGGTATGATTGGCAAGTCAGAGCGCGGACCTGCGGCTGTTGAATCCATTAAACGTCATAAAGCCGTATATCTTATGGCCGTCGGCGGTGCCGCATACCTTGTTTCCAAGGCTATTAAGGCAGCTCGCGTTTTGGCTTTTGAAGATCTTGGAATGGAAGCTATTTATGAATTCAAGGTTCAGGATATGCCGGTTACCGTAGCTGTTGACAGCGAAGGCAACAATATTCATTCCGTAGGTCCGAAGATTTGGTCTGAAAAGATTAAAGAAATCGGCTTTAAGTATATCTAATTGAATATTTAGTTAGATAACAATAAGAAAGAGCACTATCTACAAAGACAGTGCTCTTTTTGTTTTAGTGTTTTAATTTTTTATATGAAAAAGCCGCAATTATATGCGGCTTTAATAATACACGGTTTTAGTAAAAATCAGTGGTGATTACCCTGACCGTAGTAGGCGTGTTCGCCATGTTTTCTTAAGTAGTGCTTATCAAGCAGAGTCTGCTGCATAGGACCTAATTTGCCTTCGCACAACATCTGGGAATGGAATGCCATGAAAGCTACTTCTTCTAATACTACGGCATTGTAAACGGCATTGTCAGGAGATGTTCCCCAGCAGAAAGGTCCGTGGGAGTTGACCAAAACGGCAGGGATGTCTTTCATCTTAAAGCCGCGTTTTTGGAAAGTTTCGACAATGACTTTGCCGGTTTCAGCTTCATAAGAACCGTTGATTTCTTCATCGGTCATTTTTCTGGTGCAGGGAACCGGGCCGTAGAAATAGTCAGCACCGGTGGTACCTAAGGCTAAAATGTCTTTACCGGCTTGTGCCCAGGAAGTTGCATAGCGTGAATGGGTGTGAACGATACCCATAATGTCCGGGCAGGCACGATAAAGTTCAATGTGGGTATCGGTATCGGTAGAAGGGTTTAATTTGCCTTCAACTTTTTTGCCGGTTTCAATGTCAATGACTACCATGTCATCAGCAGTCATCGTTTCATAGTCAACTCCGGACGGTTTAATAACCATTAAGCCTGAATCACGATCGATACCTGAGACGTTACCCCAAGTAAAAGTGACTAATCCATGTTTGGGAAGGTCTAAATTGGCTTTGAAAACGTCATGCTTTAATTGTTCTAACATGTGAACCTCATGCGATTTGATTGAAATAAAGGCTAACGTTAGGAATAATAGCAAAATAACGGCATTAATTTTGTTACTTACAACGCAAATGCGTATTTACTAAGCATAATTTTGCAAGCGTTTGCGTAAATGCGGATCACAGATGTTTTTTCAGTTCGCTTAAAGTCTTAAAGGTAAAAATAAAGCCGTGGTCAAGAAGAGTATTAGGAGTAACGGATTGTTCTTTATTTAACAAAAGTCCGCGTTTATCACCAAAATTTAAGCACCATGACAGGATAGGCAGTGCCGGCAGAATTGAAGCAGATCTTAAATTCATAAGTTCGTTACGAGAAGCCGCGTATGGTGCGGTTAAATTGCAATTTTCAGTTATTTTATTGTT
>NZ_CAJKVK010000034.1 GCF_905203285.1 uncultured Succinatimonas sp.
AATTAATTTATGTAACCGTTTTCATATATCGTTTTTATATGATTGATTGAATTTATTTAAGTAAATACATTAAAAATATAATGGTATTTATTAAAATAAGCTATCAAACATAATTTTTTTATAGTTGCAAGCATCTTTGAGTAAAGGTATAAATAGCTCAATTAATATGCCGGGTGGCGTATTGATGGGTGAGTTTTTTTATACATAGAGGTTCTTATACATGGATACCTTAAACCACGGACTTGGTACCATAGATTACGTAATCTTCGGTATTTACGTCCTCGTCATCATTAGCGTCGGTCTTGCCGTTTCCCGTAAAAACAAGCAGAGCACCGAAGGCTACTTCCTTGCCGGTAAATCACTTCCTTGGTGGGCTGTCGGTGCATCATTAATTGCAGCAAACATTTCCGCCGAGCAATTTATCGGTATGTCAGGATCCGGTTTCGTTATCGGCCTGGGTATCGCATCTTACGAATGGATGGCTGCCATTACCTTGATTATCGTTGCAAAATTCTTCCTGCCGGTATTCATCGACAAAGGCATTTATACTATTCCTGAGTTTGTCGAAAAACGCTACAACAGCACCTTAAAGACCATTTTGGCCGTTTTCTGGTTGTGCTTGTACATTTTTGTAAACTTAAGCTCTGTCTTATACTTAGGCGGCTTAGCTCTTGAAACCATCCTCGGTATCCCGATGATGTATTCAATTATCGGACTTGCTGTCTTCGCTTTGGTTTATTCCGTATACGGCGGCTTAAGCGCTGTTGTATGGACTGACGTTATTCAGGTTGCTGTCTTGGTTGTCGGCGGCTTCGCTACTACCTACATTGCAGTCACCTTCATCGGCGACGGACAAGGATTCTTCTCAGGCATGGGCAACCTTATAGATGCTGCTCCTGATCACTTCAAGATGATTTTGGAGAAGGACAATCCTCAGTTCATGAACCTCCCCGGCATCGCCGTTCTCATCGGTGGTTTGTGGATTGCCAACCTCTATTACTGGGGCTTTAACCAGTACATCATCCAACGTACTTTTGCAGCAAAATCCGTCAACGAAGCTCAAAAAGGCCTCGTATTTGCCGGTTATTTAAAGCTCATCATTCCGTTCCTCGTCGTAATTCCGGGTATCGCCGCCTATGTCATTACCCAAGATCAGGAATTAATGGCTAAATTAGGTGCCGGTGCAGCAAACTTCCTGCCGTCACTTGATCATGCCGACCGCGCTTATCCGTGGTTAACCCAGTTCCTGCCTTTGGGCGTTAAAGGCTTAGTATTCGCCGCCTTGGCAGCAGCTATCGTATCTTCATTAGCTTCAATGTTAAACTCTACTGCTACTATCTTCACTATGGATATTTACAAGCAGTACATCAACAAGCAAGCTTCTGATTTACGTTTAGTTAACGTCGGACGTTTAACTGCAATTATCGCCTTAATCATCGCCGTATTCATGGCTCCGATGTTAGGTGCTATCGATCAGGCTTTCCAATTCATTCAGGAATACACCGGCTTGGTTTCCCCGGGCATCCTTGCAGTATTCATGTTAGGTCTCTTCTACAAGAAGACCACTACCAAAGCAGCATCCATCGGTGTTATCGCTTCAATCCCTATCGCCTTGCTGCTTAAGTTCCTGCCGTTGGAGCTTCCGTTCCTCGATCAGATGTTGTACACCTTCATCCTTACCATCGCTATCATTGTCTTCGTATCCTTGGATTCATCAGAAAATGACGACGATCCTAAGGCCATCATTCTCACTAAGAAGATGTTCATCACCTCTGCAGGATTTAAGATTGGTGCTTATATTGTCTGCCTTATCACTGCTGTCTTATACGCACTGTTCTGGTAATAACGAGATAAAAAGCGGTAAATGTGCCGCTTAATTAGAATGAGCCGCGAAACAAAATCGCGGCTTTTTTGTATTAAAAAATTAAATTTTTGCTTTTTTCAAAAATTGAACTATATATTTATATGTAAGGCAAGGCATTTAAAAGGATCGGTGAACTAAAAAACCTTTCTTTTTTGTCCTGATCTCCAATCGTAACAAAGTCCTTCGCCCTACACCTCATGAAACCGGTAAAGTTTTATGGACAAGCAGCCGTCGGGAAATGCCCGCGGCTGTTTCGTTTTTAACGTTCTACTTTAGGCAAATTCAAATTATTAATATCGGCAACCACATTTTTACGCCAAGAGAATTCAAGATAAGGGACTTCGTTTAAATATTTTTTCAAAAAATAGTCATAAACGTATTTTTTAGCAGCCAACAGCTCAGGAGCAATACCTGCATCATGAGCACACTTCTCTAAATAGCGTTTAAGGCGCTTAAATGCGTCTTTTAATTCTCTTTTATGCGCAAAATAATTAATCGGCAAAGGTAAATCAGAGCGAACCGGTAATGCGATACTCTCTTTTACCCACTCAATAATCATAGTTCCATGCTGACGGATTGCTCCCCATTTTACCCCGCAGGACGCTAGGCCTTGTGATGTAAGCGGCGAGTCCTTGGCTACGTCACATAATGCTCCGGTAGTAATGACATGATTTAAAGCAACATCATGCTCTAAAGCAAATTCAAGTCTTTTCTGACATAAATACTGCAGCCTTGTAAGAGCGTCGTTTTTAAGCAGTCCCGCTCCTTTTACCTGCCGATATGCAGTTTTCGGATCATAGATAATATCCGCATCGGCTTTTTTAATTTCCATCTCAGCTAAAAAATAAGAAAAACGCTTTTCATCAAGTCGCTTATAAAGAAGCTTATACATCTCTTCTAAATACTCAACGTCAAGCGCTGCATAGATAAGCTGATTTTCAGATAAAGGACGGTAAAGCCAATCAGTACGGGTACAATCTTTTTCAAGTTCTGCTCCCACTAATTCTTTTACATAAGCGTTAAGACCTTTCCCGTATAGGAAATCATCAAAAGCGGCTAAAAGCTGCAGATCATAGACTTTCTGCGGTAATAATGAAGCAAAACCGTTATCTCGCGCAATCTTAACTAATATCTCCAGATCTTCATCCCCGGAAAAAATAAGTACCGCAGCTTTTGTTTCGGTTAATGTTCTAACTAAATCCTTTATGTTTAAAGCTACCGGATCAACAAGATATGTTTCATTTTTAAATCTTAACTGTAAAAGACCTAAGATCGGAAATAAGGTGTTTATTCTGACAAATTCAGTATCAAGAGAAATAAAATCTTCATCAGTTAAAGATCTGATACTGTCTATAAGTAAATCAAGTTTGGTTTTTTCGTCAACTTTTATATATGAAATCTCTTGCATGATCATTTAGCTTCAGTACGCAAACGACGGCGCAAAACCTTGCCGATGGCAGATTTTGGCAAATCATTAGTAAATTCGACAATGTGCGGAATTTTATACGGAGTGAGATATGATCTGCAATAATCCTTTATTTCCTCAGCAGTAACCGAGGGATCGCGTTTTACCACAAAGAGCTTGATTGCTTCTCCGGTCTTATCTGATTTAACGCCGATTGCAGCACATTCAAGCACTTTATCGAACTTACTGACCACATCTTCAATTTCCGACGGAAAAACATTAAATCCCGACACTAAAATCATATCTTTTAATCTATCGATAATCTTAATGTAGCCGCCTTCAAGCCAAACCGCGATATCGCCCGTACGCACATAACCGTCATGCATTACTTTTTTAGTATCCTCTTCATTATGATAATAACCTTTCATAACTTGAGGGCCTTTGATTTCAAGCTCACCGGGCGTATTCAAATCCCAAATTTCATTATCGTCAGCGTCAATAATACGGGCATAAGTCCCGGGTAAAGGCAAACCTATTGATCCTGTATATTCTTTTGCCGTATAAGGACATACTGAGCATACGGGAGAGCATTCTGTAAGACCGTAACCTTCCAAAATGTTAAGACCGGTTCGCGCTTTAAAACGCTGCGCAACCCCAGACTGTACCGCAGCTCCGCCGCCGATGACAAGACGCAGTCGCCCTAAAGCTACGTGTTCAAAATCCGGATGATTTAATAAGGCATTAAATAAAGTATTAACTCCGGTAAAAATCGAAATATCAGGATGATGCTTTAATTCTTTAATAAAATCCTTAATTCTGCGCGGATCGGTAATAAGGATGTTGGTCGCACCGATTGCAAAGAACAACATGCAGTTTACCGTCATCGCAAAAATATGGTAAAGCGGCAAAGCGGTAACCACGGTTTCCTGTCCCCTGTTGACAACCGATCCGTAATAGGCTAACAGTTCTGAAATATTAGCAATAATATTGCCATGAGTTAATTCAGCACCTTTAGGCTTTCCCGTCGTACCGCCGGTATATTGCAAAAATGCTATATCATCATAACGATTAAGAACCGGATCAAGAGTCAGCTGTGAGCCGATACGCAAAGCTTTTTTAAAGGAAATGCTGTTAGGCATAATGAATTTAGGCACCATTTTTAAAACGGATCGCACCATAAAATTCACTAAGCGCCCGCGAAAAAATCCCAGAGCATCGCCGACTCCCGTCACTATGACATGCCGTATCCGGGTTTGCCCGATAACTTTCTGCAGATTAAAAGCATAATTGGCAATTACCACAATGGCATCAGCCTTACAATCGGCAAGCTGTGTTCCAAGTTCGCGCGGAGTATATAAAGGATTTATGTTAACTACAGTAAGTCCGGCCTTTAACGCGGCAAAAAGAGCAATCGGATATTGAATGAGATTAGGCATCATTATTGCAAGCCTATCACCCTTTTTAAGCTTGCAATATTTTTGTAAAAATGCGGCGAAATACTCAACTTCCACCGCAAGATTTTCATATGAGATATGACCGGACATATTAATATATGCGGTCTTATCTGCGTAGCGTCGCACTACATAATCAAAGAGGTCATTTAAATTTTCAAACGGACGAGTGTCAACGTCAAAAGAAACTTCAGGAGGATAACTTTTAATCCACGGCAGATCCTTTTGCGTCATAAAACCTCTTTGCTATGAGTGAGCCTTGGCAAATTTATCTAAATACCTCACCAAAACTTCTACACCCTCAAGCGGCATGGCATTATAGATGCTAGCACGCATTCCGCCTAAAACTTTGTGTCCCTTAAGTCCCACCAAATGCTCAGATTTTGCCTGAGCTAAAAATTCGGCATTGAGACTCTCGTCTTTTAAAGTAAACACGCAATTTACGCGAGAGCGATCAGATTTGGCGATAGGACAGCGGTAAAAGTCTGTACTATCAAGAAAATTATATAAAAGGTTTGCTTTCTGACAATTACGTTTTTCCAGTTCTGCGACACCGCCCAAGTCTTTAATCCATTTAAAGTCAAGACCGGCCATATACCAGGCAAAAGAATTAGGAGTGTTGTACATGGAATCATGAGCGGCAAGCACGGACCAGTCAAAAATTGACGGACAATATTTGCGGGCCCGCCCCAGTAAATCTTCTCTTACAATAGTAACGGTAAGACCGGCAGGAGCGACGTTCTTCTGTGCACCGAAAATAATCGCGCCGAATTTAGACACATCAATCTTACGGGTAAGAATATTTGATGACATGTCAACAATTAAAGGAACGTCTCCCGTCTCAGGCAGATTAAACATTTCAATACCGTTTACGGTTTCATTAAGGCAGGCATAAGCGTAAGCAGCGCCGGGAGTTACCTGCATCTTTGAGTAATCTATATAAAAATTACCGTCACCGTCTTTTTCAACGCATTCATGCAAAATTGCTTTACCGTAACGCTCGGCACATTCTTTATACGCGCAGCGTGACCAGTGTCCGGTCACGAAATAATCGGCAAATCCGTCCTCGGGAAGAATATTTAAAGGAACAGCGGCAAACTGACCGCGTCCGCCGCCCTGCTCAAACAATATTTTATAATTTGCAGGAATTTCCATAATATCGCGCAACAGCTGTTCAGCCTCTGCTGCTACCGCCATATACTCGGCGCTGCGATGCGACATTTCTACAATACCCATTCCAAGACCGTTAAAATCACAAAACTCCTTTTGTGCCTTTTCCATAACGGGTACAGGGATCATGCTCGGACCTGCACTATAATTCCAAACCTTCATTTAAATATCCTCCTTGGAGGTTTCTTCAGCGTCCTTATCTTTTCCGCCGTTTAATTTTTCAATAATCTCAAGCTCGTCATTCTTATCAAGATTACGGGCATTACGGGTATGCTCATTTGACGCAACGACGTTCTCAGGTATTGATTGTAACGCAATTATGCTTTCACCTTCATATGGGCGCATCACGATTACACCGCCTGCAGTACGTCCGGGCAAAGGCAAGTTGCTTACCGGAGTACGTGTCATATGACCTAAATCGGTAATGACAAGATAATCACTGTTAATGTCAGAGCGAACTACCCCTACAAGCTTTCCGTTACGATCCATATGACTCATGGTCTTAACGCCGCTGCTGCCGCGGTTCATGCGCAAAGGAATGTCAGTTAACAAAATACGCTTGCCGTAGCCGTTTGCCGTTACCATTACCGCTTCAGGATCTGTTTCGTCAACACTTAACAAAATTAATGACACGGCGGTTTGTCCTGGTCTTAACTTAATAATGCGCAAAGCACCGCTGCCGCGTCCTGACGGTCTTATTCCCTGACCAGCATGACGATCGACGACTTTTACCTCACCTTCCGAGGACTGATCTTCATTTTCTTCAACCTCAGCTTCAACTCCGTCATCTTCGACTTCGTCATTTTCTGCAGTATCTTTCTTATTGTAGAACTCGCACATGCGGACGCACTGTCCGTCAGAACTGAACACAAAGACATCATCATCGCCGCTTGAAATCTCAGCTCCCATCAGGCTGTCGCCTTCACGCAATGCAATGGCTTTTATCGCCTGATCGTTTACACGCTGCATAAATGACTTAAAGGCACTTAGCTTTACTTTCTTTATGTAGCCCATAACGGTTGCCATGATGATGAAATGATTTTCATCAAACTCGGAAACAGGAAGCAAAGCGGTGATCTTTTCGCCCTCATCAATCTTAAAGATATTCTGAATGGGACGTCCGCGCCATGTTCTGTTTTCTGAGGTCGGCAAATCAAATACCTTAGAGGCAAAAACACGGCCTTTATCAGTAAAGCACATCAAGGTATCGTGAGTATTGGTCACCGCCATGCGGGAAATGAAATCGTCATCCTTAAGCTTTGCCGCCTGACGTCCTTTACCGCCGCGCTGCTGAGCTTCATAGGTGGAGATATCCTGATATTTAATGTAACCTTCCTGCGACAAAGTAACGATAACATCCTGCGGAGCAATGAAATCGGCTTTGGATAGCTTGCCGTAATCTTCGGTAAAGTCGCTGCGGCGCTTATCGGCAAAAGCTTCTTTGACCTCAATAAGCTCATCACGGATGACTTCGTTCATGCGCACAGGATTATTCAGGATTTCAAGATAACCCTTAATATTTTCAATTAAAGCCTTGTAATCGGCCTGAATTTCATCTCCGGCAAGATGAGTAAGTCTTTGCAGCTGCAAAGCAAGAATCGCGCGAGCCTGCTCTTCAGACAAATAGTACTTATCATCATGAAGTCCGGCTTTCGGATCAATTCCTGACGGCAGACAAATATTAAATCCTTCTTCAGTTCTTTCAATTAAAGAGGAAATCAAAGTACCGTCCCACGGCTCTTCCATTAAACGGCGGCGAGCCTCATCGGCGTTAGCCGAGTCGGTAATCATGTCAACAATCTTATTGATATTGGCCTTTGCAACGATTAATCCTTCATCAAGGAATGCTTTACGGCGATCCTGACGCAACAGATAAACGGTTCGGCGAGTTACTACTTCACGGCGGAAGTTAATGAACTCACTTAAAATCTCTTTAAGCGATAACTGGCGCGGATGATTATGCACCAGCGCAATCATGTTTATCGGGAAGCTTGACTGCAAAGAGGTGCGTTCAAATAAGTTGTTTAAAACGGCTTCTTCATAAGCATCCCGCTTTAAATCGATAGCGATGCGAACCTGATTGTCCTTATCGGATAAATCATTGACTTCGGAAATGCCTTCGATCTTTTTATCGCGGACAAGTTCGGCGATCTGTTTTACGATGGCACTCTTGTTGACAACATAAGGAATTTCGTCAACGTATATGGTCTTACGACCTGACTTATCTTCCTCAATATGAGTACGGGCACGCATAATACAGCGGCCGCGACCGGTACGATAAGCTTCACGGATAACGGCATTGCCGACAATAAATCCGCCTGTAGGGAAATCAGGTCCCGGAATATAACGCATAAGGTCGTCAAGACCTAATTCCGGGTTATCCAAAAGCGCTACGGTGCCGTCAATCACTTCGCCTAAATTATGCGGCGGTATATTAGTAGCCATACCTACCGCAATACCGGATGAACCGTTTACGAGCAAATTAGGGAAGCGGGTCGGCAGAACCTCAGGGATCTGCTCATTGCCGTCATAGTTAGGATAAGTATCGACAGTCTCTTTATCGATATCCTGAAGCATCATCTCGGCAATCTTGGTCATGCGTACTTCGGTATAACGCATTGCCGCAGGACCGTCACCGTCAATATTACCGAAATTTCCCTGACCGAAAATCAGCGGAGCACGCATGGAAAACCATTGAGCCATACGCACGATGGTTTCATATACTGCAGCGTCTCCGTGCGGATGGAAACGACCGATTACGTCACCGACGACACGTGCGGATTTTTTAGTCTGGCCGTTATGCCAAATTTTTAAATCGTACATATCGTAAAGCACGCGGCGATGCACGGGCTTTAAACCGTCACGGACATCAGGCAGCGCACGATCGACGATTACCGACATTGCATAATCGATAAAGGATTTTTTAAGCTCATCTTCAAGCTTTACGGTTGCCACATTGGCAGATACGCTTTGTGATGCCGTATCAATACCGTCATCAGAATGACCGTCACTGCTATGCATTGTGCCTGCAGACGCAGTTACCTCTCCGTTGCCATCCTGTTTCACTGAATTTTGTGATTCCTGATTTAAAGAATCGTCGGTAATATCCGCCATGAAAAGTACCTTAATAAGATGGGATCGTAAATCTTCAAAAAATCAGCGTCATTTGTAAGACGCTTTTTCACTTTGTCTTGTGACAAGTATTTTAAGCACGGGGAAATTTACTTTGTAAGTAAATTAACCAAAACTAAAAATCTTTGATAACGCACTAATTTTTATATGAAATTAATGCCGAAAACAACTTAGCATTCTAGCATTTTTCTCATTTTTAAGCAATTTTTACCCATAGAAACGCACTTAAAAAAAGGTACAATAAGTATCTTAAAAACAAAGCAAAAAAAGAGGATTGAGCATGTGGTTTAAAAATGCCAGAATTTATCGTCTTGAACTTAGTGAAGAGATCAAAAATTATTTTAAAAATGAAGAACTTTTAGAAAAAACCATCAGTGAAAAAGCTTTTCGTCCCTGCATGGCTCAGGAAGTCTCCACTTTAGGATTTGCACCGATTTTCGGCAAGAACGCTAAGGCTTTCACTTTCTCCAATGCACACAATCACTTTTTTAAGATTTTAGAAGAAAATAAGCTTTTACCGGCCTCAGTTATTAAAAACGAACTGGATGAAGAAATCGAGAATAAGGAAATAGCATTAAAACGGGAACTGCGTAAAAATGAAAAGCAAGCGCTTAAAACCGCAGTCGTTAATAAGCTTTTAGCACAAGCCTTTTCAGCCCGCCGTGAACTTTTAATCTGCGTTAATTCAGAAAAAGGCTATGTGGCGGTATCTGTATCATCGGCAAAGCGTGCCGAACGTGCCATAGCCATGCTAAGAGAGGCTTTTTCAACATTTCCGGCCAAATGCTTTCAACCTCGCTGTGTGGTTGAAGATCGCATGACGGCTTGGATTTCAAATAACGATCTGCCTAATGTTTTTACTCTTGGCAACGACGCAACCTTAAAAAGCACTGATGATGAAGGCGGAACCGTTAAAGTATCAAAAGAAGATTTAAACTCCGATGAAATTGCCGTGCATATAAATGCCGGCAAAGTAATCACCGATTTGCAGCTTATTTTTGAAGACACAGTTATGTGCGTGCTTTCTTCTGACTTAACGGTTAAAAGAATGCGTCCGCTTGATCAATTCCTTGAAAAAAACCTGCCGGAAAAATCAGACGATGCCGTTGCCGACATGGCAGCTCATTTATGTCTGCAAGGAGAAGTTTTAACTTCATTAATTGATAGTATTTCAGAGATTTTTGATTGTGAATAAACCAGAACTTTTAGCTCCTGCAGGAAGCTTTGAACATTTAAAAATGGCTGCGGCATACGGTGCCGATGCAGTCTATGCCGGTATTCCCCGCTGGTCGCTGCGCGTTCGCGGCAACGGATTTACCCGTGAAGATTTTGCCAAAGGAATTAATCATCTGCACGAACGCGGCAAGAAATTTTTTGCCGTATTAAACGTAATTCCGCACATGAGAAGAACGCAGTCATTTATTCCTGCACTTGATGAAGTGGCGGCATTAAAACCTGATGCTTTCATCATGGCAGATCCGGGTCTTATCATGTTAGCCCGTGAGCGCCATCCTGATATTCCTATCCATCTTTCCGTTCAGGCCAATACCGTAAACTCGGGAACCGTAAAATTCTGGCAGAAAATCGGTATTACCCGCTGCATTCTCGCCCGTGAGCTTACACTTCAGGAAATTGCCATGATCCGTGATGATTGTCCTGATATGGAGCTTGAGGTGTTCGTGCACGGAGCTTTGTGCATCGCAGTATCGGGACGCTGTCTTATCTCAGGACTGCTTGCCCGTCGTGATGCCAACGTCGGTGCTTGTACCAATTCCTGCCGCTGGGGATATAACGTGCGCTCCCTATACGCGGAAATCGAAGAAAGCTCCAAACGCCAAGGCGAATGGATGCCGATAGAAGAGGATGAACACGGATCTTATCTTTTAAACTCAAAAGATTTATGCGCTCTGCCTTTAATTAAACGTTTAATGGATATCGGAGTTGACTCGCTTAAAATTGAAGGCCGTTCCCGCTCTCCTTTTTACTCAGGAGCAGTAAGCCGTGCTTATCGTCTTGCAATTGACAGCATTGCAGCAGGCGGCGAGATCCCTGATGAATCATTTGAAATAGTCAACTCAATTCCATCCCGCGGTTACACTACTGGTCTTCTTGAGGTTCATCGTCCTAATGAAACGCAGGAATATACCACCAATTCTCCGACCCACGGCAATTGGATGATCGTAGGCGCAATTGAAGAGCAAAAGGACGAAAGGCTTTACATTAAAGTTAAAAACCGTTTTACCAAAGACGATAAATTAATTCTTTTCACGCCTAAAGGTCAAATCCTGCTTGACGGCAATACCATGCTGGATAAACACGGAAAGCCTTGCGAACTTGCCCCGGGTGACGGATATTACGTAAGTCTTTCCTTAAAAGAGCCTGTAGATATATCTACTGCCGTACTGTTAAGAGCTAACCGCTAAACACGAAAAGGCCTCCTGATGTTATGTCAGGAGGACTTAAAAGAATTTCTTGATTCTTAATACTTTTTCTTTTGATGGTCTAAAAATATTTTTGACAATAAAAAGACCGATAAATTACTTAACTAAAAGGCGTAGGATCGCCTCTGCCTACACGTCTTATAACCGGCATATCATCTTCAAAACGAATAACGGTAGTGGGCATCGCATCAAGCACGCCACCGTCAACGATAACATCTACTATAGATCCGATTTCATCGTTAATGGTTATCGGATCGTTCTCAGGCTCTTCATGATCGGGAAGAATAAGAGAACAGCTTAAAAGCGGCTCAGAGCATTCATTGAGCAAAGCCTCAATAATAGCACCTGACGGAACGCGAATGCCGATAGTACGCTTTTTTTCATTCATTAAGCGTCTTGGTACTTCTTTAGTTGCGGGCAATATGAAAGTGTAAGCTCCCGGGGTGTTGTTCTTAAGCAGACGAAATACGTTATTGCTTACTTTTGCATAGGTTGAAAGCTCGGAAAGATCGCGGCAAATCAAGGTGAAATTATGTTTTTTACTTATTTTGCGAATAGCGGCAATTCTTTCCATCGCATTTTTGTCACCGATATTGCAGCACAAAGCATAGGCAGAGTCCGTAGGAATAACGCCGACACCGCCCGATTCAATAATTGAGCAGGCTTTCTTAATAAAGCGCGGCTGCGGATTATCAGGATGAATAGATATAAATTCTGCTGTCATAACAAATACTCGTTTTTATAATTTTTTCATTTTAAATTTTAAGTTCTTCAAAGCGTCATTAGAATAGCCAAAAAGCTCCCGAATGTCACGGACAGAACTTGAACCAAGTCTTTAAAAATTAAAAAGAGTAAGGCTTTGCTTGAGGACATGTCCACACCGGGATAATACCTTCAGGCAAATCAATATTACGTCCGATATCGCGGTACGGTCCTTCACTATGAAAATCAGAACCAACCGAACCTAACATCTCATACTGACGGCATAAGCTTGCCAAATAATCTCTATCGTTTAATCCCTGCTGACAGGATGAAACTTCAAGAGCGATACCGCCGCAGTCTTTAAACTCTTCAATAAGCTTGCGCAGCTTGGTATTGGTCAAATCATAACGGCGGGGATGAGCAAGCACCGCGACACCGCCTGACTTTTTTATCGCCTCAACGGCAGTCCCTATTTCCATCCACTCGGTGCAAACATACGCGCGTTTTCCCTTCTTTAAAAAAGCATTAAACGCATCATCCGTAGAAGAAGCTCCGCCTACGCTTACCAAAAAACGTGCGTAATTACCGCGAGTAATGATTGCGCCGTCACCTGCCATAGCCTTTGTCCGTTCATAAGCATCAGGAAAACCTATTCTGCTTAATTTATAGCCGATTTTTTCAGCTCGCTCGATACGTTTGCCGTTCTGTTCTTTGACAAGATTAAGCATATAAGAACATTTAGGGTCGATAAAAAGACCGACGATATGAATTTGCTGATGCTGCCAGGTAGTTGAGATCTCAATTCCGGGAATAATGCTGATACGCCCGCAGGCAGCGTCTTGCGCCGCTTTAATTCCTTTTACCGTATCATGATCGGTTATGGCAAGATGAGTAAGTTTATAATTGACGGCTCTTTCCACCACGCCTTCAGGTGAAAACGCTCCGTCGGACGCATTAGTATGACAATGTAAATCAATAAAACTCATGAATCCGCCTTCATTTCCAACTCTTCCCAACGGGCATATAAAGCATCAAGCTGCTCCTGCAAAGCTGAACGTTCAAGAGTAAGCTCTTTTGCTTTCACGCCGCCGTCAGAGTAAATTGCCGGATCGGCAATCTTTGCATCCACTGCAGCAATTTTACTTTCAATATCTTCTACTTTTTGCGGCAAATCTTTCAATTCAAAAGACTCACTGTAGGTAAGCCCCGCCTTTTTAGGTTTGTCTTTCTTCTCTTTATTTTTAGGATCTGTTGTCGTAGTTTTCTCTTCAGCCTTACTGTTTTTACCGGTTCTTTCATAATAAGCGACCACGTCAGACCAGCCGCCTACAATCGGCTCTATATGACCGCTGCCGTCAAAGACCCAGGTTTCGGTCGCGACCTTGTCAATAAATTTGCGATCATGACTTATCACCATGACCGTTCCCGGAAAATTATCAACAAGTTCTTCTAAAAGTTCCAAAGTTTCAAGATCAAGATCGTTAGTCGGCTCATCCATAATCAGAACATTGCAGGGACGGGCAAAAATTCTGGCGAGCATCAAACGGTTTTTCTCTCCGCCTGAAAGAACCGAAACCGGAGAACGGGAACGACGAGCCGTAAACAAAAAGTTTTTAAGATAAGAAAGAACATGAGTAGTTTTTCCGTTTATTACCACATCTTTACGCTCTTCAGCGACATTATCGGCAACGGTTTTATTTTCAATAAGCTGCTCATGATATTGATCAAAATACTGCGCAATAACATTGGCACCGACACGTACTTTACCGTGAGTCTGGTGTAACAGGCCCAAAAGGACTTTAATTAAAGTGGTTTTGCCCGCGCCGTTAGGTCCGACAATTCCGATGCGATCTTTACGCATTACGGTGGCGCTGAAATTGTCTATGACTTTTTTGCCGTCAAACTCCACCGTCACATCATGCAGTTCATATACGATATTGCCCGATCTGTCGGCTTCCGATACCTGCATAATGACGTTGCCTTGACGATCGCGGCGGTTTTTTCTTTCCTCACGCATCTGTTCAAGATTACGAACCCGACCTTCATTTCTGGCAAGACGCGCTTTTACGCCGCGGCGGATCCAAGCTTCTTCTTCAGATAAAATTCTGTCAAACTCTTTGCGCTCTAAAGACTCCATTCTAAGTCTTTCATCGCGAAGCCTTATATAAGCCTCAAAGGATCCCGGATAAGAATAAAGCTTGCCTCTATCAAGCTCGACAATACGGGTAGCGCAATGATCGGCAAAAGTTCTGTCGTGAGTAATAAAAATTAAGGCGCCTTTAAAATCATTAAGCCAGGTTTCAAGCCACTCAATGGTTTCAATATCAAGATGGTTTGTAGGCTCGTCTAAAAGCAGCACGTCAGGCTCACAGGATAAAGCCGCGGCAAGTGCCACTTTACGCCGCCAGCCTCCTGACAAAGACTTAAGCGGCGTCTCGGGGTCGATTTCCATCTTATTTAAAATCTTGCGGATGATACCGTCTTTTTTCCATCCGTCATGACTTTCAATAAAAGCGGCAAGCGACGCCTGCTCTTGTTCATCCTCACTTAAAAAAAAGCGTGCAAGACTTGTACCTACTATCGGTAAGCCCTTAGCTGCCATCGTGTAAGCAGTGCCTTCAGTATTTTGCGGAGGATCTTGCTCAAGACGCGCAATATTAAGCCCCTGCTTTATGATAAGCCTGCCGTCATCTAAGGCATTTTGACCGGCAAAAACCTTCAATAATGTCGATTTTCCGGTACCGTTGCGGCCTAAAAGACATATTTTTTCGCCTTCTTCCAAGGCAAAATCAGCTTTATCGAGCAATAAATCATCGCCGTAGGCAAGTTTTGCCTCAAGTAAAGAAATTAAAGCCATTACAGATCCTTAATTCCTTCAGGGCCCCACACGCGTCCGCGAACTTGCGCTTTTTCTTTACTAAAACGCGGTGCCTTGCAGCCATTTCTATCCCGGCTAAACTTTCCGTCGCGCGCTGAAAAATCGGAAAAACGCTCTTTATTGCCGAATTTGCCGCTTTGATAAGATCCGCGGCGATCATTGGCTGCATCTTCTTTTAACTCGCGGCTCTTTTTATAGCTAAAGCGATTTTCCTTATCACTTAAAGTCTTAGACCAACGCGGAACATTGGTTACGGTAACAAGAGGAGTAACTTCGCCTTTGCAGTCTGCTTTAGTAAAAGAAAGCATAAAACAGCTGTGACTGTTTTTGCTGCGCATAAAGTCACGCGGGATCGTGAATTTAGTGATATCTTTGACCGTAAATCCATAATCCTTGATATTTTCATCAAGCTTGAAGTTACGGCGATTAGTACAGAAAATCACTTTTCCGCCGTCTTTTAAGTGACGGGTAAGGTTAGCAAGCAGCATCAAATGATCGCGCTGCACGTCAAAAGTTTTTGACATGCGCTTTGAATTTGAAAAGGTCGGTGGATCGATATAGATTAAATCAAAACTTTCATTATGATCGGAAGAAAGCCATGCAAGACAATCCGCCTGAATGAAGTCATGTCCTTTAAGACTTAAATTATTAAGCTTAAAGTTATCCATACCCCAATCAAGATAAGTTCTGCTCATATCAACGGTAACCGTACGGGATGCACCACCTAAAGCCGCCATCACCGACGCACTTGCAGTATACGCAAACAAATTCAAAAAAGACTTATCTTTTGCTTCTTTCCTAATTAATGCACGAATAGGACGGGCATCCAGAAATAAACCGGTGTCAAGATAATCTTCAAGATTTACTTTAAAGCGCGCATCCTTTTCATAAACTTCAAAGAAGTTATTGGTTTTAACTTCGCTCTTTTCGTATTGCTGAGTGCCTTTTTGCTTTTCACGGCTTTTTAAAATAACGTGATTGCCGGGAACTCCCGTAACTCTTATAACCGCACTTATCATGTCAAGTACGCGGCGACGGGCTATTTGTACCGAAACACTTGATGGAGCAGCATACTCCTGTACCACGTAATTATCGCCGTAACAATCTATTGCCGCCTGATAATCAGGCAAATCGGCATCATAAACACGATAAGCGTTGGTTTCTTCGTTTTGCGCCCACTTCTTTATAAACTTAATATTTTTAGTCAAACGATTGGCAAAATCGGCTGCAGGCTCTGCGGATTTAAATTCTTCAACTTCTTTTGAGTTTCTTCATTTGCCTGATTAATTGTAAAAACTCTCAGCTGACACTGCAAAGCACCGTTATAAAGCTTATACACTTTATCAGGATGCAAACGGATACATGACAGCAAATCATTGGAACTTGAAATTACCGCAGCGGTTGAACCTTTGAAATTATCCTTAAGCTTCTGACCTAAATCTCCATATAAAGCGATAAGCTCATTAAAATTTCCCATTCTCTCGCCATACGGCGGATTAGTAACTACGGTTACGGGCAAATTATTGTCAAAAGGATTATATAAAGAGCTTAAAGGACAGGCTTTAGTTTCAATAATCTCGGAAAAACCTGCTTTATAAGCGTTGGACGCAGCAATATCAACTATATTGGAATCAGCGTCAAAACCTATTATTTTTGTTCCTTTTTCCTTAGCTTCCTTAAGTCCGCGACTTGAACGCAATGTTGCCTCGGCCAAAAGCGCCTGCCATTTGTCTTTATCAAAGATTTTAAGTTTAAAAAAGCCAAAATGAGAACGTCTTAAACCGGGCGCTGTATCAGTAGCAATAGCGGCTGCTTCAAGTAAGAGAGTACCGGAGCCGCACATGGGATCTAAAAAGTTTTGCCCTGCATATCCCGAGCGTACCACCATCGCCGCAGCTAAATTTTCTTTTAAAGGAGCAATACCAGTGTTACGGTGATATTCGCGTTTTAATAAAGCAAGACCTGAAATATCTATTCCGATAAAAGCCTGGCCCTTACGCTCCAAATGAGCAAAAATTCTGACGTCAGGCTGATGACGATCTACATCAGGACGTTTGCCGTCGCTTTTTAGCAAACGATCGCAAACAGCGTCCTTTACTTTTAAAGCACCATACTGCGTATTACGGATTGATTCATTAGTTCCGGAAAATTCCACGGCAATGGTTTCATTGCTTGAAAAATAATTTTCCCACGCAACCCCTGCCGCCCCCATATACAAATCGGTATCGTCGTTACAGTAAAAACTCTGCAGATTCAATAAAATGCGTGAAGCAAAACGGCTCCATAGACAAGCCCTCATGCCGTCGGCAAATTCTCCGTCAAAATAGACGCCTGCAACTGTTTCTTTAACATTTTTAAGATTTAAAGAAGTTAATTCGTTAAATAAAAGACCTTCAAGACCCTTAGGACAAGGAGCAAAAAACTTCAGCATAGAATCTCCATAATTTTAGTGGAGCTATTATATCAAGTGCCATGTCGGTATTTTTGCCGAAAAAACTTATATTTTTAACTAAGAAGCCCCAATTAAGGGGCTAAAAAACAGAAACAAGTAAAGATTAATAGAAACCGCTGGGATCTTCTGAAAGATTAATCAAAATATTCTTGCACTGCGTATAGTGATCCAAGATCATCTTATGGGTTTCACGCCCAATACCGGACTGCTTATATCCTCCAAAAGGAGATCCTTCCGGGATCTGATTATAAGTATTAACCCACATTCTGCCGGTCTGAATTGAGCGTGCCACGCGTAAAGCACGATTAATATCGGTAGTCCAAACCGCACCGCCTAAACCGTAGACACTGTCATTTGCCATAGCAATGACTTCATCTTCAGTCTTAAACTTGATCACTACCGCAACCGGACCGAAAATTTCTTCCTGAGCCACCCTGCAAGTATTATTGACATTGGCAAGCAAAGTAGGACGCATGAAAGCACCGTTTTTTAATTTATCGTCAGTAAGTCTCTCACCTCCGCAAAGAACGGCAGCTCCTTCTTTTTTACCGATTTCAATGTAGCCTAAAATTTTATTCAGCTGCGTTTCGTTAATCTGCGAGCCCATTTGGACACCGTCATCCCAAGGAAGTCCCACTTTTATTGAATTAAAGTGTTTAACGAGCTCTGAGACAAATTTATCGTAAATACCTTCCTGCACGAAAATACGGGAGCCTGCGCAGCAGACCTGTCCCTGATTAAAGAGAATACCAAGCTGAGCTCCGTCAAGAGCTTGATTAAAACGACAATCATCAAAAATGATATTGGCTGATTTTCCGCCCAATTCCAAAGTGGACGGAATAAGACGTTTAGCAGCAGCAAGAGCGACATCTCTGCCGATTTCAGTTGATCCGGTAAAGGCAAGCTTGGCAAAGCCTTCATGTTCAAGCATATAATTACCGGCTTTAGAACCCTTTCCCGTTACTACGTTAAATACTCCAGGAGGGATTACCTCAGAAGTCAGTTCAGCAAGACGCAAAACTGATAGCGGTGTAGAACTTGAGGGTTTAATAACAGTACAATCACCTGCTGCAAGAACCGGAGCTAACTTCCATGCTGCCATTAAGAAAGGGAAATTCCAAGGCACGATTTGACCGACAACGCCTATAGGTTCACGTAAAATAATTGATAAAAAGGCATTATCCAAAACTTGTGCCGAACCTTCTTCTGCAAGAATTACACCGGCAAAATATCTAAAATGAGCTGAAGCGTACGGAATATCTATAACACGAGTTTCACGAAGAGGTTTTCCGTTGTCAGCTGATTCAATAAGAGCTAATTCTTCTTTATTGGCATCAATAATATCAGCAACTTTATTTAAAATAGCCGCACGCTCTTTGGGAGTAGTTTTTGACCAAGAAATAAATGCTTTTTGTGCCGCTTTAACTGCTAAATCAACATCATCTTTCGAGGCATCGGCACAATCTGCTAAAAAATCCCCTGTTGCAGGACAATATGTTTTTATTACAGCATTATCAGATGCATCTTTCCATTTTCCGTCTATATACAGGCCATATTTTTCCTTAAGTTTTAACATCGAAGGTAACATGACAAACACTCCTTATTTTGCTTATTTAGTAGTTAACTTAATGCAAAAAATGGAGAAAAAACTTAAAGATGTAAACAATTATCAATTAATCTGCA
The DNA here is from genome assembly GCF_905203285.1 of uncultured Succinatimonas sp. Lineage (GTDB taxonomy): Bacteria > Pseudomonadota > Gammaproteobacteria > Enterobacterales > Succinivibrionaceae > Succinatimonas. Next base: position 19,179 of record NZ_CAJKVK010000034.1, read on the forward strand.
AATTAATTGAAAATCATCACAAAAAAGTTGGAAAACACAAATAGAAAGGTGAGATTCCGATTATGTGTCAGTTCTGGGTATCAGAACCACACTCAAATTAAAGATATATAGAAACGGAAAAGCCGCTATCCATAAGACAGCGGCTCTTGTAAGGAGATGCCCGGCAATGACCTGCTCTCGCGCAAACGTACGTTGCACTACCATCGGCGT
>NZ_CAJKVK010000035.1 GCF_905203285.1 uncultured Succinatimonas sp.
AACTTGCAAAAGCTAAAGAACAAATCAGGGAAAAGAGATACGGTTTAAGAATTACCGATAAGGAAGTAATTACGCTTGCAATTGTCATTGTTAATGAAAACGCAAGCGATACGCAAAAGCCGATGCGTGAAGTGGCAGCAGTAGAACAAGTTAATTAATAAATTTTTAGGTTGTAGATCTAAATTTTGTGTAGTAGTTTCAAAAAATGTATTTTTTTGGCACTAATTAAGCGTTTTTGTATATTTCTTTACATTTCCCTATATATAATCAATGAATAGGATTAAAAAGGGTAGTGTGTTATGGAATATGACTTCGTTCGTAAAGTAAAAGAAAAAGATCCGGTTTTAGCAATTTGTTACGATTTTGATAAGACATTGTCTCCTGACGATATGCAGGCTCAGGGCTACATTCAGGCAATGGGCAGTAATGTTGAAGATTTTTGGCAAGTATCAAACGATTTAGCGATGAAAAACGGAATGGACGCAAATCTTGCCTATATGTATTTAATGTTAAATCGCGCTTACGGTAAACAATATATAACCAGAGAAGTTCTTGAGGAATACGGATCGCAGGTAAGATTATTTAACGGTGTTGAATCATGGTTTGACAGAATTAATCAATACGGTAAAGAGCATGGCGTAATCGTTGAACACTATATTATTTCATCCGGCTTAAAAGAAATGATTGAGGGTACGTCTATAGCAAAGCGCGGAGTGTTTTCAGGAGTATACGCAAGTTCGTTTTTATACGATGAAAGCGGAGTCGCGGTATGGCCGGCACAAGCTGTCAATTACACTAATAAAACCCAATTTTTGTTTCGTATAGAAAAAGGAATGCTTGATGTTAACGATCAGGGAATAAATGATTATTTCCCGGTTTCGGAATTTCGCGTTCCGTTTAGAAATATTGTCTATATAGGCGATAGTGCGACGGATATCCCTTGTATGAAGCTTGTTAACGTATATGGTGGACATGCTATAGGAGTTTACAATCCGGCAAACAATAATCGCGCTAAGGTTTATCGCATGCTTAAGGATAATCGCATTAGGTTTTTTGCAGCTGCGGATTATTCAGAGGGCAAAGAACTGGATATCCTTATAAAAAGTATTATTGATAAGACTATTTCTTATGAGAAGCTTGAAAATATCCATCTTGTAAATGAAAAAGAAGCTCTTAATTCTTAAAAACAATTAAAAATTTCATTTGTTTTGTTTTTGGTACTTGAAAGAAAAAAGTCCTTCTTTTAACATTTAAAAAATTTTGTGAGTTCGGAGATCTCAATGGCTACTATCCGTTTAGCTACAGCTGATGACGCTGCAGCTTTGATTGAAATCAGCAAACAGTATATCGACACCCCGATTACTTTGGCTTATGAAGTTCCTTCTTTGGCTGAGAGTATTGCAAAAATCGATGCGATTTCACGTTCTTATCCTTTTTTAGTTGTTGAAGATAACAAAAATGTTGTCGGTTTTGCTTATGCTCATCGTAACCTAGAGCAGCCGGCAATGTCTTGGAATGCAGAGCTTCGCGCTTTCATTGATTTGAATCAGCGCGGACACGGTTACGGTTTTGTCATGATGGAAGTCTTAATTGATATTTTAAGACTTCAAGGCGTATATAACGTTTATTCTTCCGTTACCGAAGGCAATCCGCGCAGTGAATCTTTGCATCGTAAACTCGGTTTTGATAAAACCGGAGTTATGCACAAGACCGGATATAAAAACGGACGTTGGCTTGATGTTCATTTACTTGAGCGCCGCATTCTTGAAGTAGACGGGGAGCCGTCTCCTTTTATTCCGTTACGCCGAATCGATCACGAAAAGGTTCAGGAAATTATCTGTGCCGCCAATCAGCGTTTGGCAGCGCGTGCTTAATTTTGTTTTCTGTTTTTTTTAATGTATCAATTACTCGGAGATTTTTAACACATGTTCAATATGGGAAACATGATGAAGCAGGCTCAGATGCTTCAGGAACGTCTTAAAAAAGCCCAGGAAGAAATTGCCGCTTTGGAAGTAACCGGTGAGGCGGGAGCAGGTCTTGTCAAAGTAACCGTTAACGGTTCTCATCAGGTTCGCCGTGTTGAGATTGATGACTCAGTTTTCAGTGACGACAAAGAAATTTGCGAAGATTTAATTGCCGCAGCTTTTAATGATGCAGCCCGTCGTCTTGAAGATGCGACCAAAGAAAAAATGCAGGCTGTAACCGGCGGCATGCAGCTTCCTCCCGGCATGAAAATGCCTTTTTAGTAGGAAAGGAAGTTTTTATGAGCGCGTCACCGCTTCTTGAAAAATTAATTAAATCTCTGCAGATTATGCCGGGGATCGGTCCGCGCTCAGCTGTGCGCATCGCTTATCATCTTTTGGATAGAAGAAGAGAAGAATCTGTACAGCTTGCCGATACTTTAAAAGAGGCAGTGGAAAAAATCGGATTATGTTCTCAATGCAGAGATTATTCTGAAGAAGAGATTTGTCCTATTTGCGCAAGCTTTAAGCGTAAGCAGTCAGGACAGTTGTGCGTGGTTGAAACCCCTTCTGATTTGCTTGCCGTTGAGTCTTCAGGCAATTATTTCGGGCAGTATTTCGTACTGCACGGGCATTTATCCCCAATAGACGGTGTGGGACCTACTGAGCTTGGCATTGATATTCTGATGCAAAGACTTGCCTCAGGTGAGGTTAAAGAGCTTATTTTGGCTACTAATCCTACAGTTGAAGGTGATGCAACCGCTTCATATATTGCAGCTCTTGCCAAACGCCATAATATTTCCGTAAGCAAGCTTGCAAGCGGAGTTCCTTTAGGCGGTGATCTTGATAATATTGATGAGCAGACTATAGCCGCATCTCTTGCTCATCGACGTCCTTACTGATTTTTTTGCAATATTCTTGAATTTTATATTACTAATCCCCATATAGCACTTTGTGTACGAATTTACTTCGTATTTTTGAGTTGAAGGAGATTAGTTACAAAATGTCTGCACAGGTTCATGGCTTTCAGACCGAAGTTAATAAGCTTTTAAAATTATTAGCCAATTCTTTGTATTCAAATAAAGAAGTTTTTATTCGTGAGCTTATTTCAAACGCATCCGATGCTATTGATAAATTACATTTTTTAGCCTTAACCGACTCTGATTTAACCAAAGACGATCCGGTTTTAAGAATTCGTATTCGTGCTGATAAAGATACAAGTACTTTAACCATTTCCGACAATGGTTTGGGTATGACCATGCAGGAAGCCTGTGATAATTTGGGTACTATCGCCAAATCCGGTACCGAGGCTTTTATTGCCGGAATGTCTGATGATGCCGTTAAAAACTCACAGCTTATAGGACAATTCGGTGTAGGTTTCTACTCTGCATTTATCGTCGCTGATAAGGTCACTGTTTTAACCCGTTCAGCTAAAGTCGGTGCTGATGAAGGCGTCCGTTGGGAGTCAACCGGTGAGGGCACTTATACCAGTGAGACTATAAAACGCGATCAGCGCGGAACCGATGTTATTTTGCATTTAAAGGATGACGCAAAAGATTTTCTTGATACCTGGACTTTGCGTCAGGCAATTACCAAGTATTCCGATCATATTTCAACTCCGGTAGAGCTTTATGAAGAGAAGTTTGAAGCTCCGAAAGAGGGTGAAGAAAACAAGGATGAAAAGAAAGAAAAAGTCTTTGAGTATGTTCAGGTAAATAATGCTCAGGCTTTGTGGACGCGTCCTGCAAAAGAAATTAAGGACGAGGAGTACAAGAGCTTCTATCAGCACTTATGTCAGGATTATCAGGATCCTATGACCTGGTCTCATAACCGTGTTGAAGGTGAGCTTGAATATACTTCGCTCTTGTTCATTCCGCAGGTTGCTCCTTGGGACTTGTTCAATCGTGACAATAAGCACGGCTTGAAGCTTTTTGTACAGCGTGTCTTTATTATGGATGACGCTGAACAATTCCTGCCTAACTATTTGCGCTTTGTTAAAGGTTTGGTTGATACCAATTCTTTACCGCTTAACGTATCGCGCGAGCTCTTGCAGGAAAGCTCTGTTACCCGCAAGCTTAAGAAAGCTTTGACCAAACGTGCTCTTGCCATGATTGAAAAGCTTTCTGCCGATAAAGAGCAGTATGCAAAATTCATCGCACAGTTCGGTAATGTCTTAAAAGAAGGTCCGGTTGAAGATTACTCTAATCGTGATGCCGTCTTAAAGCTTTTACGCTTTGCTTCAACTCATAATGACAGCAGTGTTCAGGATGTAAGCCTTGCCGATTACATATCCCGTATGCCTAAAGAGCAGAGCAAGATTTACTATTTGACTGCTGAAAGTTATCAGGCCGCTTCATCTTCACCTTATCTTGAAACCTTTAAGAAGAAGGGCATTGAAGTATTGCTCATGTGGGATCGCATTGACGAGTGGCTCATGGGCAATGTAACCGAGTTTGACGGTAAAGAGTTTGTTGCTGTTACCGCTTCTGATTTAAAGCTTGGTGATTTGGCTGATAAAGAAGAGGAAAAGCGTACTCAGGAAGCTGAAAAAGAACACAAGGATATTATTGAGAGAATCAAGAAAGTCTTGGGTGATAAGGTTTCTGACGTAAAAGTTTCTTCACGTTTGGTTGATTCACCAAGCTGTGTTGTCGGAGAGCAGGGACATATGCTCACGGCTCAGATGAGACGCTTGCTTGAAGCTACCGGTCAGCAGATCCCTGAGGAAAAGTATATTCTTGAAATCAATCCTACTCATCCGCTGATTGTTAAGGCATCTGAGGAAATTGACGAAAGCCGTTTTGCCAAATGGGCTGAGTTGATTTACGCGCAGGCGCTGCTTGCCGATCAGGGAGCTTTAAAAGATCCTAGTGCATTTGTTAAATGCATGAACGAGCTGCTTATTGGCTAAAACATAATTTAAACAGATAAAAAAATGTATGACCCGGCAGGTGTTACGCTTACCGGGTTTTCTTTTGAAAGATAAAGTATGGTTTTTAGGAAAGCCGATGTTTTTGCGCTTTTAATGAAGATAATGTTTGTAAAGCTACAGATAAAATAATAAGAACAAGTCCTACATAAAAAGAAAAATTAAGTTCTTTCCCTTCTTTAAAGATGATCATGGCAAGGATGATTGAATAAATCGGTTCAAGGTTATAGCTTAAATTTACGGTAAAGGCTGAAATTACTTTTACAACGCTTATTTGCAGCAGATAAAGACCTATCGTGCAGACAGAAGACAATAAAAGAAGATATATGTAATCACTTTGTGTTCCGATTAATCTTTCAAAGGAAAAAATACTGACGTAAATAGGGGTGCAGAAAATAAAAAATATTGAAGCTCCGAACATTTCATATAAAAGCAAAGTCTTTACGTCATAACTGCTTACGAACTTTTTATTTAAAATCGTATAGGTTGATGCAAGAAAAGCACTTATAAATCCGATGATAATGCCAAGGCGATACTGACTGTCAAATTTGAAAATAAACAATATTCCGATAATGCTTATTACGCTGTAGATAATTTCTTTAATTTGTAATTTTCTTTTTAAAAACAAAGGTTCAAGCAGCGAGGTAAAAAATCCCATACTCGAAAGACAGACAACGGCAATTGAAACGTTGGCAAATTTTATCGATCCGTAAAAGAAAATCCAATGAATGCCTAAAAGCACACCTAGAGCAGTAATTTTTACTGCATTGTGCGTAGGGATTTTGATAATACTTTTGGTGAAAGCCAGAAAGCAAAAGAACATCGCTGCGGTAAATATAGAGCGATAGCCTGATAAAACAAAAGAATCAAGCTCAATAAGTTTGCCTAAAATTCCGGTAAAACCGGCAATTAATATGGAAAGATGCAGAAGCAGTAGAGCATTGCCCACCATTTTGCTTATCCTTTTAGTTATGATTTTTGCCTGTCATTTTAGAGCAAAATTTTTAAGAAAAAAACTTAATAAAGCCAAGAGACTTAAGGGTGTAATACGACAACAAAAGGCGGCTTTTAAGTTATAATTGTCCACGTTGGAAACATTTCCTTTTTCTTTTTTAGTCAAAGCATAGTTAAGGAAAAATCATGCGTATTATTTTATTAGGACCTCCTGGTGCAGGAAAGGGCACTCAAGCACAAACCATTACCAAAGAATTTTCTATTCCTCAGATCTCCACCGGAGATATGCTTCGTGCTGCGATTAAAGAAGGAACTGAGCTTGGAAAACAGGCTAAAGCCGTAATGGATGCAGGAAATCTTGTGTCAGATGACATTATTTTAGGCTTGGTAAAAGAGCGTATTGCCAAAGACGACTGCAAGAACGGATTTTTGTTTGACGGTTTCCCGCGTACTATCCCTCAGGCTCAGGCATTGGTTGATGCTGACATTACCATTGATGCGGTTGTTGAGCTGCAGGTTCCTGACGAGAAGATTGTTAAGCGTATGACCGGACGTCGCGTACATTTGGCTTCAGGTCGTACTTACCATATCGTTTATAATCCTCCTAAGGTTGAAGGTAAAGATGACGTAACCGGTGAAGATTTGGTTATCCGTCCTGATGACGAAGAATCAACTGTTCGTTCACGTCTTGAGGTTTACCATAAGCAGACTGAGCCTTTAGTTGATTTTTATAAAGATTTGGCAGCCAAGGGCAAGACTGCATATTTTGCAATTGACGCAGATCGCCCTGTTGAAGTTATTGCCAACGAAATCGTCGCAAAACTTCGCGGCTAATCCTTTTTACAGATCCTGTTTTTCAGGATCTGTTTTTCTCTCCATCCCTTTCTTTAAAGATATTCTATTTGCTTTGCGACGCTTCTCGTGGATATCAATCTTGCATGATGCTACAATGCAAACACGTCTTAATGCTTGTATTTTTAATTAGATCTCATTGATTATCATGAAAAACTTATTTTTGACTTTAGGTCTTACTGCGCTTACATGTTCGGTTTCTTTTGCGGAAGATTATTATGACTATAGTCTGCCGTGCCCGAGTTTTTGGTCGGTGCAGACAAATCCTAGCGTTGAGAATTCTCTAAGCTATATTCATGATAACGGGGATATTGCAGTTACCGTAACGTATGTGGCAGATAGCGCCGGCAATGTGGGGGCTCAGGCTTACTCAAGAGTTGCGGCCGAACAGTTAAAATGCGATATGCCGGTTCGATCTAATTTAATTGAGGATGCGTGGTCTTTTTATTGCTCGGATATCGGGGTTGAAGGCGTAGTTTACGGTCCGTCAGGCGATTTGGTGCTGTTATCCATTTCAGGTCGAAATGATAAAACAGAGCCGGCCCTTGAAGATTTCGTACGCTTTTTAGAAGATCAGGCTAAACGTTAATAAAGCTTTAAGGTTGTAATCAGCGTCGGATATCCTGTTTTTTGCTTGTTTTTAGAGCATTTTCGGGATCTGTAATTACAGACGACAAAAAATATTTAGCAAAAGATTTCAGTTTGTTTTTTGTTTTTTAATTTTATGAGCGATATTTTTTTACAGATGGCGATTTTGTTTATTATTATCGCCGTAGGTTTTTTGTCGCATAAAAGCAAAATTCAGTACACTGATTTTGATAGAGCTTTATCGCGTTTTATCATCAATATTTCTTGTCCCGCCTTAGTTTTATCTTCCGTCATGGGAGAAAATCTTCCGGATCCAGATTTAGTTGTTCCACTCGGTATAGTAGGTGTTGTCTCATATGCCTTGATAATGCTTATATCCATTCCGGGAGCCAGACTTTTTACGCGAAATAAAGCTGATTTGGGCGTGTATTCTTTCATGCTTGTTTTCGGCAATGTAGGTTTTATCGGATATCCTGTCGTTGCCGCATTGTTCGGTCGTGAGGCTATATTTTTTGCGGCAGTGCTGAATTTTGCCAATTCATTATTTATTTTTTCTCTTGGCATGTTTTTTGTAAGCGGCGGGCAGCAGAAACTTCATTTTGACTACAAGTTTTTGATAAATCCGATAATGATCGCTTCATATTTATCCATTCTTATAGTTTATTTTGAAATTAAAGGTTTTCCGGCGCTTATAAGTGAACCGATGAAAATGATCGGCAGTATTACAGTTCCTGGAGCCTTGCTTATTATCGGCTCTTCCATAGCGCAGATCCCGTTAAAAAAGATGTGCGGAAATATCGGTATTTACGCCATGTGTGTAATGCGGCTTTTGTTTCTGCCCTTTGTCGTCTACGGTTTAACTTTGCTGCTTACCGATTCAAAAATAATTATTACGGTAAATACGGTTTTGTTTGCAATGCCGGTGGCAACGCTTGGGACTATGTTTTGCCTTATAAACAGACGTGATGATTCTTTGATAACACAAGGGATTTTTATTTCGACGATAGCTTCAATGCTGACTATTCCATGTGTCTATACGCTTGTAACTTATTTAAATGAGATTGTCGGTATTTGATTTTAAGTCACACTTGTTTTTTTATTAATCTAAAGTCGTGTTTTCTAAAATCGATAGCCGATGTCAAGTGCAGCCCCGAATGATGAAAAGTCTGCATTACAGCATATGCCTCCGGTCTCTAACTCTACAAAGACGCCGTTTGCATGCTACAGACTGAAAGATCCTTTAAGTAGCAACGCATCATTTTCCGGTTTATCGCTTTTAGTGATAAAACTGTGATTTTTGTGCCCAGAAAATAAGCATCAGTAGTTAGATTATTCATCCAATAATTCATGCTGCCATAGTGTAGTCAAAAAAGGCAATTGGGCCGATGCTGAATTTATGTCCTGATTGCTTAAATACAAAATCTTTCCCGGCGCCAAGTAACGCAGTTCCAATAAAAGCATCATAACTGCTGTGCGTATCATGGCGGTAATCTTTAAAAGCGATAGAGCGATCTAAGGATCCGTGCTAAAGTTCTAAACGGGTTTGTGCACTTAAATAAGTTCCTTCATATACAAAAAATCAGTTGCCGCACTTTTTTCTTCTTGTGCGGCAACTTAGCAACGCATTCTGGTTTAGTTTGTGTTATTTGCTGAAAATAAATAACTGTGAGCGTAGAGTGCGTTAATTAACATTTGCATCAATTTAAGCCTTGGCATCTTATCCGTTTCAGGAAGGTTATAACGCAGTGTGTTGGGTCCGCTCATACGATATTCATTATGTTTACAGGTTGTAATTAATGAAATTAAATACTCAGGTTTTACTTTATGATCTTTATTAAACTCGATTAAACCGCCTCTGCCGTCACCGAGAATTTTTACAATTCCGAGATCTCCTGCGGTCTTTTTAAGTTTGGATATGGCAAAAAGGTTTTCGGCGCTCTGCGGTAAAAATCCGTAACGATCGATAAGTTCCACTTTAAGATCTTCAAAATCCTCTGGCGTGGTACATGCGGATAAACGTTTATAAAAAGACAATCTGGTATTGATATCGCCGATATAGTCATCAGGGAGCAAAGCCGGTATATGAAGATTGATGTCGCATTCATTTAATGTCAGTTCGGCAAGTGAAGGTTCACGACCGTTCTTTAATGCTTTTACCGCAGCTTCGAGCATTTCCATGTATAAAGAGAAGCCTACGGATTCAATTTGTCCTGATTGTTCTTCGCCCAAAAGTTCACCGGCGCCGCGAATTTCCAGATCGTGCGTTGCAAGAACGAATCCTGCTCCGAGCTCTTCCATTGAGGCAATGGCATCAAGTCTTCTTTTTGCATCTTTGGTAATTAAAGTTTTGGGCGGTGTAAAAAGATATGCATATGCCTGATGGTGTGATCTGCCGACGCGTCCGCGAATTTGATGCAGCTGGGCAAGGCCTAATAAATCAGCACGATCGATAATAATGGTATTGGCACTTGATACGTCAAGACCGTTTTCAATGATGGTGGAGCATAAAAGCAGATTGAAGCGCTGGTGATAAAAATCGCGCATTACTTTTTGCAGCTCTCTTTCTGCCATCTGTCCATGTCCGATACCGATTTTTGCTTCCGGAACGAGTTTTTGCAGGTATTCAGCCTTTTGATTTATGGTAGCAACATCATTGTGCAGGTAATAAACCTGTCCGCCGCGTCGCAGCTCGCGCATGATTGCTTCTCGGCACAATTGATCGGAGTTTTCTGAAACGAAGGTTTTTACCGCAAGCCGATGTTCAGGAGGCGTGGCAATAATTGACAATTCGCGCATGCCTTCCATTGCCATATTGAGAGTTCTTGGAATAGGGGTTGCGGTAAGTGTCAGCAAATCAACTTCGGCGCGCAGCTCTTTAAGTTTTTCCTTTTGCTTGACGCCAAAGCGATGTTCTTCGTCAACAATAACCAGTCCCAGATTTTTAAATTTAACGGTTTTAGACAACAGCTTATGCGTACCGATAACGATATCAACGCCGCCTGATGCCAATTTCTTTAAAATCTCGTTTTGCTCTTTGGTACTTTTAAATCGGCTTAATTCTTCAACTACGATTGCCGTACCGGCAAAACGTTCTTTGAAGTTCTGATAATGCTGCTCGGCGAGAATTGTTGTGGGAACGAGAACGGCAACCTGCATTCCTGAATTGGCGGCAACAAAAGCTGCTCTAAGGGCAACTTCAGTTTTACCAAAGCCTACGTCTCCGCACACAAGACGATCCATAGGCTTCCCCTGCTGCATGTCATTTAGCGTGGCGTTTATGGCTGCAAGCTGATCGGGGGTTTCTTCATAGCCAAAACCTGAAGCAAACTCCTCAAGTGCTCTTTGATCAATATTAAATGAATGTCCCGGTCGAGATTCACGACGGGCGTACAAATCAAGGAGTTCGGCTGCAACATCTCTTACTTTTTGTGCGGCTTTTTGCTTTTTCTTGCCCCAAGCATCGGTTCCTAATCTTGATAACTGGGGATTTTCAGAACCGCTGTAGCGGGCAACTTTATTTAAAGCGGTGATAGGGATGTTGAGGATATCCCCACCTTGATATTCAATTGTTAAAAATTCTCCTTTTACATCGCCTATGGTAAGCGTTTTAAGTCCGCGGTAGCGACCGATGCCATGATCGATATGTACAACGACTTGTCCTTCGGTAAGCTGGGCAAGATTTTTAATGGCCGCTTCCTGAGAAATACTGGATTTTTTATTGCGTACTCGCTGTTTTACCGCTTGAGAACCGTAAAGCTCGGTTTCGGTGATGACAGCAATTTTAAATTCGTCAAATATTACGCCGCTGTCAAATGGCGCAAGGCTTAACATCAGGCGCTCATCGGCAGTTAAAAAATCATTGATGCTTGATGCTGCTTTAAGCCCGTATTTATCAACAAGTATTTGAGGAAAAATTTCTCTTAACGAATGTCTTCTGCCTTCAGATACGGCAGTAATAATTATGCGTCCGCCTTTATCAATGAAATCAGAAGCAAAAGCTACAAATTTTCCGGAGCTGTTTTTATCCTGATGCGAAAAAGCAATTTGGGGGATATTGCTTAAATTTGCGTTGTTTACTCCGCGTTTTTCTGTTTGCTCAGTGCTAAGTTTATTTTCATAAAGAGAAATGTAAGGATAGTTTTGAATATTGTTAAAAAGCTCTTTAGGACTTAAAAACAATGAATAAGCAGGAAGTGACGGATGATCGGCATTGCCGGCGTTAAGTGCGGCGCGCTTGTGGGTTTCAATGTCAAAATCTTCTGCCGCCTTTTGAATATCCCCTACCAATACCAGTGAATAATCATTATTTATATAGTCAAAGAATGTTGAGCTTTTACCGAAAAACAGCGGCAGATAATATTCAATTCCGGCAGGGATCGCTCCTTTTGAAATAGATTGATAAATAGTGTGGGAATTTAAATTTACGGAAGGAAAAGCGTCGCGGTAATTGCTTCTAAATGCGGAGATCCCTTCTTTATCCAATGGAAATTCATGCGCAGGTAAAAGTTTAATTGCATCAATTTCTTTAAGCGAACGCTGATTTTCAACATCAAAAGTTCTAATGGAATCTACTTCATCATCAAAAAAATCAATACGAAACGGTTCGTCGCTGCCCATGGGGAAAATATCTAAAATTGATCCGCGCACTGCAAATTCGCCGTGTTCTAAAACCTGAGCTACTTGCAGATATCCGTTATTTACAAGAGATTGGCGTAGGGCGTTGATGTCTTTCGTTTCGCCTTTTTTCAAGACAAAAGAGTATTTTGCCACGTAATCGGTAGGGCAAAGTCTTCCCATTAACGCATTTAGCGACAAAATGACAACGCTGTTTTTAATAGACGCAAGCTCAGAAAGCAGCTCAAGCCGCGATGAAATAATATCCTGATGCGGGGACAAAGCGTCATAAGGCAGTGTTTCGTAATCAGGGAAAACAAGTACCTTAAGGCTTGGCGCAAGAGCGTGTAAGTCTTGCTGTATCTTCGTTACAGAAAAAGGATTGTCGCAAATTATAAGTAACGATGATTTGGTCTCGTTTTTAAGCGTACAAATTGCAGCAGCCAGGGCAGGACCCTGCAGATTTCCTAAAACTTTTTTATTGCGTGAAGAGCCGAAGGAACATTGAATAAGGGAAGATACTTGCATGGATTATCGTTATCACAATCAATCTATTAAAACGGATGTTATTTTAGCATTGAGTTGGCGCTAAAAAGCCGAGTTGTTTACTTTTTCGTTAATTTACAACAACAAAAATAACTATAGGCAAAACGCGAGGTTAAAATATAGAGCGTTGCCTCCGGGCTTTTTTGCGGAGATTAAAAACTAAAATGCGAAGCAGTAACGCTTTTTATTCTTATTCATATTTATTGCTGTGGTTTATTTTTATCGGAGTCTGTGCCTTTTTAGCTCCTTATTTTGCCAATGATTACCGCTACATGTTAGTTGAAGGTACTAATGATGTCGTAGCGTCGGTATCTGAAATTTTCATCTCACAGTATCGTCATTATTTTGACTGGGGCGGAAGAACGATTGCACACTTGTTTGCTCAGTTTTTACTTTTCATCGGCAAACCATATAACGCGATTTTTACTGCTTTATGTTATTTGGCTCTTGTGCTTGGCATTTATTATCATGCCTATGGCATTAAGCCGACGCTTAAAAATTTAAAACTGTTTCCTCTGTTTTTTATCACTGCCTTTTTATGGATTTGTATGCGCAATTTCGGAGAGGTGGTGTTTAATATCGTAAGCAGCTGTAATTACTTGGTTACGGTAGTAATTATTATGTATTTTTTACTTCCGTACCGCCTGTCGTTTTGCCGAGACAAAGTTGATTCAGGCACTTTGGCAGTTATCGGAATGTTTGCTTTGGGCATTATTGCCGGATGGTCTAATGAAAACAACAGTGCAGCAGCTTGTGCCGGAACCTTCTTATTTTGTGCGTATAACTATTACCACAAAAAGCTTACTTCATGGCAGCTGTGGGGCTTTATAGGATTGTGCGTAGGATTTTTTATTTTAATTCTGGCCCCAGGCAACGAAGCCCGTCTTGATTCTATGGAAGCCAAGGGATTTGATTATACTTCCCATCTTTTTGTATCACTTGAAATTTTCTTTGTTTCCTTAGCAACGCAGATTTTATTGATTGCAGCTTTTATATTAGCTTTATATAAGATTAGATCTTTATATTTACAGTATGCTTATCCTTATCAGTATTACGCATCTTTGTGGCTTATTCTGATAGCTTTTGTTTCTCTGGCGGTAATGATTGCCTCGCCTAATTTTCCGGCGCGTTCTGCAGCTCCCTTTACCATGTTCGCGATCCCCGGAGTTCTCGGTTTAATGGATATTTTATATGTAAGAGGAGAGGCTCTTTTATCCGTTAGATTACAAAAGGGCATAATAGTTTTAGCTTCGCTTTTTGTTTTTGCAAGCGGTGTAAGTACTGCCGTAGGCTACACACAGGCTTACAGCGATAATAAGATAAGACAATATGAGATAAAGTCACAGCTTGATGCCAAACAAGATGAAATTATCGTATCTCCTTTTAGTCTTAAGGCAAATAAATATATTTATCTTGCCGACGTGCAGCATAATGAAAAGTATTGGACTAATCTCATCTTAAAAAGATACTATAAGGTTGATTCCATAGTCAGAACCTGTGACTTTGAGAAATCGCCTTTTATTAATGATTTGTTATTTTTTGCAAAAATCGGCAAGCCGTGTTCATAGATAAGGGGTAGCATCATGGATAATTTTGATTTTTATCGGCCTACGCAGTATTACTTCGGTCGAAAAGTCGAAGAAAATACCGGAAGTTATGTAAAGGAAGCCGGGAAATCCCGAGTTCTATTGGTATACGGTGGGGGTTCCTGCGTCAGATCTGGACTTCTTGATCGCGTGGAAAAATCATTAAAAGATTCAGGCATTTTTTATGTGTTAATAGGCGGAGTTAAGCCCAATCCCCGCGCCGACTTAGTTTACAAAGCAATTGAACTTGGACGGCAGAACGATGTGGACTTTGTTTTGGCCGTTGGCGGCGGCAGCGTTATCGATACGGCAAAAGCTGCTGCAATCGGAATTGTTAACGACGGTGATTTTTTTGATGATTTTTATGTCGGCGGCAAGCGCGTTACCAAAGCACTTAAGACCGGCGTGGTTCTTACAATTCCTGCTGCAGGCTCTGAAGGATCAAACAGTGCCGTGATTCAAAAAGAAATTAACGGAAAGGTTATTAAACAGGGACTTAGCACAGAGTTTAATGTGCCTTTATTTGCCGTTATGGATCCTGAACTTACCGTAACTCTTCCAAATTATCAAACGGCTTGCGGTGCGGTGGATATGATGGCTCATGTAATGGAGCGTTATTTTACCAATACCAAAGACGTTTCAATTACCGATCGTTTATGTGAAGCGGTTTTGCTTTCAATTATTGAAACCGTTCCTCGAGTGCTTGCCGATCCTACAAATTATGAAGCTCGCGCAAATTTAATGTGGGCAGGAACGTTGGCACATAATAATATTTGCGGCGTCGGACGTGAACAGGATTGGGCAACGCATCATTTGGAGCATCAACTTTCAGCTCTTTATGACGTAGCCCATGGCGCCGGACTTGCAGTAATGTTCCCTGCATGGATGGAATATACATTTACTCATAACGTTATGCGTTTTGCTCAATTTGCCAATCGCGTGTTCGGAGTTTCAATGGATTTTGAAGATCCGTCACGTACCGCAAAGCAGGGCATCAGCGCATTACGTTCTTTCTTTAAATCAATCGGAATGCCTCTGTCTTTTGCGGATATCGGAGCTAAAGCTGAAGATATTCCCAAAATGCTTAACCTCTTAGGTATTGATGAACATACGGAAGGGCATTTTATGGTATTAAATCGTGCCGATTGTGAGCAGATTTATAAGATTGCCGCAACTTATCAATGTTAGGATTTTCTTAAGTAAAATTAAATGTAAGCTGTAGAAAGGCAAGTTCCTTTTTACAGCTTATATGCTTTAAGCGAAGTAAAACTGATAAATATATAATTTATTGTTATATATGAATAAAATTGTTGAAGAATATCTTGATGCGGATAAGGAGCTGATTGCTCCGGTTCAGCATATTGCAGAGCTTCCTTTAGTGGTTAAAATTGCCGAAGGCCCTTATTTAATAAGCGTTGATAACAAGCGTTATCTTGATTTTACCTCAGGTGCCTGCACCATGTGTTTAGGCTACGGTATAAAGGATGATTTTAAGTTCGGTTCATTCCCGTTTCCTTACGCAAGCGGTGTAAATCAAATTGAATACGCAAAAAGACTTGTTAAAAAATTTCCCGGCGGATTTTCTTCTCAGATAGCTTTTAGCGTATGCGGATCTGATACCAATGATGCGGCAATTAAGTTTTCACGAGCGTATACGGGACGCCAAAAGATTGTTACTTTTGAAGGAGATTATCACGGTACGACGTTCGGAGCAGCCTCTTTAACTTCTCTTCCCGGCAGACTTTCAAATAAATTTGCACCGATGGTAGGTGAGATTTATGCGATGCCTTTTTGTGATGAAAATGCTGATGATGAACGAATTGACGGTGTTCTCGAAAAGATAAAAGCGCTTGACTGCGATACGATTGCAGGATTTATCGTGGAGCCGATTCAGGGTGATATGGGGATGCTTCCCATGCATCAAAGGCTTATGCATGAGATCTATTCTTTAAGCAGAAAGCATCACTGCGCTTTTATTGCGGATGAGGTTCAAATGGCCTTTTATCGAACCGGTCCGTTTTTCTCTATTGAAAATTATCCTGATGTTTTTCCCGATGCCGTGACTATGGGCAAGCATATTGGCGGAGGCATTCCGCTTGGAGCGATTCTTGGCAGAAAGGAATTCATGCAGGCATTAGGTCCTTGTGAGCATGCTTTTTCCATGGCGGGAAATTCCGAGGCATGCGCGCGCGGTCTTTATAATTTTAATTTGATTGAATCAAAGGGCTTTCAGAATAATCTGCATAAAAATATAGAGATTCTGCAAGATGAACTTAAAAAGTTAAAGCAGAAATACCCTTCGGTCATAGAAAAGTACACGGGATTAGGGCTTGCGTACGGATTATGGGTTAAAAGCATAAACTCTCATGAGGATGATAATAAGGCATGCCAAAAAATAATTAAGAGAGCTTTTGATTTAGGGCTTTATACGATGCGTATCGGGGCTAATTGGATAAGAATCGAACCGATGTTAAATCTTGATGAAAAGCTTTTAAAGGAAGGCATGGCTATTTTGGATAAAGCAATAGCAGATTATGCAGGACACAAACTTTGAAGGATAAATATGGATAAAAAGATAGTTAGGGTAAGTGCAGCTTTAATTGTAAAAAATAAATCTTTTTTAGCTGCTTTACGTCCTTTAAATAAAAGATTAGGCGGATTTTGGGAGTTGCCAGGAGGAAAGGTTGAACCTTACGAAGATCCTCAGGACACATGTATCCGTGAAATAAAAGAAGAACTTAACTGCAGGATAAAAGTTAACAATAAGATTACGGTTTGTACTTTTGATTATCCTGATTTTAAATTACAGATGGATGTTTTCGAGTGTGAATTAGAAGAAGGTAATTATCCTTCTCTTATTGAGCATACGGCTTTACAATGGGTTAACGCTCTTAATATTTTTGACTTTAAATGGGTTCCTGCAGATAGAGACTTTTTGCCTTTAATTAAGGAAAAATATCTTTTGTGACCTTTGGTACGTTGCAAAAGTCTAAATAAGGCTAAATTAGCAGGAAAGATTTTAGCTAAACAAAGATCGGAGGCTGATATGAAAGAGTCTTTAAATAATCTGTTGACTCGCCGTGCCATACGCAAATATAAACCTGACATGGTTCCTCAAGATGTTTTAGAGCGTATTCTAAAAGCCGGAACTTATGCACCAAGCGGAATGGGTAAGCAGTCAGCTATTATTATTGCAATTACGGATAAGACCGTAAGAGACAAGCTTTCAAAAATTAATGCGGAAGTTGCAGGTAAAGATAAAGATCCTTTTTACGGAGCTCCGGTAGTTATTGCTGTTTTAGCGGACAGTTCTATTCCTACTTATATTGAAGACGGTGCTTTGGTTTTGGGAAATTTATTAAATGCCGCGCACGCTGAGGGCTTCGGCAGCTGCTGGGTTCATCGCGCCAAGCAGGAATTTGAGTCGCCTTTTGGTCAGGAACTTCTTAAATCTTTAGGCATAGAAGGGAAATATGTCGGAATCGGGCACTGTATTTTAGGTTATGCAGATGAGGAGCCTCTTCCTGCTCCGCGTAAAGAAAATTATATTTTCAAGGTATGATTTTATCCTGCAGCAACAGCTGATGCTTTTGCTGCAGAAATTTTAAGTTTTGTTAAAGAGGCTGAACCAACAGCATCATCATTTGTTCATTTCCCTGAAGGCTGGTAAGAATTTCGTTTACCTCTGAAAGTTCCCCTTCATAATAAATGGAATAAAGCGATCTGTCAGGATATGAACGCATCCACATGCCTATAGGTTTTCCATCTACATTCGCCTGAACTTTGCAGGTTCCGAATTCCACTTTTGCCGGCGCGGTTAAATTTTTTTGATCATCAACAAGATTGTTGGCAACAAGTTTGCAGGTTTCTTCAATCGTGCGTGAACTTCTGGTAACCCCGATAGTTACAAGGGCAGATCCGTCTTTTTTATTAACACTTACATGCGCAGGCATTGACGGACCTTCTTTACTGAAAATTTCCCAATTGTCAGGGACGTCAATACTGAAAAAATCGTTTGCGACAGTAGTTACTGAGTGATTGATTTGAGAAAGAGAAGATCCGGGTAGTGAGGAATTGTTTTGTTCTTCATATGAAGAGCCGCAGGCGCATAAACCTGCAGTGAAAAATAAAGGCAAAAGAAATTGTTTCATCATATAGACTCTTGAGATCAAAATTTAAAAACAAAGAAAGTATAGCAAAAACATCAAAACGTTTTTGAATTAGACAAAATAATGATTAAGCGAGTTTTAAAGCTAAAGAGGCTCAGCGATTAAGCTCATGATTTTTTCATTACCCTCAAGATTTAAAAGCAGCTTATTTACCACTTCTTCATCACCAAGGTAATTTATTACGGCGACATCACCGTCATCATAGGCACGCATTCTTATTTTAAAATCAAGTCCGCCGGGACTATGGGCTTTTATCTTGCAGGTTCCGTAGTTTATAGACGGACCGTCGTATATGTCTCCGCGGTTTGCAACGATACCTTTTGCAGCCAATTGGCATAAATCGTCAATAGAAAGCGTGGAACGGGTAATGCGTAAATTAAATGCAGCGTTGGCATTTGTGTTGATTAAAGATATGAAGGCTGGAGCTTGGGGCCCCTGAGCACGAATTACCTGCCAATCTGAAGGAACTTTTAAAGTAAAGTAATCGGTTGTAAATTCTGAAAAAGTTGAAACTTTTTCAGCGGTCGGCTGCGAAGCTGTATCTGATGTAATCTGGGTGGCACATCCGGTTGTGAGCGCAATGGCAGCAAATATATTTAAGATCCATAGTGCGCTTTTCATATAAGGCTCCTTAGT
>NZ_CAJKVK010000036.1 GCF_905203285.1 uncultured Succinatimonas sp.
GGAAACTTTATTATCTGCAAAAACCCCTGATTTTTATGCGATTTTGCTCACATTAAAAATTTTTTATTTTTTTTACTTTTCTTTTACCCGCTTTTTACTTTTGCCAGTTTATTTATATAAAAATTACCGGCATATTATGCGTAATCCAGCGGATCTTTTACTCCGTTACTTTTAAAAGCCTTTAGTCTATCAAGACATGTTGCGCATTTTCCGCAGGCTTTTTCCTTTCCCTCATAGCAGCTCCATGTAAGCTCATAAGGCACTTCTAGTTTTAAACCGCAAGCAACCACATCGGCTTTGGTTTTTCCTGCAAATGGCGCAACAATATTTTCCTGCGAATATGTTCCGATGGAAATTGCCCGATTCATCGCCTCGATAAATTCCATTGAGCAATCTGCATAAGCATTTAATGCCGCATCATCAGCATGCGCTCCCAAATAAATTTCTACTTCATCATCTGGATAAATGGAACCAGCAAGACTTGCGACACTTGCCAAAAACAAACCGTTTCTAAAAGGCAGATAAGTATTTACTTTGCCGTGAGCCGTAATTTGTTCTTCATACGTACTTTCTTCAATTTCCTGCGTCGAATTTTTAAGCAAAGCACAGTTACTTTGTGCAAACATAGCGCTTAAATCCAGTTCATAATGATTCACTTTGTAATAATCAGCAATTTTCTTTGCCTGCTGTAATTCCTTTTGGTGTTTTTGCCCATAAAAAATCGACACCGAGCTTACATTTTCAGCTCCTAATTTATCGACAGCAAGAGCCAAACAGGTAGTCGAATCAACTCCGCCGCTGCTTAAAACCAATGCCTTTAACATATAACTCTTCCAAAAACTTAAACAAAAGCCCTAACTGCTCGCTAGGACTTTAATCCAATTATTGCGTCATCTAAAAAAAATTAAGCATCAGACCATACTTCTTTTGCAATTTCGCAAACCAGCCTAATTTTAGCCCACTGAGCTTCATGACTTAAAATATTACCTTCTTCCGTCGAAGAGAATCCGCATTGAGTCGATAAACACAGCCTGTCAAGAGGCACATACTGAGATGCTTCACGAATACGTTTTTTAACGGCTTCTTTATCCTCAAGATCGCCGAATTTTGATGAAATCAAGCCTAAAACGACAGTCTGATCTTTTATAAAACGCAAAGGTGAAAAATCTCCGGCACGATCTGTGTCATATTCAAGGAAAAACCCGTCAACATTGCATTTGGCAAAAAGAATCGGAGCTACAGGCTCATATCCGCCTGATGAAAACCAGGTTGAACGGAAATTACCGCGACAGATATGCATGCAAATAACCATATCCTCAGGTTTTGCTTCCATGATCCGATTGATAACTGCAACGTAGTTTTCTGCAAGTTTATCAAGATCGATACCGCGCTGTGCATAAGCTTCACGTTTTTCAAGCGAGCAAAGCTCTCCCCATGAAGTATCGTCAAGCTGCAAATAACGGCATCCGCGATCATATAAAGCTTTTACCGCATCACACCAAGCATCTGCAATATCATCAAACAAAGACTCATCATTGTTCCTGTATAAAGCTATCGGCTCGTAATTTGCCTCACGTACACAACAAATTAAATGCAGCATGGAAGGAGAGGGAATAGTAAATTTAACTTCATGCTCTCCTGCTATAGACTTTAACTTTGAAAAAGCCTCCAAAAACGGATGATCGTTTGAAAAAGCGATTTTACCGCTGATTTTTATCGTTTCGGCTTTTGGCTGACGATCCGCAAAAGCAACCGACCACGCTTTAGCTTTAATATGCTCAATACCATTTAATGCGGCTAAAAAATCAAGGTGCCAATAAGCCCGGCGGAACTCTCCGTCAGTAACGGCTTTTAAGCCGTTAGCTATCTCCTGCTTTACTAAAACGGAAATTTCCTCATCCTCAATTTGAGTCAACTCTGCTTTGCTGATTTTTCCATCTTGAAAAAAGCGACGGGCATTTACAATTTTTGAAGAACGCAAAAAAGAACCGACATGATCGGCGCGATAAGGCGGATTGATATGAGCCATTATTTTTATCCTTAAAATTCTACTTAGTTTTTAAAGTCTTAGAATTGTTACCGAAGTAAAACTTTAAATCCATACAAACTTCACATTTCTAAATATTTGCTCTCAATGTGTGCAATCTTTTGCATCAGGCTCTTTATCCAATTTTAAAACCACGTAAGGAATAACCTGCGTTAGCCCGCAAATCAAAAACATTAAACCGTACCCGGTGTACTCGGCAACGAAACCGAATATCAAAGCCCCAACTCCCAATCCTAAATCAAAACAACTTGAATAAGTGGCGTTAGCTGCCCCCAAACGATCTTTTGGAGCGCGTAAAATTGCTAAAGTCTGCGTACCTGACATCACGGCGCCTTGTGCCAAACCATACAAAACGCCGCAAGCTAAAAATGTAAAAGTATTAAACACAAACGACAACAACACCAATGACAGCAATAAAGCGATAATCCCCGGACCGATTGCAGCCTTGCAGCCTATTCTGTCAACAAGCTTACCGACATAGGGTCTGCTTACCATTAAAGCCAGAGCGTACAAAGCAAAAAACATACCGACATGACTTATGCCGCGCTCCAATCCGAATAAAGCCACGAATGTTACTATTGCTCCGTAAGATGCATTTGAGCACAACACTACAAAAGACGGCATTAAGGAACGCTTTTCAATCAAAGAACGCTTTTCTTGCCTATTTGCCTCAATTTTTTTATATCTGACAAAAAGACAAAGGATGAAAGCTCCGGCAAAAAATATAGTCCCCAGACGAAACATCCACTCAAAAGGCAAGCTTAAGGCTAAAGCTGGAGCTATAGCCATTGCAAGAGAACAGGAAAGAGAAAAATACCCCATGCCCTCGCCGAGTCTTGAACGAGGGATAAAATCCGTTACAGCTGTTGCCGATCCCGTTGCCGACACTCCCCACGCAAGACCGTGCAAACCTCTTATAAGCAAAATCATGAATACGGTTTGAAAAACACCTAAAAAGTAAGCCAAAACCGTCATGCTAAAAAGACCAAGACACAAAACCTTAAAACGGCCATAGCGATCAAGAAGATTTCCTGCAATAAGTCGTGACAAAATGGCAGGTATTGCAATTAATGAAGTCAAAAAACCTAAAACTATATCATCAGCGCCTAAAGTTTTTAAAAAAGGAGGCAAACCCGATGGATAAAATTGAAAGCCGAAAAATAATAAACCGTTAGTCACGATCATAAGAATATAATCTCGGGTAAACAATTTTTCTTTAACTGCTTGATTGTTGCCTTCTTGGCTGTAGCCCATTGTGTATCTCTATCTTATGCACTCTCCGGACGATATTTAAAGTCATGTTAAGCCGTACTTTGAAAAAAGCAACGGTCATATTGCAAAAAAACAAAGTTTCGTTTGCTACAATCTTAACAATTCCAGAATTTTTGCAGCAGGCAATTAAAATGTTTGATCTTCATATGCATTCTCTTTATAGCAACGACGGTGAATTTTCACCGGAACAATTAGTAGAAAACTGCAATATCTGTAATATAAAAGTTATGTCAATTACCGATCACAATACGGTAGCAGCTAATTTTACAGCTCAAAAAAGTGCAGTAAAACATAATATTAAATATATCCCCGGCATAGAAATCGACTGTACATTTGAAAATACCGATTTTCATGTTTTAGGCTACCAAATCAACTTTCAAGATCCGGCTTTTGCTGAAATTGAAAACAATATTCGCACCCAGAGCATGACAATTTCGCAAATAAGACTAGAGAAAATCAAAAAGCTCGGTTTTGCAATTAGCGAAACGGAGCTCAATGCTTTATCAAAAGACAGCTATTGGCCTGAAACCTGGACCGGGGAAATGTTTGCCGAGGTCATCTTAAGTCATCCGGCATATAAAAATGATCCGCGTCTTGAGTCGTACAGACCGGGAGGCAAGCGCAGTGATAACCCGCTTGCCAACTTTTATTGGGATTTTTTTGCACAAGGCAAACCTTGCTTTGCAAAATCAAAGTTCCCTTCAATGCAAGAAATCATTGACATAATTCACGCTACCGGAGGTTATGCGGTATTAGCTCATCCTTGCGTTAATCTTAAAGGGAAAATGCATCTGTTAAGCGACATTGCCAAACTCAAACTAGACGGCATAGAAGCATTCAGCAGTTATCATTGTAAAGAGGAAGCTGCGACAATCAGGCATTTTGCGCAGATGAATAATTTATTCATTACCTGCGGCAGTGATTTTCACGGCAAAATTAAGCCGGCTATAAGTTTAGGTCAGCATCACTGTTCTTTAACTGAAAAAGAGTTGTCAGATCAACTTACAAAATTACTTAGAAAATAATATGCCGTAAATTAAAACCTTTAATTTACACACCATATTTTAATATCCACAGAATGATTTGTTATATATGAATAAAATCATACAATCTGTGCCTACTTTAAGTTTTGACGATACTATGGCGGGAGTCTTTTTGTCCTCCCGCTGCAGCAAAGCTCAAAAGACAAAAATTATCTATCGCCGCATTCTTAGAATTCAGGAAAAACTGTTTCTTATTTTGCACTAAGATACTGTTTTTTATTCAACGCTAATGCGACAAAAGCCCTAAAAATACTCTTCATTAGGGCTTTTTCTTTACTTAATTAATTTGATATAAACGCCGATTACGGACGTACTTTAACGCAAACACCATCTTCAGTAGCGTAAAGCACAGTATCAGCGCCGCGTTTGGCAAAAAGTCCGACCGTGACCACCCCGGGAATTGCGTTAATCTGGGCCTCCATCGCTAACGGATCTTCAATCATGAAGTCATGAACATCAAGGATCTCACAGCCGTTATCAGTAATGCAGCCCTGACGCAAAATAGGATTTCCGCCTAAAGCTCTTAAAGAACGCGCAACTTGCTCTCGCCCCATAGGAATAACTTCAACCGGTAACGGGAATTCACCTAAAGTCGGCACCAATTTGGACTTATCGACGATACAAATAAACTTCTCTGCCATTGAAGCTAAGATCTTCTCGCGCGTAAGGCAAGCTCCGCCGCCTTTGATCATGTCAAAAGCAGGATTAACCTCATCGGCACCGTCAATATACACACCGTAAGGCTCTACATCATTAGGATCGAGTACGCGAATACCGATATCCTGAAGCATCTTGGTGGTCTTATTGGAACTGCTTACCGCCGCATCAACTTTAATCTTAAAGCGATCGATTGCTTCAATAAATTTGACTACGGTAGATCCCGAACCTACGCCTAATATTCCGTCTTTTGGAATATATTTAAGCGCCTCCTCCGCAACCATTACCTTTAACTCATCCTGAGTCATGAGATGCTCCTTACTTTAAAGTAATACGCGCAAAACGACGTTTGCCGACTTGGAAAACATAAGTGCCGTTAGCAATTGCCTCATCTTTATCAGCAATTACCTTACCGTCAATTTTAACCGCATTTTGCTTAATCATGCGCATAGCCTCTGAAGTTGAAGCGCAAAGTTGTGAGTTTTTCAGCAAAGTAGGAAGAGGAGCATTATCTAAAGTAAGCTCCGGCATTTCATCAGGGACAGCCCCTTTGGCAAACTGATTGATAAAAGACTCTACTGCTTTATCTCCTTCTTCCTTACCGTGATAACGGGCTACGATTTCACGACCGAGTTCCATCTTGGCATCACGCGGGTTCATCTGCCCTGATGCACAATTAGCTTTAAGCTCGGCAATTTCCTTTAAAGGACGGAAAGACAATAAATCGAAATAAGTCCACATCAAATCGTCGCTTAAAGACATGATCTTACCGAACATATCATTAGGAGCGTCATGAACACCGATATAGTTGCCGGCAGACTTTGACATCTTCTTAACGCCGTCAAGACCTACCAAAAGCGGCATCATTAATACGCATTGCGGCTCCTGACCGGCGTCTTTTTGCAACTCACGACCCATTAAAAGGTTGAATTTCTGATCGGTACCGCCAAGCTCAATGTCGGCTTTCAAGCACACACTGTCATATCCTTGGAACAAAGGATATAAGAACTCATGGATGGCAATTGGCTGTCCGCTCTGATAACGCTTGGTAAAATCGTCGCGCTCAAGCATTCTTGCAACGGTAAGCTTTGAGGCAAGGCGGATTGTGCCCTCAGCCCCGAGTTTACCGAGCCACTCGCTGTTATAACGGATAATGGTCTTGTCTTTATCCAAAATTTTAAATGCCTGTTCGGCATAAGTTTTGGCATTTTCTAAAATCTTCTCGCGTGAAAGCTGCGGACGAGTGGTGTTTTTACCTGAAGGATCTCCTACCGATGCAGTAAAATCACCGATAATCAAAACAACCTGGTGGCCGAGCTCCTGAAAGGTACGCAATTTATTTAAAATAACGGTGTGGCCTAAATGAATATCAGGAGCGGTAGGATCCATTCCGAGTTTTACAATTAACTTACGACCGCTTTCCAGTTTCTTCTTTAACTCTTCAATCGGGATAATTTCTTCTGCGCCGCGGCAAATCTCGTCAAGCGCTGTTTGTACGT
Organism: uncultured Succinatimonas sp.; assembly: GCF_905203285.1. Lineage (GTDB taxonomy): Bacteria > Pseudomonadota > Gammaproteobacteria > Enterobacterales > Succinivibrionaceae > Succinatimonas. Next base: position 6,519 of record NZ_CAJKVK010000036.1, read on the forward strand.
CTACCATTGACTCTCCTAAAAAATAATTCTTTAAAATGCAGACTATTCTAAACGATTTAACGGTCATTTGCAGTAAAACAAAGGTTTTTACGCAAACCCCCGCTTTTAATACACAGTAAAATTAAAGTTTGCCTAAGATTTCGGACAAGATGCTTTCAAGCCTTAACGAAACTCTTGTTATAGCATGTATATATAACTATCAAATCAATATATCATTTTTTAAAATTTAGTAATTAAAGAAAAAGCATCAGACAATGAGCCTACTCTCATAGAAAGCTCTGCAGCTTGACTTGCAACGGTTGCAATGACTTTAACTTTATTAATATCTTCAATCATCGCTAGATTATCCTGATGCATCGTTTTATTTTTATCAAAATTGTTAAGGATTATGCCGTTAATTGCGATACTCTTAGATTTTAAATAATGACAGCAAAGCGTCGTCTGATTTATAGTACCAAGACCGGCATCGGCAACAATGACAACAGGCAGACATAAAAGCTTAACGATGTCCTCAAGCAATATTTTCTTATTTTTTTCATAGACAATAGGACAAACGATACCGCCGGATCCTTCCATTAAAACATAATCATGAAGCGCTGCTACTTGATGAAAATCTTCACTTACCTTTTTAAGATCGACGAATCTTTGCTCAATGCGTGCAGCCAAATGAGGAGACAACGGATCCTGATACAAATATGACAATAAGCTTTCATAGCTCTGTTTAAGTCCCGCGACATCTTTTACATAACCTGCATCAGAGTTTTTAATGTTGTCTGCTCCGCTTATTGCCGCTTTGTAATATCCGACATTTAAATTTTGCTTAACTAATGACTTGCATATTAATGCGCTTACATAGGTTTTACCGATATCGGTATCGGTACCGGTCACAAAAACAGCTTTCATTTTTAATTCCTTAAACGAGCTTTAACATAACACGGGATCCAGCTTAAATTTACCCCGTTTGGTACTTTAAATTTTGCTTCATATTCCCGCATAAATCTTTTCAGGATCCCCGGAGTCCATTGGTGAGAAATAAGCGAATTAGTTCCGGTTTCTTTAAAAAACTTTAAAAGTTTATACGGATTTTCAAAGATTAGACTTTGTTTTTGCAACTCAAAAATATCTATCTCAAAGCCGCATTCCTCTAAAATGCTTAAAAGTTCTTGTTCGGTTAAATATTTAATGCATGGCAGTCCTAAAGACTCAAGTTCAACACAGGTACCGCTTAAAAAAGTTGAAAAACACAACGTTCCGCCCTGCTTTAAATTGGTTTTTATATGCAAAAGCGCCTTTTTAAAATCAACAAACCACTGAAAGACCGCGTTGCTTACGATTAAATCGCATGACTGCTTAAGAGACAAACATGTCGCATCACCTTCAATAAAAAAAATTTCAGGAATATTTTCTTTTAAATGCAGTAACTTATCTTCACAATAATTTAGCATCAAAGAGCTGATGTCATTTATATAAAGCGTCTTAATATCAAGTTTCTTAAGTAAAAGTTCACTTAAAAATCCGGTACCGCAGCCTATTTCATAAACCTTATTTGCACATAACTTCGGATCAATTAACCCAATTAAATCCTCTGCCATAAGCTTTTGCTTAAAAGCGGCATTTTCATAACTCAAAGCCGCCTTAGAAAAACGGGACTTGATTAAATTTTTATTCATGAAAGTTTATCTTTAAAAAATTGTGCGCTGTAATGTGCCGCATCAAGCTTTACAAGGTTTAAAGCATGTCCTTGCCAACCTCGCTCTTGATTTAAAGGCGCAATGATAGCGTCTTTAAGTCCGATAAAAGCCTCGTCCCAAACAATTTTACCCGCGCGATGAGCTGTCGACTTTTGAGCTAAAAACATAAGTTCATTTTTAAATGAAACAAGAGAACGTGAAGGTTTAACTTTAGTAAAAGCAGCAAACTCTTGTCCGCGCCCGCACATCCTGCGATAAAAACGCGTCATATTATCTTCACTTAAATTATCCAAAGTTGCTTTATAAAGCGCGGCATCAACTCCTTTTTCACTGTTTATCCCAAATGGCGTACCGTTTAATGCAGTCATTTTCCACGGTTTTTTCTCCACCTTACTTACAAAAATATCAGACATCATCACGCCAAGCGACCATGCGATGACCTCATACTTTTTATATTCATAAATAACACTAAAATCGGCGCTGTCGTCTTCATAGTCATAAACAAAAAAAGTATCGGAACTTAAGTTTAATGAAGAAAACGGAGTTAAATCCTGCCCAAAGCCTAAAAATACCACTTTAAGCGTATTATGATCGGTGCCTTTTAAAAGTTCGGTTTCCATTTTATATATTCTTCTCTAAAAAATTTTTAAACTTTTTTATTACTTCGCAAAGTCTTTGAACCTCTGCCTCATTTACAGCTGCATTTAATGAAAGCCGTAACCGCGCTTGTCCAAGCGGTACCGTTGGATGACGAATAGGAAGGACGAAAAAGCCCTTTTCTTTAAAAAACTCAGCGCCTTTTATCGCCGCTTCATTAGTATTGACGACAATAGGAATTATTTGACTTGAGCTTAAAACTTTAAAACCAATGTCTTTAAGACAATTTCTCACCCGTTCAGCCGCATTTTCAAGATTTTGCCGTTTTCTTTCAGCTTTATTAAGCTTATCGAGCATAAATGACGCATGTAATGCATTAACGGGAGGCAATGCGGTCGTAAAAATAAAAGTCCGTACCGTATTGATTAAGTATTCTTTTGTCATCGCATCACATAAGAAAAAGGCTCCGCAGCTGCCTGCCGCTTTTCCCAGGGTGCACAAAATATAATCAACTTTATCTAAAAGACCGAGCTTATAGCATAAGCCTAAGCCGTTTTTGCCGTATACGCCGAATGAATGTGCTTCATCCACGTACAATTTAATTAAAGGATATTTTTCTTTAAGCAAGACAAGCTCATTTAAAGGAGCACAATCTCCGTCCATGCTGAAAACGGCTTCGGTTATAACGATAATCTCCTTGAATTTTTCTTTATATTTAACAAGCAAAGACTCAAGATGCTCAATATCGTTATGACTAAAACGCATGAATTTAGCGCCTGAGGCCTTTATACCGTCAATCATCGAAGCATGAATAAGCTTATCGGCAAGGAACAATGTCTCTTTTCCACCCAATGCCTGTAAAATCCCGCAGTTGGCATCAAAACCGGAGTTAAACATAAGGCATGATTTATGAAATAACTTGCCGGCCTTTTCTTCAAATAATGCATGCTCGTTAAAAGTTCCGGTTAAAAGTCTTGAACTTGTTGATGAAAAAAGAGCATGAGAGTCAGAAAGTATTTTTAAAAACTCTTGGCGTATTGCTAAATCGTGTCCTAAATTCAAATAATCATTTGAAGATAAATTAATAAGCCTTTCACCTTTATAATCAATGTAAATGCCGTTTTGAAAATAAGGATTTACCGATCGCAAAGATCCGTCGGCTTTACAGGAAGCCAAAAAGGCGCTTATCATTTGAGCCGTCATGTTTTTTATTTTTTTACCTTTATTTGCGGAAAATTTTTATCGCTTGGAAAAGCCGTAATGCTTAATTTAATTACCCAAAAAATCCTTGACGGAAAAGCAATTACCCGTGAGGACATATCATACATTATTGCTTACGATAATGTAGAAGAGCTTATTTCCTCTTCCCATAAAATAACTTTAAGGTTTGCCTCAAAGAAATTTGATTCTTGTTCGATAATAAATGCAAAATCAGGCCTATGTACAGAAGACTGCAAATGGTGCGCCCAATCCTCTCACTATAAAACCGATATTGCTACCTATCCTCTCGTTAATAGCGATGAGTGCCTTAAAGAAGCGCTCCATTGCGAGAAAAAAGGCGTTAAAAGATTTTCTTTAGTAACGTCAGGACGAAAGCCTTCTCCTAATGAACTTAAAGAAATCGGCAGTTTATTAACTTATCTAAAACTAAACAGTAAAATTTCTTTATGCGCATCCTTAGGCCTTCTTAATAAAAACGAGCTTAAAAAGCTAAAAGAAGCAGGACTTTCCCGCTATCACTGCAATTTGGAAAGTTCGGAAAACTATTTTAAAAACTTATGTTCAACGCATAAATTCAGCCAAAAAATTGCTGTTATAAAAGCGGCAAAAGAAGCAGGTCTTGAAATTTGTTCAGGCGGTATTATCGGCATGGGCGAGAGCATGGAAGATAGAGCGGATTTGGCTCTTACTTTAAAAGATCTTGAAGTGACTTCCGTTCCGCTTAATATCCTTCATCCGATTCCCGGGACTCCGCTTGAAAAGCTACCCTTGTTAAGTGACGCGGAAATTTTAAAAACCATCGCGCTTTTCCGTTTTATTCTGCCAAAAGCCTATCTGCGCCTTGCAGGAGGCAGAGCGCGCCTTAGTGAACAAACTTTAAAACAAGCTTTATACGCAGGCATCAACTCGGCCATAGTAGGCGATTTGCTTACCACTTTAGGATCGGATATCGATACTGACAAAAAGCGTTTTAAGGAAGCAGGATATGAACTTTGAAAATCTTATTGACCCCTTTGATAGGGATCACCTTATCCATCCTTATACATCAATGCAGACACCGCTGCCTGCATTTAAAGTCACGAGAGCTGACGGCTGTACACTGACTTTATCCGACGGAACGAAGCTTACCGACGGAACCTCGTCATGGTGGTGTGCGCTTCACGGCTATAACGTTAAAGAATTAAACGATGCGCTTTGCGAACAATTAAAATCCGTAGCGCACGTGATGTTCGGAGGACTTACACACGATCCGGCCATAGAGCTTGGCAAATTGATCCTCAAATATGTGCCGCATGAATTAACTAAAATTTTTTACGCCGACAGCGGATCGGTTGCTGTAGAAGTTGCCTTAAAAATGGCAGTTCAATATCAATTTGCCAAAGGAAATACGCATAAAAGCGAAATTGCAACCATCTCAGGCGGATATCACGGCGACACCTGGAATGCTATGTCCGTGTGCGATCCGATTGCCGGAATGCATAAAATTTTCGGATCCGCTTTACCCGTACGTTTCTTTGCTCCTATTCCGCAATGCCGTTTTGATGAGCCGTGGGATGAAAACGATTTTCTGCCGATGAAAAAGCTTATAGAAAGCAAAAAAGACATCTTGTCCGCGGTTATCGTTGAACCGATAGTGCAAGGAGCAAGCGGAATGCGTTTTTATCATCCTACTTATTTAAAGCGCCTTCATGAGCTTTGCAAACAATACGATATTCTGCTTATTTTTGATGAAATCGCTACCGGCTTTGGACGTACCGGCAAACTTTTTGCCCTTGAGTATACGGATGTCGTACCTGATTTAATGTGTATAGGCAAAGGACTAACAGGCGGATATATGACATTATCTGCAGTGCTCACGACTGACAAAATCGCATCTGCAATTTCAAATAATCCTCCTTATGCTTTTATGCACGGGCCGACATTTATGGCAAATCCCTTAGCTTGCTCCGTAGGAATAGCTTCTTTTAAACTGCTTTTAAATTCTCCATGGCAAGAACGGGTTAAGCATATTGAAGCAAAACTAAAGGAACATTTAATCCCGCTTAAAGCTAAAAGCTTAGTCAAAGATGTAAGAGTCTTAGGAGCAATCGGCGTCGTTCAGACTAAAACTCCGGTTAAAATGCGGGAAATAATGCGCCACTTTATTGAACTTAATGTATGGATAAGGCCGATGGGCGATCTTATATATTTAATGCCGCCGTTTATCATCAGCGACGCAGAACTTGAAAAGCTGTGCAACGCTATTGCGATAGTAACGGAGAATAAAAACCTTTATGCCTAAAGAACTTTACATCGGTTTGATGTCAGGAACCAGCATTGACGGACTTGATGCCTGCCTTATTGATATGCAGTCTGGCAAACCTCAGGTTATCGCCGTTGACAGCTGCAAATGGACAGATACTGAAGCAAAAGCTTTGCATGAACTTTGTCAAAGCTCTAATGACGAAATCGAAAAAGAAGGAAAAGCCTGCGTATTTATCGCCAAAAAACAAGCCTTTTTGGTAAATGATCTAATTTCTAAGGCAAAACTTAAAAATGAAGACATCATTGCCGTGGGCACTCACGGTCAAACCGTAAGGCATAGACCTAAACTTAACTTTTCAAAACAGTTGGATCTCGGACCTCTTACAGCTGCTTTAACCGGCATCGATACCGTCGTTGATTTCAGAGCGGCAGATCTTGCAGCCGGAGGTGACGGAGCCCCGCTTACTCCCGCTTTTCATCAAATGATGTTAAAAAACGATCATCGCGATCGCTACGTTTTAAATTTAGGCGGCATATCCAATTTAACCGTAATAGAAAAAGGCGGGAAAGTTCTTGCAGGCTTTGACTGCGGTCCTGCCAACACCTTGCTTGATCTTTGCTGCCGTGAACTTTTTAATAAACCGTATGATGAAGACGCCAAAATCGCGTCTCAAGGCAAAATCAGACAAGATTGGCTTTGTGAGCTTTTAGAGCATCCTTATTTAAAAAGAGATTTTCCCAAATCAAGCGGGCGCGAGGACTTTAACGAAAATACCGTAAAAAAATATCTTAATCTTGTAAAAAATAAGGAAGCTTCAGGAGCTGATTTACTTGCCACACTTTGTGAATTTTCAGTCCGATCCGTTATTGATGAAATCATTAAAATCAAACAGCGTTTTATAAGCTTAGACAAAGGAGATCTTATTCTCTGCGGCGGAGGAGCGTATAACCCTTTAATCAAGCAGCGCTTTGAAGAATATTGTCTTAAGCTTGATTTAAAAGTATTGCGCTCCGATGAAGTCGGAATTCATCCTTCATATATGGAGGCTGAAGCTTTTGCCTGGTTTACCTATATGTGCATGAACGGCAAACAAATCGATCTTACCCACTCAACCGGAGCCAAATACCCGACAATTCTAGGATGTATTTGTCCGGCGCCAACAGGACGATTCGTCAAATCCCGCATCAAGTAATATGTATTTTCGGACAGCAGAAGCTGTCCGAATGTTTAACATTAATCAAGATAAATAACCTGATCTTTTAAATCCTTTCTCTCAAAGTGCAGCTTATCGGGTTTTACGTCAGATGCCATATGCCCCGCGACCATAATAAACTGAGCTCGAAGCGGCTCCTTAATCTCTAGAGCTTGAGTCAAAAGATCGGTTTTAATCGCCCCAATAAAGCAAGAACCAAGTCCCATATCCGCCGCCTGCAAAAGCATATGCGTCATCACGATAGCCCCGTCAACCACGGCAAAATTTTGTGCGTCATATTTTCTTTGCCATGCCTCTCCTTCATTCGTGCATACCACGATAGCAAGAGGCGCACCGTACAGCCATGCGCATTTTTGAATTTTTTTAAGACTTTCCCCTCTTACCACAAGCAAAGTAAACGGCTGACGGTTGCATGCGGTAGGTGCGAGTTTTGCCGCAGATAAAATCTTATTTATTTCATCATCGGTAAGCGGCTTAGGATCATAAGCTCTGCAGGAAAACCTTTCTTTGGCTAAATCAAGAAAATCTTTCATTTTAAATCTCCTTACGTTTTTAATTCATTATATCGGCATACTGAACGTATTTTCACCGTATGTCACTATCCGTTATCGTCTTTAGAAAATCATCTTTAAAATCATTTCCATGATTATTTACGATATCATTTTGAAGCCTGTGTTTTACTCTTGTCAAAAAACCTTCCACCAAATCAAGCTGCTCCTTTTTTACCTCTACTTCCTTTAGATATTCATTAACTCTGTCATATAACCATAAACTGCCCTTATTTTTATCATCAAGATATTCAAGAAAACGCTTAATACATTCAAGCTTCATTCCGTTAACCCTGCAAGCCATAATAAACTCAAGTCGCGTTACATCATCTTTTTCGTATTCGCGTTGTCCGCCAAGACCGCGCTTAGGTTCTAACATTACTCCCTTCTGTTCGTAAAAACGGATCCTGGTTATAGGACATCCCGTTTTTGCCGACAGCTCTCCGATTTTCATTTTTTATCCTCTAACTTACTTGAACCTATAGTTACTATAGCTTTTACAATCACGATAACAAGAAAAAAGCTTATCCGCAACTTATCAACTAAAAAAGGAGAATCTCATGATTTTTCAACAGATACGCAGCGCAACCTCCATCATAAGCTATGCCAACAAGCGTTTTCTTATAGATCCGATGCTGGCACCGCAAGGAACCTACCCTGCAGTTCCGTATACCGTATCAACGGGGAAGGGGAATCCTGATTGTGAATTGCCTTGTCCTGTCGAAAATCTATTTGATATTGATGCCGTTATCGTTACCCATATGCATTTTGATCATTTCGATGAAGTCGCCGCCAAACTTTTACCCAAACATTTGCCTTTATTCTGTCAATCGGATAAAGATGCGGCACAACTTAATGAATTCGGTTTTAAGGATGTCAGAATCCTTGACACGAACGGCATAAAATTTCATGACATCACTTTATTTAAAACTCCGTGCGATCACGGAGCATCCGATGCGGTCACTTCTTTTTTTTATGAAAAACTTGATATTGAAAAGGAAGCATGCGGTGTTGTTTTTAAAGCAAATAAAGAGAAAACTTTTTATCTTGCCGGTGACACGATTTATTATCGAGGTGTAAGCGAAACAATAAGTAAATACACTCCGGAAATCGTGGCGGTAAATGCGGCCGGAGCGCAATGCCCTTTAGGACATGCTCTTATCATGAATCAATATGATGTGTTAGTGCTGATGCGAAGCTTTCCCGAAATTGAAGTTATCGCCACCCATGTCGAAGGGGTTTCTCATGCGACGGTATCTCGTTCCTTGTTAAGGGATTTTGCCCGAGAAAACAAATTAACCAAACTGTATATCCCAGATGACGGACAAACAATTTCCTTTTAATACTTTTTAAAAATCCGCTGCGCAATCACGGCTAAGCCTTATTCTTAGCTGTAATTGCACCTAAATAACACTATGAGAACAAAAATTAAAACGCTGTTTTGTGCATCCTGATACAATATGCATGCTTTTTTGTCTTGTCTAAAGCATTTTAGGAGATTGTGTATGCTTTTAAGCCAGATGGAAAAGCGGCAGCGTTGCCTTATTTGCAAATTAAATCTTGAAGAAAGTCTTGCCCATCGCCTTGAAGCTTTAGGCATGACCGAACATTCAAAACTTGAAGTGGTTAACCGCAAAGGTAAAGGAACATTAATTATCAAACTGCGCGGTTCTCAATACGCTTTAGGTGAAGATATAACTGAGAACATAGAAGTAGAAAAGATTTAATTGCAAACATTATGAAATCACTGCACTCAATTCTGCCGCACCATACTACGCAAAATAAAACCGATCTGACCATCGGATTTATCGGTAACCCTAATTGTGGAAAAACCACGCTCTTTAACGCTTTTACAGGTGCAAATTTAAAAGTTGCTAACTGGCCCGGCGTCACCGTCGAAAAAGTTGAAGGCGCCATCCGTTCCCATAACCGCAATATAAGACTTGTCGATCTCCCCGGTACCTATTCACTTACCTCATACACAATGGAGGAGACGGTAGCGCGCAATTTCATACTATCAGGCGAGGTTGACGTCATAATAAATGTTGTAGACGCCTCCGCTCTTGAAAGAAGCTTGTACCTGACACTGCAGCTTTTAGAGCTGGGAAAGCCTGTAGTCATGGCGCTTAACATGATGGACATCGTGTTGAAAAGGGGAATGGAAATAGACCTCCACCGTCTGCCTGAAATGCTCGGCATTCCGGTTATTCCGGTATCGGCGAGAAAACGCATGGGTCTTGATATTCTGCTTCATGCCGCCATTCATCACCAAGGAGCCAAAACTCCCGATCCTATAATTCACGAACATAAAGAAACTTTTGAACACAAACACGATCACCATCAAGAGTTTGCGATGGTGTACTCGGATTTTATTGAAGATAAAATCGATCAAATCATCCCGCGACTCCAGGAAAAATATCCAAATCTTATCAATTATCGCTATTACGCCATAAAAACCTTGGAAGGCGATCATGAAATCAGCAGCAAATACCCTATTGATACCCAAGACATTTTTCCTGACGGTAAAAATTTCGAAGCACGCATCATTAATGAAAAATATGATTTTATCGATGATGTCATCACTGAAGTTTTAGTTAACAAAGAACGTCAGGATAAGCTTACCGAAAAAATCGATAAAGTATTCACCCATCCTTTTTTCGGCATTCCGGCATTCCTTGCCATTATGGCCGTAGTCTTTATTCTGACTTTCAATTTCGGTGACTTCATTAAGGGATTTTTTGAAATCGCCATTGATTTAATTTCAACCAAGGCCTCTGACTACTTAAGTTCGCTTAACGCCTCACCTATGCTTATTTCTCTTATCGTTGAAGGCATTATCGGCGGCGTGGGCGTGGTAATTACCTTTCTGCCTAATCTTTTCGTGCTCTTTCTGGCCCTTGCATTCCTTGAAGATACAGGCTACATGGCACGTGTTGCTTACGTAATGGAAGGTATCATGAAAAAACTCGGGCTTTCAGGCAGAGCTTTTATCCCGATGATCTTAGGTTTCGGATGCTCCGTCCCGGCCATTATGGCCACCCGTGCTTTGGAACACCGCCATGACAAATTAAAAGTCATGCTCGTGACTCCTTTTATGAGCTGCAATGCGCGGCTTACCATCTACGTACTGTTTTCAGAAATGTTCTTTCATGAAAACGCGATGATTGTCGCTTATTCACTTTATCTAATCGGTATAGTCGTAGCGCTTATCGTGTGTTTTATCTTAAAGTTCTTAGACAGAAAAGGATCTCTTACCAATTATCTTTTAATTGAGCTTCCTGCCTATAAGCTTCCTGATCTGCATACCGTATCCATTTACGTATGGGATAAATTAAAAGACTATTTAAGCAAAGCAGGAACTACTATTTTCGTCATGACACTTGCCGTGTGGGCTTTACTGCACTTTGGGTCAAACGGTTTCACATTGTCCATGTCAGACAGCTTCGGCGCTGTAGTAGGACAAGCTCTAAGTCCGTTATTTGCTCCGTTAGGACTCGGTTTTTGGCAAATCGTACTGGCGCTTATTGCAGGAATCGTCGCCAAAGAAGTCGTAGTTTCTTCTATGGCTATCTTATTTAGCGTCGTTAACGCTAACTCGGATGTCGGTATGCAGATTTTTGCAGAGCAGTTACAATCAATCGGCTTTAACTCATTAAACGCATATTGCCTCATGGTGTTTTGCCTTTTGTATATTCCGTGCGTCGCAACTTTGGCTACCGTCAAAAAAGAATCAGGCTCTTTTGCGTACGTGGCCTTATCAGCATCCTTCCAGCTGGTAACGGCATACGTTATAACCTTTATCATTTACAACACGGCAGGAACTTTGTTTTCATAAATGGGTTTTGTAGATCTGCTTTTAGCTTTAATCATTGCCGCGTGTTCAAGCGCGGCAATCTTCGGTATGATAAAAAGGACCAAAAAGAAATGTACGGACTGCACTGCATGCAATAATCAAAAGTGCTCAATCAAAAAAAATCAATAGATAATCCTCTGTCATATATGTAAATTTCAGCGCCTTTCCTGACTCCCGAAAACATCAAAACATAAGCGTTTGACGTATTCGCGTTCTATTTGAGAAAGTCGC
>NZ_CAJKVK010000037.1 GCF_905203285.1 uncultured Succinatimonas sp.
CTGCCTTCTGGCATAGCCATAATCGTACCGCGGAATCTGTAATTTATAAGAGAATCTAAAAACTCATCGTTATAAAGATTTAAAGATTTGAAATAATCAATATCATCTTGAGTAAAATGAAAATCTTCAAGAAAATCTAAAACCTGTTCAAGACCGGCAAAAATAGCAAATCCGCCGCCGTCAGGATTTCGTCTGTAAAAAACGTCAAAAGCAACTAAATTGTCTGCCGTGTTCTCAAGATAGTATCCGTTTGACATAGTCATTGAATACAAATCCATTAACATGGATAAATTTCTGGCCTTAAACTGCTCCATGTAGAATCTCTCCTGCGTATTGCAAGTTCTTTAATATTATCGACGGCATGGCATACAGCATATTTATGTTAAGCAAAAGCTATTCTTTATTATCAATAACCGTCAGTTTTAAGCAGAAACGATTCGGGATTTTGAATTATTTATAGTTAAAATTTTAATGCCCTTAAATAAAGATAAAACAAATGCTTTATCTGAGTTACCGTTTCAGTGATGAAGTTCATTATTTTAATCTTACAAATAAGAAAGCGTATATTTTTCTTCTAATTTTTTATACTTGATCACTGATACTTTGCGTATTTTTACGAATAGTAGAAAATATCACGTTAATTTTTCATAATTCTTTGCGTTTAGTATCTACTTTTTTAAACATATTTAAATTTTATTAAGCCATAGTATCTATAAATATGTAGAATAAATAGTTTTAAGTGCAATCAATATAATTCGCACGTTTTTTAACGCATACACTTTACAACTGGCAACTTCGCCAAACCGATATTTTGAATATCAGGCAAGGCGCATAAACATAATGTGTTTTCAAACGTTGTCAGAATAATACGTAAATAAGCAACAGGTATTTTATGCAACCAACCAATAAAAATCGTTTTATTCCGATAGGACTGATGCTGTTTGCACTTTTCTTCGGCGCCGGTAACCTTATTTTCCCGGCATCAATGGGACAAGCCGCAGGTGACAATGTCTGGTGGGCTTTACTGGGTTTCTGTATCACCGGTGTTGGTCTCCCGCTTATAGCCGTTATGGCAATCGGTTACTCAGGTGAATTCAGTCTGCAGCATGTAGCAAGACGTATTCATCCTTCTTTTGCAGTTTTCTACACTGTAGTCTGCTATATGTCTATCGGACCGTGCTTTGCCGTACCGAGAACCGGAACCGTTTCTTATGAAATCGCAATTCGTCCGTTCCTCTCTGATGAAAGCGCATCTATCGGTCTGCCGATATTCTTGGCTATATTCTTTATTATTTCAGGCTGGCTTGCCGCTACTCCGTCAAAGCTTGTAGATCGTATCGGCAAATTCCTTACTCCGGCCTTGGTATTAACTATTGTTATTTTTATTGTTCAGTCTTTTATCACTCCGTTAGGTCAGCCGCAAACTCCGGCAGCCCCCTACGCTACCCCGTTTAAGGCTGTAGTTCAGGGTGTCCTTGACGGATATAACACTCTTGATGCTATCGCTGCGCTAGTCTTTGCCTCATTGGTAATTAAGGCTGTTCAAGCTACCGGTTTTTCAGAGCCTTCTGAAGTTACCCGCGAAGTATACAAATCAAGCTTTGTAGCAGCACCTTTGCTTGCCGTAATTTATATTTTCATCGCCAAAATCGGCGCTGAAAGCGTATCTGCCATCGGCATTCAGGATACCGGTGCACCTATTTTGGCCGAAAGCGCTAAGATTTTCTTCGGTCAAGCCGGCGCAATGCTGTTATCTGCAATGGTATTGCTTGCCTGTCTTACCACCAGCATCGGTCTTATCAGCTGCTGTGCTTATTACATCAAAGATCTTACCGGTAAATTCCACTATATTACCTGGGTAGCGATTTTTACGATTGTTTCTTATTTAATCGGTCTTTTCGGACTTAAGACCATTATCGTATCAACGATTCCGGTTTTGATGTTCATCTATCCGATTTGCGTTGCATTAGTATTTTTGATTTTTATCGACAAGCTCATCGGCCGTCGCCGCTGCGTTTATGCTTGGACCATCGGTTTGACCTTTATCATGGCACTGTATAACGGTCTGCAAACTGCTAAAATCGCCCTGGGCGGTCTTGATGAAATTATCAACAACTGGGTTCCGCTCCAATCTTACGGTTTAGGATGGATACCGTTTGCAATTGTCGGTTTTGTTCTCGGATTAATTAATAAATGGATTAAACCGGTTCGTATCTAATTTATCTTATTTAGTCGTAAGGCCGCTTTTTCTGCGGCCTTTTTTATATTAAGTGAATTGTATTTTATGCCTTTGCATGGCTATGCAAACACTAAGTTTTATCCATTAACATCTTAGAAAAAACTCATATAAAAACATAAGGAGCTTTTAAATGAAAAACAAAATAAAAATACTGCTTATCTCTTTAAGCATGGTATTAATTCCACTTGGCACTTACGCAGCAAGCGACTTAAGTTCTTCAGATGGGTATCAGCAATATTCATATACTTGTCCAAACGGATATTCCCGCAGTGATTGTCCTTATTACAAGGAACAAGACAGATTTAACGGAAAAGGCTACTATCGCGAAGGAAGGCATCACGGACGCGGACATCATCACAGAGGATATTTTAACTAGTGCTTCTTTGCAGACAGATTATAAGAAATATCAACGTGCGACATAATAACGTCGACTGTAAGTCGTCCATCCAGGACGCAGGCTAACCATGATTTTTTATTCATGTGCCATGCCGGTATGAAATTTATGCCGTCAACTAAACATACAACATCTTCTTTTGTGTGATGCAAAAGTAAAATCTCAGTTTTATACGACGGATCGGGCTTAACTTTAAGTCCCAATTTATCCGTCGAAACCGCAATAATCAAACCGTACCATTTGCGTGTTTTTTCATTACGTAAAACGGCAGCCTGCAAATCGTCCCACGGATACTCAGGAACGGTTCCGTATCTTTTTTCACATAAAAACAGCACTTCAAGACTTTGACTTAAAGAAAGACGGCTTTTTACGGAACAACTATTAATGATATCTGCAAGTATTTCGTTTACCGTAAAACGGATTTTCCCTACAAACTCGCCGCTTGCTTTGGTAGTTAAATATAAAGTATACGGGTCACCGGTTTCGATATCTATGACGCAAGGTACAAGAATATTTTCCTTGAGTAAAGCTTCAACTTTAAGATACATTCCGGTACCTGAAAATTCAGAATAGAAGATTTTAGTTAGAAAGTTGTCGCTAGCTTCATCAGGTATAAAACCATGCGAAATCAGAAGCTTTCTATCTAGATTTTTATTTTTTAAAAGTTCAAGCGATGATAAAAGCATTTTTAAAAACCAAACTTAACCATTAAGCGATTTTTCTCTTAAATTACCGTGGTATTCGCCCTCTACAATCGTCCCGATTAAATAATAACCCATATCGTTATACCAAGAATTAAGTTTGTCATTGCTGATAATTACGTCAAGACGCACGCAAACCTTCTTTTTTTGCAGTGCTAAAAACTCGATTCTGCGTAAAAGCTCCTTGCCGGCTCCCTTTACAGATAATAAAGACGCAAAATTATGAACATATAAGGAGGATTTTTGCGGATCATTTTGCTGCCAACGCGGATCCGATTCAAGTAAAACGGCTCCGGCTATAATCCTGGAGTCGTTATCTCTTAAAACATACATGTGTCCCAAATCAGCTTCACGCTTAAAGTAAGCAAAAGAGTAGCGTTGTTTATAGCCAAAAAGGTTCCACTGCTTGATGCCGTTTTGTTCCATCCACTCTATGCGTTTGTCTATAAGAGAAACAAAATCCTTTACATCAGTCTCTGCAGCCTTAGCAAAAATGCAGTCGGCAAAATTTACAGACATAAAAACTCGATCACAATAAAAACTGATACGGCTTTGCAAAATAACGCAAAACCGATGAAAATTCTACGTTTGATTTAATTGTAAATTTTAATTAAAAATTTTTGCGCTGATGCGATAGGTCAGTGCATGGCTTTCCTGCGGTTTTAACACCGTAAGACCTACTTTTGAGTTAAATGCGTTGGCAGGACATGACATCGGTTCAACGGCAAGGCCTTTACGCAAAAGTTTTTCAGCGGTAAAAAGCTGCACGTATGGAGCTTTAGTAGTTACGCTTACTTCCATCTTGTCTGACTTTAACGTAAGAACAAGAGGATCTTTATCATTTTTAAAAGCGTGATCAATCTTAACGCCGTTAAGGCTTCGTTCCTTATCAAAATCCAAATTCAATTGTGAAGCCCTAATCAACTCTGTCGGACACATTTTTTCATCCACATCCCAAACTTGAGAGCACGGGAAATGCAGGGTACAGTTATCAAGAACTTCTTTATCGCAAGTGATGTAAGGATGCTGGCCTACACCGTATGGCGCAAGCTTTTTCCCGATGTTTTTGGTAATAAGCGTTACGCTCAAGCCGTCATCATCAACTTTATAGTAAGCTTTACTTTCAAGTAAGAACGGGTATCCGACAGTCGGAATTACATAGGCTTTAAGGATAAGAGAATCCTCGCAGACCTCTTCAATCTGCCATTCTTTCCAGGCTAAAAATCCGTGACTTGCAGATCCGGTTCGAGCCTCGGTTACTGCTAAAGAATATGTATTGCCTTCAAATTCATAAGAAGCATTTTTAATACGATTAGGCCAGGGTATTAACACTTTGCCTAAATGAGCTAAAGGAACCTCATCAGGATCATGCGGCAAAGAAATATAACGATCTTTGTATTTAACCGAGCACATTCCTGCACCGACCGTAACAATCAAAGCCTCATAATCACCGTGTTTTAATAAAATACTTTGTCCGCCGGCTAACATGATCACTCCTTAAACTTGAAATAAACAGCCATAATTTAGCAAATATTTAAAATTAAAGATGAGAGCAAAGCCCTCTTCTTAAAAGCATGACAATGATTATATTTTGTTTCCGAAACACTTTAGTGCTAGCATGAGCATCTAAAAAAACTTAAAAATAAGGACGTATATGCTCCGTGAAAGTCTTGCAGGTCATCTTTTAACTTGTTTTACCATAACCGTATGGGGCGCAACTTTTATCTCTTCAAAAATCCTGCTTAGAGACTTCATTCCGATCGAAATCTTATTTGATCGCTTTTTACTGGGCTTTATAGCCATGTGGATAATTTTTCCGCATATTATGCGCGTTAAGTCCCTTCGTCATGAAATTATCATGGCAATAGCTGGCTTGTTTGGAATAACTCTTTATTTTTTATGTGAAAATATTGCTCTTGTCTATTCAAAAGCCGCCAATGTCGGCGTAATTATCGCCTCGGTTCCTTTTTTTACAGGTCTTGTGGATCGTCTTTTAGGCACCAAAAGAAAATTACCTAAAGGGTTCTTTCTAGGTTTTATTATCGCGATGACCGGAATTTGCCTTTTAACTTTTTCCTCTCTTGACGAACTTAGCTTTAATCCAATAGGTGACGGACTGGCTGTTCTTGCATCCGTCATGTGGGCGTTTTATTGCCTCTTTATCAATAAAGCCTTAAGTTTTGGCTATAAACCGCTGCAGGTTACAAGGCACGTTTTTGCCTATGGTCTTATTTTTATGCTTATTCCAATGTATTTTATGGAATATGAATTTAAATTTGAGGCCCTTGCAAAGCCTGTCAACTATTTAAATCTTCTCTTTTTAGGATTGTGTGCATCAGCTTTATGCTACGTTACTTGGTCATTATCGGTAAAACTGATAGGAACGGTAAAAGCAAGTGCATGGCTTTACATTTCACCTGCGGTAACCGTAATAATGGCAGTATTAATTCTTGATGAAACAGTCTCCGGCCTCGGCATTTGCGGTATGTTGCTGACATTCCTCGGGCTTATCATTTCACAAAACGGGATAAAAGGAATTATCCGTCTTATCATTAAAAGGCATGAAGTTTTAAAAGTGCCGCAAAAGACCATCTTACGGCACTAAAAAATAATGGAAGATTAAAGCATCAGTCTATAAATTGCTTTTACGTCATCTTCATTTAAGGTTACGAATCCTCCGGTTGTTCCGGTATTTACATCGCCGTAACAGCATTTGTGCGCAAGCTCGTCAATATCTTCTTCTTTAGCGCCGAGCTCGGCAAAATTACCGGGCATGCCGATTGATTTTAAAAAGCGCCTTAATGCGTTAATACCCTCAAGCGCAGTAACTTCAGGATGTTCAAAATCCATCTCAACGCCCCACACTCTGACAGCTACCTTGGCAAAGCGCATAACGTCATGCTTTAAGTTATAAGTAAATACCGCAGGCATCACGACGGCAAGTCCTGCTCCGTGCGCACAATCATATAAAGCTGAAAGTTCATGCTCAATATTATGACTGGTCCAATCTTGAGAACGACCCACACCGCAAGAGTTATTATGCGCCATCATTCCCGCCCACATGATATTTGCTCTTGATTGATAATCATTGCTATCAGCTACGGCAATAGGGCCTTCTTTAATCATGGTAAGCATCAAAGCTTCAATCATGCGATCAGTAACTTCAACATCTTTGGTATTGGTAAGGTAGCGCTCGTATAAATGCGCTAAGATATCCGTAATACCGCATGCAGTTTGATAGGCCGGCAATGTTTGAGTCAATGCAGGATCCAAAATTGAGAATTTAGGGCGCAGTGCTTCACCTGTAGTTGCACGTTTGAACATACCCTTTTCTTTAGTAATAACGGAATCACCGGATCCTTCGCTGCCGGCTGCCGAAATTGTAAGGACTGTTCCAATAGGCAAAGCTTTATCAACTGTTTTGCCTTCGTAGTAATCCCAAAAGTCACCGTCATAAACTGCACCTGCTGCAATAGCTTTAGCAGAATCAATAACGCTTCCGCCGCCTACGGCCAAAATAAAATCAATATTTTCCTTCCTACAAAGGTTTATTCCCTCATAAACCAGGCCGTCACGAGGATTAGGTTTAACACCGCCTAATTCAACAAATCTAATTCCCTCGTTTTTAAGCGAACTGCGGATTTTATCTAAAAGACCGGATTTTTGAGCGGATCCTCCGCCAAAATGAATTAAAACTTTTGATCCGCCAAAGCGCTTAACATAATGTCCTGCGTTAATTTCTTCATCTTTGCCGAAGACAAAATAAGTAGGAGAGTAAAAAGTAAAATTATCCATATAAAAAAGCGAAAAATCGCCTGCCTCCACTGATACAAACTACTACATAAAGCTCATTTTAACTTACCTCTTTGTTTATAAGTAGAATCGGCAAAGCTGTTTCATTAAATTTATTTTTCTTTAATTTAATTAGCCTTAACTTTCTTTTCACTCAAAATTAATTATTGTCATTTAGAATTTATAAATCATTTATGGAGAGTCAGATAATGTCCCGTGACCTTTATGTTTTTGATCTTGATTACACTTTAATCGATGCCGACAGCAGCACCTTATGGTGCCGATATATAGTAGAAAACCACATTGCAGAAGATCCTGACTTTTTAAATAAAGAAAAAAGACTAATGGATGCCTATGACCGCGGCGAACTCAACGTTCATGACTATATTGCTTTTTCCATGCCGCCAATCACCAAAATTCCCAAAGAAAAAGTCGACGCGATTGTAGATGATTTTGTAAAAAATACGTTTTCAAATTTAATTTTTAAAGAAGCAAAAGAGTTGCTTAATGAGCTTAAGAGTCAAAATGAATCGATACTACTCTTATCGGCAAGTGCCGACATGATCGTAAATGCCGTTGCCCGCTATTTAGGTATAAAAGAAGCAATCTCAGTAAACATAAAGGTAGAAAACGGCTTTTATACCGATAAAATCGACGGTGTTCCTAGTTTTAAAGAAGGCAAAGTCATATGCCTTGAAAAATACCTGTTAGAGCATCCTGAAATTAACGGAAAAATCACTTTTTATACCGACTCTATAAACGATCTTCCTTTATGCCTTAGAGCAGATAGCGTTTATACCGTCAATCCTGGTATTTTATTAAGACAAAAGGCTTTGGAAAACAATTGGCCTATTCTTAATTGGAAGCGCGGCTGACTTTAAGACAAATCATCGATATTAATAATCAGGCTTTTGACCGTCATGAGCAGGCCATATGCATTCTGACAGCTTAGGACAAGAAAATACGGCCCTAAATGAAGACGTTTCCGGGCTGCATGCATAAACGCCGAATGTAATCTCGTCAACAGCCGAAAACAAATGACACACTCGCATTTGCTTAAAGTTTATGCCGTCATATGAATTTTCAATTTTAAAATCATCTTCACGGCGGCTTAAGCGATACCACATCGTTTTATGTGACGCGTTTATTTCGGTCGTCGACCAATCTGAATATCCGTGATTGGTAACCACACTGCCTAAATGAGCAAATTCTTCATTTTCATATTCAATTGAAGCTTTAATCCAATTGTCACTATCAAGATAGACAGCAATACCGCATTGATCAAAACGATGGGTATATTCAAAATCGCATTTTACGGTAAAGGTAAAAAACTTCTCTTTGCTCTTATATTGCAGCAAAGGAGCATTATCATTGCAAAAATGATAATAAGTTCTTTGCCACAAATCCGTATGCGGATCGGTAATAATCTCAACTCTATCAGCAAAAACCGAGAATTTAGAGGGGTTATGCGTCCATTTAAAATCTAAAAAATTCATCGGGAAAAACTTAAAAAACCATATTGAGAAAAATAATTTCGCGCTAAGTATTCTTTATTATTATACTTTCTATGTGTTAATAAAATCTCAAGGATAAGACAGTGTCTCTCATTAAAAAAAGCGGAATTTTTACTAAAAAACACAAGCAGCATGAATTTAAGAAAAACATTGAAGATGCTTTGATTTATAAATTAAATGAATACACGATAGAAGCCGGGAAAAATGATGAAAACAACGCTTATTACGTTGAAGTTCCAATCGATCCGAATAAACAATCTCAACTAAATGAAGCTGCGGAAAACATTAAAGAAGAAGCGCAAAGCATCATCAAAAAAGGTAAAAATTATGCAATTATCATCGAAGAGAATATTTCACCTAAAATCATTACCGAAGCCAAAGAAATTCTTTTAAAGGGCAGCGTATTTTCAGGTGAAGGCAGAGTACAGAAAATTCTTGCTTTAAAAGATTTGTGCAAAAACGCCTTAAGTCCGATGATGGCGCTTGATTTAGCATTGCTTATCATGGGCAACAGCATCGGAGATGATGTAATAGGCTCTCAGCTAAATAGGATCGAAGGATTACTTACTAAAGATTTACATGAAAAAGCAATTGCTAAAAAAGTAGAGTATGAAGATACGGCCGATCGCTTGCGTTTTTACTTAAACACTGATTCATCAAGCTTTACACTTCAAGATAAAAATCATCTTGAAGAGCTCTCTTCTTTCCTGCATCGGGAAGTTCTTACCTGCGCACATTTAATTCAGGAAGTAAATATTCCGCAAATAAAAGAGAAAAAGCGTTCATTAAATGAAGCAAAAACAGCTTCTTCTATGATTAATCACGAAACATACGTGCTTATTGACAGGTCAATTACGGTACTGTTTTTATTTGTTCTGTGCGAACTTACCAAAAAGCACGCAGGATCTACGCAAAGTTATGATAAATCATGGTCTCTTGAGGAAATTTTACTTAAGCCTCTTTGTGAACTGATGGCAAAAATCTATTCAGAGCTTTTATTTCGCCTTAGACTGCTGCTAGACAGCGCAATTTACATAAATTTCATTGATAAAAATAAAATCAAGGAGATTCTCAACTTTCATGAATCCCTATTTTTCCCTCTTGATAAAAAATTAAAGGAATTTTTAAATTTTTATCATCTTGACAGCCGTACCATATGGAAAATAAAAGACAATACGCTGCAATGCTATGTAAAAACTGATAAAAATTGTCCTAATGCAGTACAGCTTAAAAACATAAAAAGCTCTGATTAATCCTTATTACTAGCTTTTCACATCAATCCTGACTTAGGCTTTTTTTAAAGTAAAAATCGTTATTTCTGGCGGAACTAAAAATCTGCAGGAAAAACCCGACCAAATTCCTGTACCGTTACTTACATACATTACCCGATTTTCAAGTTCGTATCTGCCTGAAACGAATCCGTCATTGTAATCGGCAACCAAAGGACCAGCAAAAAGCATCGTACCGCCATGAGTATGACCTGTAAGAATTAAATCAGCATCTACTGCTTTCACTCCATCTTTTGGCTTGTGCGCAAGAAAAACTCGGGTGTGCTTACCTGCATCTGCAAACACTTTATCCAGTTCATTCCCGTAACTTCGTCCGTCATTAATACCGCCTACAGTTAACGTACCGTTTCCTTTATGCAAATTAACGTGCTCATTTTGTAAAAAACGCACATTAAAATTCTCTAATGCTTTTATCCACGCAAAAGAACCTGAATAATACTCATGATTTCCCGTAACGGCTAAAACACCGTACGGAGATTTAATATCTTTAAGCGATCTGAATTCATTAATTAACTTTTCTACCCTGCCATCAACCAAATCACCGGTTATAACCGTTAAATCAACTTCTTCGTTATTTACCGCGGCAACGACTTTTTGCATGAATTCATGTTTTAATAATGGCCCCACATGTAAATCACTTAGCTGAGCTATTTTAAAACCGTCAAAATCCTTATCTAAATTTTTAATTTCTATAATTTCATGATTAATGTGAGGAGTGAAAAACTGCATGCAGGTTCCGTAAAACCCGAATATAAGAGCAAAGATTATTACACAAACATTAAGTTTAAAAAGCTTTGGCTTTAACTTTATCAGGCTGCATTTGCGCAAGATAAATAAAAGAACAAACAACAGATCTTTTATAAGACAAAAGAAAGATCCGATAATAAGAGAGCCAAAAGCGGACTCCATTATTACAATAAGCCACGACGGCAAATCAGGCGACAAAATACCGCCCATACGAGCATAAAAATGATATTTAAGCGCGCATAAAAAAATTATGCCCACTCCTAAAATTTTATAAAAAAGCCTGATTTTAAGCGGCAGTATTAGCGACAAAGAGGCGTAACACGCCATAATAAGCGCCGGAGTTTGCAGCATAATTTAAAAGTTCTAAATAAAATCGGGTATTAAATTGCGCCTAAATTAAGGTAAGGCGCAATTATGGCTTTCTATTCTTTAAACGGAACTACATCTCGTACCGCATCTGACAAAGATATTTCTTTATCACCATTATCTATATCAAGAAGCTTATATTTATCATTGCCCATATGAAGCTCTTTCATATAGCTTAACTGACGCAATCCGTGACGGCTTTCAATACGTTCAACCAAGGCATGGCGATCTTGCTCCTTCATTGCGTAGACCAAATCAACGCATGCCTGATCAACTGCTAAAATATCAGTTGAAGCGACAATACCGACGTTTGGAGTAACTACCGGGGCTGCAGCAAGACCTTCACAGTCACATGACACTGACATATTGCGCATCACGTTAACAAAACAGATATTATTTCCAAAATGGTCTACAACGGCTTTTGCAGATTCCATCATGCGTTCCATAAACTCTTCTTTTTTAATATCCCATTGATCGGAAGATCCCGGAGTTGTATGGATCTGTGCCTTGCCGATTCTGCCGTCGGCACATCCTATGCCTATGTTTTTAGCCGAACCGCCAAAACCGCCTTGCGTATGACCTTTAAAATGAGTTAAGACAAACAGCGAATCATAATTAAGTAAATTTTTACCCATATGAACGCCTTTAAACCATTTTCCTCCTCTAACCGGAAATTCAGCAGTTCCGTTTTCATCTAATATATCCACCGGGCAGAATGTCCAACCGTTAACTTTTAAAGTTTCTCGATGCTTATCGGTAGTATAGCGATCACCGTCATAGTAAGTATTTGTTTCTACAATTACGGCATCAGGCAAATCTTCTTTAATCAAAGCTTCAACCCATGAACGAGGAATAATATTAGGTCCGTGCTTTTCCCCGGTATGAAGCTTTATACCGATTTTTCCCGAAAGTCTTCTCGATACCTTACCAAATATTTTTCTTAAGCCTAAAGCCGACAAATCCTTAGTAAAATATACAATTGATTCATCACCGCTGCGCTTATCATAAGAAACGTAGTGCTCTCCGCCCGTTCCCGGAACCGCTTTAATCTTATTCATGGTGAAATACCTCTTTTTACGAATCTTTTACTCTTTTCTACAAGAAATATTAATACTTTTTAAATGCCTAACTTAGACAATACAAATATTTTTATATTATTTAAATAAACCTGCCGGTTATACTGCAAGGATTGTGTTTTACCTTATAAGGTGTCCCGCATGCGACTATCCTGCCGCCTTCGGTACCTCCGCCGGGCCCCATATCAATAATATAGTCGGCGCTGCGAATAACGTCTAAATCATGCTCTATAACAATAACCGTAGCGCCTTTTTCAATAAGACTGTTAAAGACCTGCATAAGCACTTTAATATCCAGCGGGTGCAGTCCTATAGTAGGCTCGTCAAATACGAATACGCTGTCGCTTTGCCCCTTGCCCATTTCGCTTGCAAGCTTTAATCTTTGAGCCTCACCGCCGGATAAGCTTGGCGTCTCTTCGCCTAATGTAAGATAACCAAGACCTAAATCCATTAGTACTTTAAGTCGCTGAGCAATGAGTTTATATTCTTTACAATATTCATATGCATGAGCAACATCCATTGCCATTAAATCAGCAAGCGAAAATTCCTTGTCTTTAGAATTTTTGATTTTGACAAAAGAAATCTCTTTTGCATAGCGCGCTCCGCGGCAAGTGGGACATTCAATATTAACGTCAGGAAGAAACTGTACATCAAGAGCAATAGTTCCCGTACCGTCACAATTAAGGCAGCGCAGTTTACCCGTATTGTAGGAAAAATCACCTGCTTTATAACCAAGACGCTTGGCGTCAGCGCTTTTGGCAAATAATTTCCTTAACTCATCATGAATATCAGCGTAGGTTGCAACTGTTGAACGAACGTTAATACCGATTGGCGTAGCGTCTATAAGCTTTATCTGATTAATGCCTTCTGCTTTTATGTCCCTTATATGAGAAGGAAATGGCATATGCTTAATAAAAGCTTCAAGTGCCGGAATAAGACTCTCTAAAATAAGCGTTGTTTTGCCCGAGCCCGAGACTCCTGTCACCACGGTTAACTTACCTTTAGGGATTTTTACTGTAAGCGGTTTAACCGTATGAATTGACGATGTTTCAAGATAAATTGCGCCATTTGAAAAAACGTGTTTGTCATCTATTTCCCTTTTTACGGCCACACTGCTTTCTCCGGATAAAAAAGGACCGATTTTAGACTCTAAATTTGATTTAATATCATCAACGCTTCCTTTAGCAATAACTTGTCCGCCATCAATGCCGGCACTAGGTCCCATTTCAATTATCCAATCTGAATATGACAAAATCTGCGTATCATGATCGACTAAAACAACTGAATTACCGTCAGCTACCAAATCATCCATAACGTTTTTTAATCCTGCAATATTCAGCGGATGAAGACCGATTGACGGTTCATCAAGAACATACAGCACGCCGGTGGTACGGTTTCTTACGGCACGCGATAATTGCATGCGCTGTCTTTCTCCGGTTGAAAGGGTTGAAGACGCCCTGTCTAAAGTCAAATAGCCAAGGCCCAGATCCGTTAAGCGTTTGGCTGTGTTTTTAAAAGATTCACAAATGCTAAGTGCCATCGGTCTTAAAGGCTCACTTAAAGATGACGGTACCTTGTCAACCCATTTAATTGCCTCGGTTAAAGTCATCTTGCAAACCGTATCAAGCGAAACACCCATTATTTTAGGAGTCCTTGCCGCCTCGGATAGTCTTGAGCCGCTGCAGTCAGGACAAATTTCCTCCTTTAAAAATTTTTCAACTCTCTTCATTCCTTTTTCGTCTTTAACTTTAGCAAGTGCGTTTTCAACGGTATAAACAGCGTTAAAGTACGTAAAATCAAGTTCTCCAGCCTGATTTGAAGACTTTGCTTTATAAAAAATATGCTTCTTAACCGCAGGACCGTTAAATACGATATCTTTTTCTTTATCTGTCAAATTTTTAAACGGAACATCGGTTCGTACTCCCATCGCCCTGCAGACATCCACCATCAGCGACCACATAAGTGAATTCCAAGGAGCAACCGCACCTTCCTCAATTGTTAAAGAATCATCAGGAATTAAGGTTGTTCTATCAACCGTGCGCACGATTCCGGTACCGCCGCAGGTTCTGCACGCACCTTGACTGTTAAACGCCAACTCTTCTGCCGACGGAGCAAAAAATCGTGCTTTGCAGACAGGACAAACCAATTCCTTTTCCGCCGCGACATCAAGAGTCGGTTCCAAATAATGACCGTTTGGGCAGCGGTGAGATGCTAGACGGGAAAACATAAGGCGCAGACTGTTTAAAAGCTCTGTTCCGGTACCGAACGTACTGCGTATTCCCGGAACTGACGGTCTTTGATGCAGCGCAAGCGCGGCTGGAACATATAAAATTTCATCCACTTGAGCTTTTGCCGCCTGCGTCATGCGTCTTCTTGTGTAAGTGGATAAAGCTTCAAGATAGCGTCTTGATCCTTCTGAATACAAAACACCTAATGCAAGTGATGATTTGCCGGAGCCTGAAACTCCGGCAATACCGACAATCTTATTTAAAGGTATGTCTACATTGATATTTTTTAAATTATGAACGCGCGCTCCGCGGATTTTAATTGCCTTATCCATGTCCTAACCGCCTTTGTCTTCCTATATCACATAGTATTGCGTTTAAGACATTATTTAAATACCCAAGTGTAATTCTCGTTAAAGGTACTCTAAACGGCTAATTTAGAGTACCTGAATAACTAAGAATTTGCCGGATTGAAAGTTTTGTCATAATCAAGCAAGAATTTTGCAAGCTTAGGATCGGTAAAATCAGCTGCCAAAGGCTTGCCCGTATCTAAGGCATCGAGCCTTTTAAGATCCTCTTTATCAAGATTGAAATCAAAAATATCTAAATTCTCAATCATTCTTTCTTTATGGACCGTTTTAGGAATTGAAACGATGGACTTTTGAGCCAAAAACTTCAAAGCTATCTGGGCGTTGGTTTTGCCGTATTTGCTGCCGATTGCTTTTAATGTTTTATCCGTGAATAAATTATTTTTACCTTCGGCAAGCGGACTCCAGGCCATAAGCTTGGTTTTATATTGCGCCATAAGTTCCGTCATTTTCCTTTGCTGCGTGAAGACATGGGTTTCAAGCTGGACGACGGCTGGCTTTATTTCCATGTTTTCGCATAAATCAATAAATCTTGCATCATAGAAATTGCTAAGACCGATTGCTCTTACCTTCCCTTGCTTATATGCTTTCTGTATCGCACGATATGTTCCGTAATAATCACCAAAAGGCTGATGAATAAGAAGCAAATCGATATAATCGGTTTTAAGCTTGCGCAAAGACTCGTCAATACTCTTTAAAGCCTTGTCATCACCTGCATTTGATATCCAGACTTTGGTAGTAATAAAAAGTTTATCGCGAAGCACTCCTGAATTTACAACAGCGCTGCCTACACCTTCTTCGTTGTAATATGCCTGAGCAGTATCGATTAGACGGTAACCGACATTAATAGCCTCTTTTACCGCTTTTTCACACTCATTTGCCTTAATCTGATATACACCGAAACCTACAAGCGGCATCTTGACGCCGTTATTTAAAGTAATGTACTGCATTTTAATCATGGATCCTATGTGAAGAAATAAACCTTACCGTCGGCAAATCCATATCATCATAAATAGGACTGCTGCCGGTATTTAGCGCCGCAATCGCCTGCATCTCATCATCTGAAAGGGTAAAATCAAAAATATTGAAGTTTTCAATCATCCGCTCTTTTCTAACGGTCTTGGGAATAACTACGATATTGCGCTGATTTAACCAGCGTAAAATTACGCTGCTAACGCTTTTATGATGATTTTCAGCAATTCGTTTTAGCACTTCATTATTAAAAATATCATTTTTCCCCTCAGCAAACGGAGCCCATGCTTCATGCTGAATGCCTTCACTTTTTAAAAAAGCATTGGCGCTATGCTGCTGAAAGAAAGGATTAGTCTCTATTTGATTTAATGCAGGCTTTATTTCATTATGAAGGCACAAATCAAGAAGGCGCTCATTTGAAAAACTGGTAATGCCGATAGCACGAATCAATCCCTCTTTATATAGCTTTTCCAATGCGCGCCAGGCGGCATAATAATTTCCGTAAGGCTTATGCAGAAGGTAAAGATCTATGTAATCAAGACCTAATTTATGTAAAGACAAATCAAAGGCCTTTAAAGCATCCTCATACTCATAATCCTGAACCCATAATTTAGTCGTAATAAATAATTCTTCGCGCTTAATGGCACTTGAAGCTATTGCTTTACCGACTTGCTCTTCGTTAAAGTAGGCTGAAGCGGTATCAAACATCCTATATCCCACCTCAAGCGCTTTATTGACAATTTCTTCAGTTTCATCAACCGGAATTTGATACACTCCAAAACCTACTGCGGGCATCATCACACCGTTATTCAATCGTACGTTTTTCATTGATATTACCTGCCAAAACCGATAATCAAGGATTAATTGAATAGTAGTGTTTTATAGCCTAAAATTCTTTACATAAATCTTTGCATTTATGTCACTTTTCGTGGTTTTTAAAATCAATCGATTAAAGGCATAGTATGAATATGGCAAGTAAAGGAATAACCTTTATTGAAAGCCCGGCTAAATTAGATCCAGTCCTAAACGTCGGCAGTATTCTGCATATACTTTGTTTGCAAGGCAGCTTGAGCTTTCTGTTTTTTAACAATCATTACAATACCGCAAAATTTGATTACGTAATATTGCCTGACGCATCATTAGTTTCCCAAATCACGGCATCAGGTGATTTTAAAGGCATAATCATGCTTCTTGACCAAAAGTTCGTGTCATCAATTGCCATTCGCAGCAATTACGGCATCATCGGACATCTGTCATTGCTGCAAAACCCGGTTATGCGTCTTGATGAACATGATTTTAAAAACTGCAGAACAGATCTTTTACGTCTTAAAGAAAAAACTTATAAACACGATCATTTGTTTTATACGGAGATGTTAAGCTCGCTTTTGTGTGCGCACATCCTTGACCTTTACGATATTCATGCCAAAAGCCGCAAAATAAGCGCTCTTTCAGAACGCAAGGCGGTTATCTTGAAAAAATTCATCGATCTGCTTTATTCAGGATCCTTTATCAATCACCGTAATCTTTCCTTTTATGCGCAAAAACTTTTTATAAGCGAACATTATCTTTCGGAAATTTGCAAAGAAATAAGCTGTAAACCGGCTTCCTACTGGATTGATCTTTTTACCGTTAAAGAAATTGTCCGATATTTATGCCAAAAACAGCTTACTTTAAGTCAGATTGCAGAAAAGCTTAATTTCTCATCCCTATCTTATTTTTGCCGCTACTTTCGCGCTAAAACCGGATTAAGTCCCAACGCTTACCGCAGCAGCATTTATCTTCTTTAAATTTTGTTTAACGTATATAGAGCTTAAAACACTATTTTTTTATCCGATCAAAAACCAAATCCACCCCGATTAAAAGGTCAAAACTCGGCTTAAAATCAATGAGGCGGGCAGTTTCCAAATTAAGACACAAATTTAACGGTGCATAATAGTACTGTGAGATCATTTCAGGTTTTTCGCCTTTAACGATTCGTTCAATAACTCTGGCCTCAAATTCTCCCGACGCCTGCAAATCAGCGTTGGATAAGGCCATTAAAGCGCCCATTTGAACTTCATTTTCCCCGGTTTGAGAAAAAATCGGCAGCTTTCTATCAATTAGAGGCTTTATCTGATAGTAAAAGTTATCGGGAGATGCTCCGTTTCCCATAGGAATATATACGGCATCCACGGCATCATTGGCAGCCAGATTCAAAGCGCACGTACTAAAAGCGCTTTGTGTCTTGGCATGATTATCGCCTATAACAGGACC
>NZ_CAJKVK010000038.1 GCF_905203285.1 uncultured Succinatimonas sp.
ATAAAGGATTTTTTTAGTATGAAATTTTTTTTGAAGCTCTCATGCGTAACTACTAAGGAAAATAGCGCATTAGCTTATTCCATGCTTTGTCAACATACGATTTAACAAAGACATACTCTCCATTTCTTCTTTGGTGATCTTATCCCCGCGAAGGCGCAGACGCTCTATTTCCTGTTTAATAGGCATTGCCAGAGTCTCTTTTATCAGCTTTGAAAGTAAGTCGGCCCTGACCTCCGGAGGGAACTCGGAGCCGTCGGCTTTTTTAGGGATAAATTCAGCTTCAATTAAATTTCTTACGTATTTTTCACGTACGCTGCCGCGAACGCTCTCAATAAAAGAAGCCGGGGTAATATCGGGCTTTTCCTTGATTAAATTCAAAAAAAGACTTAAATCGCCATTACCTTTGATGTTAGCGGCCTTACAAAGGCACGGTAGTTTATCTAGGTTAAAGCGTTCATATACGGTTGAAACCAAAGTAGGCTGCTGCAAAATAAAAGCGATAAGCTTACGCATCGGGGTTGTCAATAAATTTACGGTACCGACTTTTTCCACCGCCCCCGTTTCTTTTTGCATTTCTTTTTCATCGCGAGAATTAAGGCGTAC
Source organism: uncultured Succinatimonas sp. (assembly GCF_905203285.1). Classification (GTDB taxonomy): domain Bacteria; phylum Pseudomonadota; class Gammaproteobacteria; order Enterobacterales; family Succinivibrionaceae; genus Succinatimonas. Next base: position 604 of record NZ_CAJKVK010000038.1, read on the forward strand.
GGATTTTAGCATTTCATACAGCAGCTCTTCCTCAAGACCTGCCTTTCTTGCCAATTCCGAAACACACACGGCCTGCAGCGTCATTTCAGGAATTCTGCGGATAAAATACAAAACCTCATTTAAAAACGGCGATTTCTGCCCCGGATCGCTTAAATCATATTTATCGCTTATATGCTTAATTAAAAATTCAGGATAAGACAAAGAGGCATCAAGAGTTCTGGTAAATGCAGACAATCCTTCTGCACGTACTAAAGAATCAGGATCGTGCTCAGGAGGTAAAAAAGCAAAACGGATTTCTCTATCCGCTCTTAGTACTAAAGTGGCAGTTTCAAGGGCATGCCAGGCAGCACTGCGTCCGGCAAAATCGCCGTCATAACAACAAACAACCTGCTTTGTGTACCGAAACATCAACTCCATCTGCTCTTTAGTAGTTGCCGTTCCCAAAGATGCAACCGCAAAAGAACAGCCGAACTGACGCAAAGCAATAACATCCATGTATCCTTCAACAATTACGATACGGGCAGGACGATTGCGATTTGCCTGAAGCGTCTCATAAAGTCCGAACAGTTCATGACGTTTTCTGAAAATGGGACTTTCTGCGGTATTTAAATACTTAGGCTTTGCGTCCCCTAAGGTTCGTCCGCCGAAACTTATTACCCGACCGCGCCCGTCGATGATTGGAATCATCACCCTGCCGCGGAACATCGCATAAGAGCGGTCGCCCTTATCTACGACCATGCCAAGTTCAATCAACTTTCTATATTCATCGGTATTTTTAGCGATATTATGAATATAATCCCAGCTATCCGGAGCATAGCCTAAACGAGCTTTTATTATCGTGTCTTCGCTTAATTCTCGTTTTTTTATAAAGTAATCTTTACCTTCAGGAGAAGAATTAAGGCATTTGGTAAAATATGACGCGCATCTGTCCATAAGCTCATAATAAAGCTTATAGGTATCAGCCTTTTCAAAACCGCCGCTGCCTTGCTCATATTCAACGTTAAGCCCTGCAAACTGCGCAACTTCCTCCACAGCTTCAACGAAACTTAAATTTTTAAACTTCATGACAAAATCTATGGCGTTGCCGTGTTCTTTACAGCCAAAGCAATAAAACATCTGCTTTGACGGAGTCACCACGAACGAAGGAGTTTTTTCGTGATGAAACGGGCAGCAGCATGTGTAATTATTGCTGCTTTGACGCTTTAAAGTAACATATTGGCCGATGAAGGCTTCAATATTAACTGCAGGAATAAGTCTGTCTCGTATAAAATTAACGGAAATTCGCGGCATACAAAACTCGAATCTGGCGCTTTAAGCACCTCTTGCAAAAAGAGCAATTAAGGGCAAGATTACGATTAAAATCTAATGCTTAGCCTTGATAATCAAAATATGTGCTAACATTTTAGCAAATATAGCACGAGGTTTTTTAATGGCAACATACTGCATCGGTGATGTTCATGGCTGTTATAACGAGTTCATGGCGTTGCTTGAAGAAATAAAATTCGACGAAACAAAAGACGAACTGATTCTTACCGGAGACTTAATCGGCCGCGGACCTTTCCCTGTCGAAACGATGAAAGCCGTTATGAGCATGAAAAACACGGTTTCAGTGCTCGGAAATCATGATCTAAACTTTTTAGCCGTAGCCGAAGGCATAGTTACCCCAAGACCCAAAGACAATTTACAGGTTATTTTAGACTCACCTATTTGTGACGATATAGTTAAATATTTTATTAATTCACCGCTTTTATATATTCATAAAACCAAACTTTTATGCGTAGCCCATGCCGGCATTTATCCGTTATGGGAATTAACCTACGCAAGAAAAGCGGCCAAAGAAACCTGTAAGGTGCTGCGCGATGATTTAAGACGCAAAATTTTACTTGCCAATATGTACTGTGATGAACCTAATATTTACAGTGAAGATTTATCCGGATTAAAGCTGTGGCGTTTTACTTTAAACGCTTTTACCAGAATGCGTCTTATGTACCGTACCGGAGCGCTGGATTTTAAAAATAACGCTATAAGTCCTGAACTTGTAAAAAACGACGGTCTTTATCCGTGGTTTGATTTAGGCAACCCGATGCAGCGTAAAAAGAAACAGTACACTTTGGTTTTCGGGCATTGGGCGGCACTTGGAGCAAAATGTCAAAGACCTTTTGTCAAAGCTCTTGATACCGGATGCGTATGGGGCGATAGGCTTAGCTGCTGGTGTTTTGATACTGACAAAACCTATCGCATAAAAAGTCTTGGCTATACCGAGCCTAAAGTCCAGGTTTCAAAGGTATAGGCAAAACCGCACTCATCAGAGAAATGATCTTCGCTTGATACTTTTTTAAACGGCAAATTCTGCCAATCAGGAAAATAAGTATCGCCGGCAAAGCTTTGATGAATACGCGTAAGATGCAAGACTTTGGCTTTTGGCAAGGCTTCTTTATAAAGACGCTCTCCGCCTATAACAATAAGGCGATCACAAGGAAATTCTTCTTTAGGCTCTTTTTCCACGAGACGGCAGGCTTCATCAAGAGAAGAAACGACCTCAACGCCATTTTCACATAAAGACTTATCCCTGCTTATTACAATATTGCGTCTTTTCGGCAAAGGACGTCCGATACTCTCAAATGTCCTTCTGCCCATTACGATATTGGAATTTAAAGTGACGGCTTTAAAGTGTTTTAAATCCTCACTTAAATGCCAAGGGATCTCTTTATTAATGCCGATAACGAAATTATCGGCAAGTGCTACGATAAGCTCAAGCGATACCATCGATTAATTCCTGTAAATAAACTCAGGACCTTCGTCTTCAAAGTCATTGTCGCCTTCTTCAAGCACGACCTTCTTTTCAGGCTCTGTCCATACGAATTCTTCTGAAGTTACCGCTTTTTCAGGGCTCTGCCTCTCTTCTTCCTTGACCTTATCGACAAGCTCCTGGACTTTATGCAGCAAGGCATTAAGATTTTCACTCTTTAAAGCCGAAATAATAAAAGTTTCTTCAGGCTTAACTTCAAGAGCGTCAACCACACGGGATAAAATCTCTTGAGCTTCTTCCTTGGAAACAAGATCTGCTTTGTTTAAAACCAGATAGCGCGGTTTATCAAAAAGATCATGAGCATACTGCTTAAGCTCTTGCTCGATGATCTGCGCATTACGGGCCGGATCCGAGCCGTCAACAGGCATTGCGTCAACCAAATGCAAAAGCACGCGGCAACGTTCCAAATGACGTAAAAAACGATGTCCAAGACCGGCGCCTTCGGATGCTCCCTCAATAAGACCCGGAACATCAGCAATAACGAAGCTTTCACCGTTGCCCGTCTTAACGACTCCAAGATTGGGCACTAAGGTAGTAAAAGGGTAATCTGCAACTTTAGGGCGAGCGGCCGATACTGCGCGAATAAAAGTTGATTTACCGGCATTAGGCAAACCGAGCAACCCCACATCAGCGACTAAAAGAAGCTCCAGATCCAGAATTCTTCTTTCACCCGGGGTTCCGTTGGTCTTTTGGCGCGGAGCACGATTTGTCGGACTCTTAAAATGGGTATTGCCGTAACCGTGGCGTCCGCCGCGAGCCACACATAAGACTTCATTCTCTTTACGCAAATCGCCTAAAACTTCCGCAGTCTCAGCATCAGTAATACGGGTTCCGACCGGAACTTTCAAATATATATCCTGACCGCGAGCTCCGGTACAATCGGAGCTCATACCGTTCTGTCCGCGTTCTGCCTTATAAAACTTAGTAAAGCGATAATCCACTAAGGTATTAAGATTTGAGTCGGTTACAACGAATACATTACCGCCGTCACCGCCGTCGCCGCCGTCAGGGCCGCCGCGCGGCACATACTTTTCACGACGAAAGCTGACGCATCCGTTTCCGCCGTCTCCCGCTTCCACACGAATCGTGGCTTCATCAACAAACTTCATTTAAAGTCCCTCTTCGCTCTTAAAGCAAATCTTAATTCCTAAACACTAAGGCAACTAACAGTATAGACAAAAATTTTAAGGCAGGAATCGCAATGAGAATGATATTCGGATATGAAAAAGCCCCGCAATTGCGAGGCTCTTTGATCCGTGGATCGCTTAGGCTACTTCAGCCTCGACAATCTGAACGAACTTACGGTTCTTAGGACCGCGGGTAACGAACTCGACTTTGCCGTCTTTCTTAGCGAACAAAGTGTCATCACGGCCGATACCTACGTTAGTACCAGGATGGAAATGAGTGCCGCGCTGACGGACGATGATGCTGCCTGCGCTGACTACTTCACCGGCATAACGCTTTACGCCGAGACGCTGACCTTGAGAATCGCGGCCGTTACGAACGGAACCGCCGGCTTTTTTATGTGCCATTTTCCCCTAACTCCTTTACTCGGAAATACCGGTAATTTCTAAATCGGTGTACCACTGACGATGACCAGTGACTTTCTGGTGGTGCTTACGACGACGGAATTTAACAATCTTAATCTTCTCACCGCCGTGAACGCCCAATACCTTGGCAGAAACCTTTGCGCCTTCGAGGTAAGGAGCGCCAACTTTAATATTGGTGCCGTCAGAAATCAAAAGGACTTTGTCCAAATCAATAGTGCTTCCAGCTTCGGCATCGAGGAGTTCGACGCTAAGCACGTCGCCCTCGGAGACCTTGTGCTGCTTGCCGCCGCAAAAAATAACCGCGTACATGGCTCAAACTCCGAAAAATTTGCAGGAGTTGTGCTCCCGCAGTTTACAAAATCAATGCAAAATAAACCCGTTATGGGATAGTGGGGCAGTATTTTACATATAAAAATAGCAATATGCAAGCTTTTGTGCGCTCTATTGCTATTTTTCCTGAAAGAAAACCGAACATGCTTTTTACCAAGGTAAAACAACCCAAGGAAAAAACGTGAAAATTCAATCTTCCGCACTTCTACCCGCGCAATCTTATCACCAAAAGCAGACAACAGGAAAAAATGTCTATAATGAAAGAGCTTTATTTTCATTGTCAGATATTAAAAATGCGCAGATCATCATTTAAAAACTTTTTCTTATTTACTGTCTTTGCAATTGTTTTTGCCATAACTTCTACGGCACACGCCGCCGATTTATCTTTTTCTTTAATCAATAAACAGGTAGCCGCAGTTAATGCTGATACCAATCTTAGCGATGATGAAAAAAAGACAAAGCTTTCAGAACTTAACAGTGCCGCCGACCTCTTAAAAAAAGAAGCCTCTCTAAATAAAGAGATTGAGGATTTTGATCTTATTCAGAAAAATTCCGACAAAATTCTTTCAGGTCTTGAATACGAATTCAACAGCGCCAACTCTTTATTCGGACATGGAGCACCTGACATTACCGCAAAAAACAGCGACGAGCTTAATTTGCTTATTAACGACTTTACTTTAAAGCAAAGAGAGGCTCAAAGCGACCTTTCAAGTGCCAACTCCGATTTTAATAATCTGCAAACTCTGCCGAGCAAAGCACAGACCATTATTTCGGAAAACGCGCTTACCATCCAAAATCTTACCGATAAAATCAATAATCCCGAGCTTAAGCTTTCGTCTTTTGATCTATCGGTAATTGATAAAAATATCGAAATATTAAATAAGGAAAATGAATTTTTACAAAGAAAGACTTTATTCCTGACGAAACTTCAGGACATGGCAACCTATAGAATACGTACCGCCACGATTAAAAATCAATATTATCAGGAATGTCTTAGAAAAGCCCAAACGCTGCAAAATCAACTTTTAACTAAAGATATAGCAAATACCGATATCACCGATAATGTCATAAGCGACAATCCGGCATTGAAAAAGGAACTTGAAATCAATCATCAGATTTCAGGACATATTGATAAACAGCTGCAGCAAAACGTACAAATCAATCGTCAGCTGCACGATGTTGAAGCCGCGATTGAAACCGTCAAACAGATAAATTCCGATATTGATGAGCAAATAAGCCGCATCGACGGCAATCTTATTCTGTCAAGATTGTTAAACCGTCAGCTTGAGGAAATTCCTAATATCGAATTATCTTTAAATTTAGACGAGCTTTTGCCTAATTTTAATTTATGGCTTTATGATTTAAGAAATTATCGCGATTCCCTTTTTGATACCGCAGGTTACGTCAATAACATGACGAAAAAAGATCCTGATTTAGTTCCAATAAAGCAAGATCTTGAAAAAATCATCAAACAGAGAAAAGATTTATACGATAAGCTTTATCAGACCATGACCGAAGCATCAACTACGGCTATGACCTTAAAAATAAAATACGCAGAGTTTACCGATTTAAAAAACGCTATTCTCTCCACCATCAATGAACATTTATTCTGGTTAAAAAGCAACTACCCTATAAGCTCAGATTACGTCACCAGTTTTATCCCGATGGCTAAAGCCCAGATTTTAGCTTTTAACTCTTCACTGATGAACACGCTTGACAACAAAGCGCGAACCATTCCTCTTTTTATATTTTTAATTCCGCTAACCGTGATTGCACTTATTGTCAATTCTTTAAAAGAGACAATATTGCGCACGGACAACAAAGCAGCTTTAAAACTTGATAAGCAAAGCGATAATTTTTACGTAACCCCGCTTTCGGTGTTATGTCAATTTCTTTTAGTGATCCCCCAAGCAGTAGCCCTTACATGGATAGGAGCTTTTATTGTTTTACTTACCATTGATTCAACCTTAAATCAGGTTCATGCCTGCGCCATGATCTTATGGCATTCATTCCTTTTTACTTTCTTTATTAAAGTATTAAATATAAACTCCCTTGCCCAGCGTCATTTTTCTTTGCCGCCTTCTACTGCAAAACAGTATCATGCCATCTTAAAGCGCGTTTTTGCCGGAATGTTCCCGATTCTGGTTATCACCAACATCCGCGAAATAGAACCCGATAAAACGACAGGCGATATATTAGGCTACACTATAGTACTGCTTGCCAGTTTCTATATCGTAATAAAGGTTGCTCAATTTATTAAAAGCTCTTTTGAGCAAAAAGACTTTTCTCTCTTTGACTATATAAAAAGCTTGTTTTTAATCGCAGGACCGCTCGTTCTCTTTTGCATGATTGCCCTTGGCTACTATTACACCGCGACAAAACTTATCAACCGCATCATGTTCTCTTTCTATTTATGCTGCGGATATGTTCTTGTAAGCAATATAGTGCGCCGTACCTTGCTGGTTGCTGAAGCAAGGCTTTTAGCCAAAGCCAAAGCAGCCGCTTTACAAAAAGAATCGGAAAAAACCAAAGCTCCCGGTTTTGCGGTTAGTGCCAATTCAAAAAAAGGAAAGGAAAAAATTGAACAGCTGCGTTTTGAATTTATCAACAACAAAGCTTTTAAACTTATCAATATTCTCCTTTTATGCGTTACCGCAGCTTTTTTATACCAGCTGTGGAAAGATTTGACCAGTGCATTAGGTTATTTGAATACCGTAACTTTATGGTCAAATTCGGTGACAATAAACGGAGAGGTAAAAGATCTTCCGGTTCTAACCCTTGCCAATATCTTCTCAGCGGCAATCATCATCCTAATTACCGTTGTTTTATACCGCAACCTGCCGCCCATTCTTGAGCGTCTTTTCAGATTGAGAGTTGCCTCTGCTCATCAAAGTACCAGCTATACAGCCAAGATTTTAACTTCGTACATCATCACCGCTCTAGGCATCATCTGTACGGCAGGCGCTTTGGGGCTTAGCTGGGATAAACTGCAATGGCTGGTTGCCGCTTTATCAGTAGGCCTTGGCTTTGGACTTCAGGAGATTTTCGCCAACTTCGTATCCGGCATTATCATCTTGTTTGAAAGACAAATACGCGTAGGAGATATCATCACCATCAACGATCTATCAGGAACCGTAAGTAAAATCCGTATTCGCGCTACCACGGTCGTTTCATTTGACAATAAAGAAGTCGTGATCCCCAACCGTGAATTCATCACCACCGAGCTTACCAACTGGTCACTATCTAACACCATTACGATGATCGAGTTCAGCGTCGGAATTGACTACAGTGCCGATCCGGTTAAAGCCAAAAAGATTTTGGAGCACATCGTATTGCGCTGTCCGTACTTATCACGCGAAAAACCCTATAAAATTTATGTAAACAGCATGGATGCCAGTGCCGTTACCCTTAAAGTTGAAGTGTTCGTGGAAAAAATCGGAGATCGTAAAAACACGGTCGATTATCTGAACGTCAACACCTTAAAACGCTTTAACGAAGCTAACATTAACATTCCGTTCAACCGCCTTGACGTTACGGTTCTTAATCAAACTACCGGCAATGCCATCAGGCTTAACAATCAAAACGGCTAAAAATAATCCCTGCAGACTTTCAATTTCTGCAGGGATTTTCCAAATTTTTTGCTTAAACCTCAACTAATGAGACTCAAACTAAATCTTCAGACTTTCAATCTCTTCTTGAGAAGCTTCAAAAATTGATCCGAACTCACATACGTCAAGACAGGCCCCGCAATCGGCACATAAATCGGTATCAATAACACAGCGACCGTTTTCATCCTCGGAAATAGCATCGCACGGGCAAGCATCCTTGCACTCACCGCATCCGGTGCAAACTTCAGGATCGATAAAGAACATACTTCTACCTCTTCTTTAACGAATCAAAATGCTCGTATAATACTGCAACAACCCAGAAAATGAGTCAGTTTTCTAAAATGCTAGAGAATATCACGTCTAATTTAAAAAAGGTGCATGATGAGATTAATTCTTGCCTGCAAAATGCAGGAAGATCTCAAAATGACCTTACTTTGCTTTGTGTCAGCAAAACCAAACCTATTTCCCAAATTATCGAAGCGTACAACGACGGCGAAAGGCACTTCGGCGAATCTTATATTTCCGAAGCCAAAGATAAAATCCCGCAACTAAAAGAAATGGGATATAAAGATATCGTTTGGCATTTTATCGGACCGATTCAGTCCAATAAAACCAAACATATTGCTGAACTTTTTGACATAGTGGAAAGTGTCGATCGCCTGAAAATCGCTAAGCGCTTAAACGATCAAAGACCTGAAGACCTGCCGCCTTTAAAAATCCTTATTCAAGTAAATATAAGTGATGAAGAACAAAAATCCGGTTGTTCTTATGCAGATCTTGATAAGCTTATAAACGAAATCAAAAATCTGCCAAGACTTGAATTGTGCGGTTTAATGGGAGTTGCAGAAGACACTGACGATGAAGAAGTTATTGATAAGAGTTTTGCAAAACTGCACGAAACCTTTAACTCACTTAAGCAAAATCTTCCTCATTTTGCTATCCTGTCAATTGGCATGACCCATGATATGGACTTGGCAATAAAAGAAGGATCTACCGAAATTAGGATCGGAACCGCAATTTTCGGAGCCCGTAAGTACGGTAAATTATAGGAAAAGACATGAGCAAAATTGCATTCATCGGCGGCGGCAATATGTCATCCTGCATCTTTGACGGCATAAAAAAGGCCCGCAATGATGCTGATGAGATTTACGTAAGCGGTCCGCATCTTGAAAAGCTTCAGAAGTTTGCTGATAAAAAAGCTAAGATTACAACCTCAAATGTAGAAGCCGTAAAAGAAAGCGATATCATTTTCTTAGGCGTAAAGCCGCAAATGCTTACAGCAGTTCTTAAAGAACTTAAAGACAACCGTATCGACTTTTCAGAAAAAATTCTAGTATCAATGGCTGCAGGATTTAAGATTGCGAGCATAAGGCGCCTGACGGATGCTCCGTATATCGTTCGCATAATGCCTAACACCCCCGCTAAAATCGGACTTGGCATCACCGGCATCTACTTTGAAAAAGGAATTGACGATAAAGACAAAGAGTTAATCTCCTCTTTATTAGCTCCTTTAGGAATGCTCTGTCAGCTTAATTCTGAAGAAGGGATCAACGCTATCGGAGCTTTGGCAGGATCCGCTCCTGCATTTTTATACCGCTTTTTTGAAGCCGTTGAGCATGAGTGCGTACGCTACGGTTTTAGTCAAAACGATGCAAGAAAAATCGTTGAACAATTAGGTTTAGGTACCTCTTCCATGGTTATTCATAACCATGCGACACCTATAAGCTCTTTGCGCGAGGCTGTAACGTCAAAGGGCGGTACCACTTATGAAGGATTGCAGCAAATGACTTCTTTTAAATTTGAAGAAATGATGGAAGAAGTATTTAAAGCCTGCATGAAAAAGACCCATTTATTTGAGGAAATGTTTTAATGAGTACTTTTTCTTTAATTTTATTGGTAGTTCAAGCTTTTACCATGCTCTTTTTGCTGCGCTTTTTACTGCAGTCATCAAGTGCCGATTACTATCATCCGCTTACGCAGTCAGTATTAAAACTGACCAACCCCATATGTAATATCGACTTTATCCGCCGCCTGCACATTAAAAACTTCTTTGTAGGCGGTATCGCTGTCGCCTTTGCACTTGACTTGATTTTCTGGGTCGGACTGTGTCTTATTACCAACATTCTGCCGATTAAAATAGCGCTTTTAATGTCAGTTCTTACCTGCGTTAAGTGCTTTGGTTATCTTATGCTCATGATTTTAATCGTGCAGGCATTATGCTCATGGCTGCCGAGTACTCGCTCTATAAGCTATCTTATGTACCAAATGTCAGCGCCCTTTGTCGCTCCGGTACAAAAATTAATTCCGCCTATCGGTGTTATAGATATCTCTTTGATGATTGTCGTTTTGGTGATCTTTGCTTTAGATTCCTTCTTCGGCAGTATCTTCGCCCCTTTCTGGTACATCATTTAAAAATACGGAATACCGAATTTTTTAACGTCCTGGAGGCAATTTATAGTCTTCAGGTCTTCTTACCGTCTTATCAAGTTCGTGCATAGCGTTTACCATTTCATCCTGCAACGCCTTAGTATCGCTTACCAAGCTTTGACGACTTAATGACGTTCCTTCAATTATCGGCAAAAGCTTTATCTTAATTTCGCCGTTATCCCATCTGCCTAAATCAATTTGTCCTGCATACGTGGAGGTAACGAAAGGGATAATAGGAACTTTAGCAAGCAGCGCGGTATGCAGCGCCCCTGACTTAAACTTACCCACAGGCCCGTAACCTGAACGTGTTCCTTCAGGGAACATCCAAATCGATAAACCGGTTTTAATTTTTTCCACAATCTTTAAAAAAGTATCACCGGCTTTAGAACGATGCTCTCTATCTAAAAGCACATTACCTGACAAGAAAAACAATATTCCGAAAATCGGAGTATAAAGAAGACTCTTTTTCCCCACGCAAACCAAGCCGGGCTGCGGCAAATCCGCCATCGTCACGATATCCCAATTGCTTTGGTGCAAACCGACGAAAATCGCCGGCATCCTGGAACGAACGGATTTAACGTCAAAATCCAAGATGACTTTTACTCCGATAACGCCTTGCGCCAAACGCAGCATCTGCGTCAAAGCATAGACATTTTTACGGTTAAACGGTCTAAACAGGCAAACGCACAAACCCAGCACCAGCCAAATTAACGCCATGACAAATAAAATCATGACGCGCAAGACTATTAACGGATATCTCATGTTTACTCCAAAGAAAATTCCATAATTGCCTGTTCTTCTTCACCGCTGTCCGACTTTGCCTTAACCACTTCGATAAAATCGACTTTCTGGAAGCCGCGAGGTAAAGTATCTCCGCGCTTAGTGCGTACCGACAGTCTTTCAGCTATTTCAGAAGCGGACAAATTAAGGACTCTCTTTCCGCAGTGAATTATCATGGAAGCACCTTGCGGGATTACAGCTACGGCAGCAACACCGTCCATACCCATATCAAGTTTGGCTCCGGCAATTGATATAAGTTTATTGCCCTTGCCGCGAGGCAGTACCGGCAAATCCTCGGCTTTATAAATTAAAAGCTTGCCCTGACGGCTTGCCACTGCCAAAAGATCACTTGACTTATCGCTTAATTTAACAGGCGCAAAGAGCTTTGCGTCCTCGTCAAGAGAAACAAAAGCACGTCCGCCTTTAAGTCTTGTAAGAATATCTTCATATTTACAGATAAAGCCGTAAGCCTTGTCGCTTGCAAGCAGGAAGTAATCGCTGCTTTGTCCGATGATGACATACTCGGCAAATTCGCCTTGCTGCAAGTTTACCTTTGAAGACAACGGCTCACCTTGTCCGCGGGCTGACGGCAATTCCCGAATATCAACACTGTAAGCTCTGCCTAAATTAGTGATGAATACCGCCTGCTGATTGCTTCTTCCCGAAGCCTTATCCTTAAAGCCGTCTCCGGCTCTATACGTCATGTGCTCTGCATCGGCATTATATTCACTAGCCTGACGTACCCAGCCCATCTTAGACAAAATTACGGTCACCGGAGTGCTCGGAGTCAAATCATCTTCAGAAAAAGCCACTGCTTCAGCACGCTCAACTACAGGGCAACGTCTGTCATCGCCGTAAAGTTTTACATCAGCTAGAATTTCTTTTTTAATAAAAGTTTTAAGACGTGCCTGACTGCCTAAAATGGTCTCAAGCTTATTTTTTTCAGTTAAGAGCTTTTCCTGTTCTTCTTTTATCTTCATCTCCTCAAGACGAGCAAGCTGTCTTAGCTTGGTCTCAAGGATATATTCAACCTGTGCTTCGGTAAGATTAAAGCGCTCTATAAGTTTTTCTTTAGGATTTTCTTCTTCACGAATGATTCTTATGACTTCGTCAAGATTTAAGAAAACTACAAGTAATCCTTCAAGGAGATGCAGTCTTCTTTCGACGTTCTCAAGACGCTTTGACAAACGCTTTGTTACCGTCTGCTGACGGAAAACGAGCCACTCGCTTAAAATCTGTTTTAAATTCTTTACCTGAGGCTTTCCGTCAAGTCCTAAAATATTTAGATTAACGCGATAAGTAGATTCCAAATCCGTAACCGCAAACAGATGATTCATCAGTTCATCGCAGTCGATTCGATTAGATCTGGGAACAATTACCAAACGGCAAGGATTGTTATGATCAGATGCATTGATTAAGTCAGACACCATCGGCAGTTTTTTCTTGGCCATCAGATCGGCAATCTGCTTCTCAACTTGTCCGCCAGACACCTGAAAAGGCAGCGCGCTTACCACAATACCTTCTTTTTCTACTTTATAAACCGCACGCTGACGAACTATACCTTTACCGGTTTCATACATCTTAAGCAAATCAACCTTGGGTGTAATGATTTCGGCTCCGCACGGATAATCAGGTCCAAGTACAAACTGCATTAAATCACTAACACTTGCCTCGGGGTTTTCCAGCAGATAGACAGCGGCATTGGCAACTTCCGTCAAATTGTGCGGAGGGATGTCGGTTGCCATACCGACGGCAATACCCGTAGTTCCGTTTAAAAGGATATTGGGAAGCCGTGAAGGTAAAGCTTTAGGCTCTTCCGCAGTGCCGTCAAAATTGGGGATAAAATCGACGCAACCCGTGTTCAAATCCTGCAGCAGGATATCGGAGTAAATTGATAACCGCGACTCGGTATAACGCATTGCCGCAAAAGATTTCGGATCTTCAACATCACCCCAGTTGCCTTGACCGTCGACTAAAGGATAACGATAGGAAAAAGGCTGTGCCATAAGAACCATGGCTTCATAGCACGCGCTGTCGCCGTGAGGATGATACTTGCCTAAAACCTCACCGACCGTACGAGCCGACTTTACGTGTTTTGCTTTAGGGCCTATTCCGAGTTTTGCCATTGCGTAAATAATTCTGCGCTGCACGGGCTTCATACCGTCACTTACAGACGGCAGCGCGCGATCGCGAATCACGTTCATTGAATAATTTAAATAAGCATTCTCGGCAAAACGTTCAAGCGGCATCTGCTCGATGCCTTCTAGGCTTAATTTATTTTTATCTGTTGTTTCCGACATATTAAGGCAGGATCTTTAAATCAAATCTTCAATGTTTCTAAAAAGTTAATCATACCACAGTGTCTTTCTCTGTGCGGCACCTACAAAAAATCCGAGCAAGCGAAACAAAAACAAAGTGTACAAAGATAGTGTTTTATATTACAAAAAGACTAAAGTCCAAAACCACGGACTTATATTCAATATCTATTTTGCTGCTTAACTTAAGACACCAATCCTTTTCAACGTGCAAGGCGCAGCCTTTCAGCCTCGTTTGGAGACTTTTTCATCCGGAATAAAGAAGTAACGACAACAACCCAAACAAATAATACCCACACACTAAAACCGATTCCGATTTCATCAAGGGTAATATTCGACATCCTGCCTATGATGAAATTAGGAGCCCCTGATCCGACATAAGAGCAAAAATACAAAGCGGCAATAATTCCGGCTCTCTCTTTAAGCGTCGAGTCCAAAAGTAAAAGACTCAAAGTCGCTGTAACTACCCCTCCGCCGGCCATTCCGGTAAAAAACACGCTAAGGACGAATAAAAGAGGAGTTTTAAAATGGATGCACAAAAACAAGCTCAACGCCGCAACGGAAAACACAGAGATAAGAAATAAAGTCGTTCGCACCGGATTTAACTTTCCGACAATAATTCCCGCCGCTGCGTTTGGCATGATAAATAGAAGATAAATTAATGCGGTAAGCAAAGCATCGGATTTTCCGAAAATTTCAAAGGCGTATCTTGCGGAAAATCCCTGTAAAATCGCACCCACGCCCCAAGATCCGACAAATCCTGCGGCGCTTAAAACAAAAATACGCTTAAGTCTTTTAGGTACGGCAAATTTAGGGACTAAAACCTTAGCTAAAGGCTCAGTGTTAAAACGCATCGTTTCGTTACTTAAAAAAACTAAAATCAAGCATAGGAATAACAAAACGATAGAAAACTCAAACAGCAACTTGGGACTTAAAAAACGATACGCAACAATAAATCCGGTTAAAAGACATCCTATGGACAAACCGATATTAGGACTTGCCGCTGTCAATGTCGTGCCCAGCCAAGAACTGTTTTTAGGTGAATTATCCACAACCCATGCCATGCCGGCACTTGACGCTAAACCGCAGGCAAGTCCTTGTAAAAAGCGTGCTACGTACAACTCATCGGCAGAAGTACTGTGGGCAAAAATCAAACTTGCCGTAATACTTAAGAGCAAAGAAATAATAACTACGGGCTTTCTGCCTAGGAAATTGGATAAACGGGAAAAAAGAAGCAAGGCAGCCATACAGCCGACAAAATAACTCAAAACCGTATTAGCGATATTTGAGGAACTAAGATGATGAGACTCAGTCCATATTGCCATCATCGGTATGGCAAACGAAGCCACGATAAAGGATACGGTTAAAGTTAAAATCGCAGTAAAAAAAGAAAACAAACGGCGCTTTTCAGGTTGATTGTTATTTGTTGGCATTTTGCTTACATAAGCTATGACATTTAAAATACGCAGTAAAATTATACTCCTTACAAAACGACAAAAGTAACCGCCTTCCTTTGACTAAATCCGCCGAAAAAATCAAGTTTTTCCTTACATTTAATCTCTATCTTTAAGGTAAAATAACGAATCGTTGTCTCCTTTATTTTTAATCTTTTATTATGTTTTTAAAAAAACTTTACGGCTTTTTTATTCTATTTGTTGTCAGTTTTTTCGTCAGCTCCTGCTCAAACTATACAAAAATCGACAGAAGCCACGATTTATACTATGAAGCTCTCATGGAGCCGGTAATTTACGATCGCGATTACGACTATGTCCGTTTAGGCCGCTTTGCCAATCTTCCCGTATACCCCAAAGGTTACCGCGGCCCTAAAAACCTTATTGATCATGTAATAGTTAACAAAGCCAATCACCAGATGTTTTTGATGAAAAAAGATAAAGTAATCCGTTCTTATTGGATCGCTTTATCCGACAGACCCGTAGGCGATAAACAATACGAAGGAGACAAACGTACTCCTGAGGGCACTTACACGCTTGATTACATCAACTTTAATTCAAATTACTATAAATCTTTCCATATTTCATATCCCAATGCCCAGGATATTGAAGAAGCAAGAAAACTCGGCAAAAGACCAGGCGGAATGATCATGATCCACGGACAGCCTTACAGTTCATCTGCGTATCATGCCACCGTTCAACGTTCAGACTGGACTGACGGATGCATTGCCATTTTAAATCCTGAAATGGATGAGTTTATTTCTTTAGTCGATCCGGGAACCCCGATAACGATTAACCCTTAATAGCTATGTTAAAAAAATTGCGTCTTTTAAAAGACAAGCTGCGTTTTGCAAAAAACAAATTTCTTTACGATTTCAAAGCGTCAGCCAATCTTTCCTCTTTTAACTTTGAATCAATAAAGCATATCGTAATAAGCAAGATGGACGGAAAACTTGGCGATAGCCAAGTTATCACACCGTTTTTCACACAAATCAAGCAATATTACCCGTCTATAAAATTTTCGGTTCTTTGCTCTGAAAACATTGCCCCGATTTATATACAGTGTCTTAAAATTGACAGTGTTGTGGTTTTACCAAAAAAGCCGCAAAAAGAAGATATAAAAAACGCAGTAGAAAAAATAAGTCATTTAGGGCCTTGCGATCTTCTCGTTACTACAGAGCCGAATTTCAGAGCTCGTGATTTTATTCTGGAATCCCTGTTAAAACCTACTTTTACTGCAGGATTTGAGAACCGAGCTGACTGCGTCAATATTAATTTACTCAAAAGGAACTTCGGCAAACATATAAGTGAATATTTTAAGGATTTACTTATCTTAGGCGGTATTAAAAATCCTGACATGCATTATTTACCGCTTATTACAAAAGAATCGACTGATAAACTGTCTTTATTATTTAATGATAAAACCGTTTACGGAATAGCCCCGTACGGAGCTTCAAAACACAGAAAACTAAGTGATAAAACCGTAACTGATATTTGTGACTACTTTTTAAATTTTGACTGCAATGCCTGTCTGTGTTTACTTGTTGCCCCGCAAGATCGCTCAATTCTTGAATCTTTAAAAGACAAATATCATGAACGCCTTATAATTTTACCCAAAGAGCTAAACGCTACCGATCTTGCTTACGCTATAAGCAGACTTAAATTTCTTTTAAGCGTAGACACGGCAAACGTTCATTTAGCCTGTGCTTCAGATACTCCTTTATTTGCTCTTTATTCAGGAATTGACCCTGACGGTATCGTACGCTGGGGACCTGCACCTTGGTGTAAAAAAGCAACAGCTTTTCATAAAAAAGGAGTGCTTATAGAAAATCTTGATTTTGATGATTTTGCGCAAGAATTGCACAAATTCATGCAAATTGAAGATTAACTTTATAAATCAAGGCTTACAATTATTCGTTAAGCAAAAACGATTGTCGGAGAATTTAATATGGCAAAAATTTGCGTTATAGGTGCAGGATACGTCGGAATGTCCCTTTCCGTA
>NZ_CAJKVK010000039.1 GCF_905203285.1 uncultured Succinatimonas sp.
GGTTTTCTATTTACACTGTTTTTCCATTTAACCAAAAGCTCAGTTGCATTTCGTTCCATGTCTCTTTCCTTTTTATTTCAAGGTAAAAACACATTTTTCTTAGCATATAAACACAAATTAACACATTTTTCTTAAAATTAAAGTAATTGTTTGCACGTTTTTCTTTATTTTTTTCGTAAAACAACACATTTTTCTATAATTCATCGCGATACAATATCGTCACCTAAGATCGCTTCATTTTGAGAAAAAACGATGTCCTTTGATTTTTCAAAAATTCAGTTATTTAATGAATACACCTTACCCGCAGACTGCGGTGACATGCAAATAAAAGAGTATTTTCTGTGCGGTAAAAAATCTGCAAAAACCAATGAAGACGGTATTTTCTTAAGCAAAAACTTTGCGGCAATTGTTGACGGCGCGACCGCAAAATCAAAATTTACCCTAAACGGTAAATCTACCGGCAAACTTGCAATGGAGCTTGTTATTAAAGCAATCTCTAAATTGCCGGAAGACATCTGCATGTCTGATGCCATAGCTAATATAAGTGCTGCGATTTATAGCTTTTACAAAGAAAATAATTTATTGGCGGATCTTAAAAACAAACCGAATCTGCGTTTTACGGCAAGTGCCGTTATTTACAGCAGAGCCCTCAATGAAATCTGGCAAATAGGCGACTGCCGCTTTTTAGTCGGCAGTACCTATTCAACCAATGAAAAAGGAATTGATGAAATAATGGCCAAAGCCCGAGCGGCATTTAACGAAACCGCCCTGATTAACGGCGAGATAACTCTTGAAAGTCTAAAGGATCACGATCCGGGACGTGACTTCATCATGCCGTTTCTTACCCGTCAGGCGTTACTGCAAAATTGTCCTTATAAAAATCAGTTTTCCTTTGCCGTGTTTGACGGCTTTACGATCGATCCTAAAAAAGTAATAGTATTTCCGGTTGGAAAGGCAAAAGAGTTTGTTCTCTCCTCTGACGGCTATCCTCAAACATTTAACACATTGGAAAAATCGGAACAGTACCTGCATGCAATAATGCAAAAAGACCCGAATTGTATCCGTGAATACAATTGCACCAAAGGTCTTAAAAAAGGCAACCGCTCTTTTGATGACAGAGCTTATCTAAAAATAATATTGCCTTAATTTTTAAACTTTAAAAAGAAGAGGAATTAACCGCCCTCTTCCTTTTTGACCACTAATTTAATCTCAACTAAAGCGTTTTTTCTTCCCCGATATGGCGCGTTATATACATCACGACACATAGCATCAACACTAAAAGACCCGTTCCCAAAAGCAAAGCATAGGTCTGGGCATTTACTATCGTATACAAAATGATGTACAAAGCGACAAGAACCAAAAAGACGGTTATGCCTTTTTTATAGCTCTTAAATGCGGCTTTCATGTAAAGGGCAATTAATACACTCATCAAAAAAGCAGCACAGGAGTATGAGAGAGTAAAAGACCAATGCTCGCTTAAACTTAAGAGTACCAGATAAAATAAGAGAAGCGCCGCACCTACCGTCACGTACTGCACCAGGGAAATAAGTTTTCCTGACACGAGTTCAAAAGCAAGAATCGTCACAAATGTCATGCCGATAAACAACAGCGCGTATTTTGACAAACGTTCGATGAACGTATAGTGCTGACTGCTGTCCTGAATATCAATCATGATGTCATTATTAAAATCAGGAATATCGTCAAGATAAAGATCCGTATATCCTGACGCGAGACTTGTCAGCATATAGTTTGCAGTAAAAGTCTTATCCTGAACCTCTCTTTTAGAAGGCAAAAAGCGCCCTTTAAACCCGGGATTTAAATTAAGTCCTTCAACGTTTAACTTCGCAGAATCGGCAAGTGCGCGAAAAGCAAAGCTTAAAGATCCGCGAACGGTATAAGAACAATCAAAATGTACTGTCTCCTTTAAATCATCATCAAATTGCGCCATAAAAGAATCAAGATTTGAAAGCTTAATTGCTCCGGGCTTTGCTTTAAGCGACTGTCCGTTAACTTCAAGCTTCTGAACTTCCTCGATTCCCGCGGCATCTGACAAAAAGAAATACAATAACGGAATACTATCGACAAGGCACAAACTTTCAATCCCTAAAGAGCGTACCGACTCTTTTAATTTTCCTAAATCAAAAGAGCCTTTCATATCAATTTGCGCCCGATACAAAGTTGCGTTGTAAATTCCTCTTTTTCGTTCCTCGCCTTTTAATTTAGCTGTAACGGCAACGTCTTCCGGCAGTAAAAACAAAGTTACGTCCTGTTTTTGCCAATTCTTGGGATCTGAATCGGTAAAAACCGTTTTTTGTCCCTTAAACGCCAGCACGGGAGGCGCAATTAACTGCTCATGAGCCCAGGAGTCGGTAATTGAATGTAAAGCACTATCAAGCATCATTTGCCTGTCCGACAAGACAAAATCAAAAAACAACTTCGGGATAAGCAACAGCAAACTTAAAACAAAAATAAGCAAAATATGAATACTGATGCTTTTGCCTAAATTAAAATTTCCTGCTTTGATATCCATCTTTTTTCATCCTTTTATATTTAAAGGACCCACAGCAAATAGACGAGTCCTAAAAATCTGACTATTCAGAAGGTGCGGAACTTGCTTGAGGGCGCAAGGATACAGGTCTTATCTCTATAGCCGTTACTGGTGTACTTCCATCCGGCTTGACCAAATAACTGATTGAATAAGACGTTCTGTTAGGGTCCAAAGTATGCATGGAAACACTGATATCTCCGTTTTCCAAGCGCTTGGCATGAATTGAGGCAGGAGAATGTTCACCGATTACCTGCTTGGGTGTAAGCACGTTTAATATCGGGCTTACGAATCTTGCCCAAACAATACTTTGCTGCCCCAAGGCTCCTACCAATCTGGCCGCCTGAAGCTCGTTTCCATTACACAGCTGCAAAGCTTGGGCACAGCATTGAAGTGAAACGGATGATTTTTTCAACCCTTTATAGTTTTCAAAATCATCATCGGACAAAATATATTTTTGGGGGTGAGTCAAACTAATCGACTCTGTCGATCCGTCCTTTTTCTCAAAATTAATTGTAGAATCAAATTGCCGGTTGTTTGCATTTCCTTCCGCCCAGCCGCCGCGACGGGACAAGTCTCGAACCAAACCTGTTTCTGCATCCTGCATGCTTTTAGTAAAATGGGCGACATCAACATGAAGCGGCTTGGAAAAATCCGCTAAAGTAATAGTATGCTGCCCCTTAAGACAAGATACTGCCACATCAAACTTAAGTCCTCTATCCAAAGCGGAATCTACGGCAG
The DNA here is from genome assembly GCF_905203285.1 of uncultured Succinatimonas sp. Lineage (GTDB taxonomy): Bacteria > Pseudomonadota > Gammaproteobacteria > Enterobacterales > Succinivibrionaceae > Succinatimonas. The sequence goes on from NZ_CAJKVK010000039.1 coordinate 3,287, forward strand.
CCACCCCCTTTTCTTTGCCCTCCTGAGTCAATCCCGAGAATTCAGGGGAAGCAAAAAGCTTAGCACTGATAACAGTGTTTACCAGAGCCTTATTAAAATCATAAGCTCCCATCTTGTCTAAAGACAAATCATCAGGAAGTTCATTTGTCCCGGATAAGCCTTTCCATACAGCCTCCCGCGTAATTTCACCTCCAGGACCTGCCGCATTTAAAATATCGTTAACATGCGTTTTTGCGTAATTTGCGACAAGACAAACATGTTGCGCAGAGCAAATCTGTTTACCCAATTCATAGCCTATTAAGGGCGGTAAATCACTTAGCATATCTTTAACGCTTGCTAAATCAGATGATTGAGGAAACTCTTCTTTACCAATAAATGCCAGCAATTCTGGCAGGTCCTGCTGCGTAACTTCACGCAACGCCTTGCATAAACGATCTGCCGTTACAGGATCTTTTAAAGACGAAACCGCTTTTCCCAGATTATGTTCTAAAAAACTTTGCACCGTATCCTTTTCACTTTCATTCAAATCACGATGCGCGGTTATTTCCTCAAGCAGTTGATTAACGGCCTCCGGTGCTTGCTGCCCGGCTGCTTTAAGATTATATTCAGCGATACGACTCTGTTCACTTGAGCATGCTGCAAGGATATCTTTAACCATAGATCCGGTAAGAGCACGGCCTTGCATTTTAGGCGCTGCCAGCAAATTGGCGGCTAAATTTCCGATCTCATCACCATACTCACGATTAACGGCAGAAATAAAATCAGACATGGCAGCCATACGCGCATTCTGTCCGGAGAAAAAAGCACCTACTTTACCGGTCCCGAACATTTCATTATTTTTGGAAACAAAGCGAACCTCTGAATTCTCATCTGCCAATTGCTTAAAATCATTAACTGAAGGGTAATTACGAATCTCCGACATAAATCATTCCTCTTCCCGCATCTAAAATCATCTTTAAACAATTTACGCAAACTAAACCGACAGCAAAAAGCTTTGTTCGCTTAAATCATCTGATTTTTCACTTTGATCGGTCGATATTTCTCCTTGCAAACATCTTTCCTGCCAATACTCAGCTGCTGCAGCAAAATTTTCCACAATGGTAATAAAGCGCTGAGCGTCAGTTGTTTGCGCATTACATAAATACTGCAAAGCGACCATATCAAGCGGAGTATAAACAGAAAGAGTAGCACCCGCGGTTTTAAACAAGGCATGGTTTGCCTCTAGAAGCATTTTGTAAAAGGATTCCCTGCCGCTGTCGGGGAGCTTTCCTATAACGGAAAAAATCATAATATTTCCCGACGCCGATAAAAATCTAAAACCTACGGAAATCTTTCCTATTTCAAGAAGACACTGATTATCTGCAGTTTTGCTTATACCGCTTAAACCAAGATACTTGGCAAGTTCATCCATAAGACTGTCAAAAGCCGTTATATCCATTAAAAACCTCTTGTACCGCCAAACTTACCTTAATACAAACGTAAGAAAACACATATGCTTTCAATATTTAGTTATAAGCTATTTATCAATACAAAGAAAGTCTTATGTTAAAAAATTTTCACTACGCGCAAAAAACATAATATTTAGCGTTTTCATACCAAGTCCTCTTTTTAAAGCATAACTTCCCGCGGACTACAATTCTATAAACGGCAAAACCGTCGTCAGTTTATTTTTAAGCGCGGCTAATGTTTCAACCGACTGCAGCGGAGTCAACCCTAAAATTGATGACACCTCATCAAAACGCAGTTTACGTCCTTTTCGCAAAGTTTTATTAAAACTTTCGGCATTACAGGTCTTAAGTAAAATTTTGTCATGCGCAAAGTTCTCCGGCATCTTTGCCAGCATACTTTCATGCATTATTTCCCTAAGCTGCTTGGCGCTTACGTTAAGACCGTTTCTTTTCAAGAAATAAAGCATGCATCGTTCCAAAACAAAAGCGATATGCTTTAACACGAACTGACCTTGAATCTCTTTTATAAATTTATAGGACGATGCGTCATTACTACCGTTTACCGCACGGAAAATTTCCTTATCGCGCCATAAAGTTCTTATCTGCCGATACAAATCATGCACCGGATCGCCAAGGGATGTTGCAATAATGTAAAATCCCGCTGTAACGCCGCGGTTTCGATAAGCGCTAAAGTCAAGTTCATACTCTGAAATGTCTTCTTTTTTACGGATAAACTGCATCAATCCGTGAGTATTTTCTTCATTCTCATCAAAAGGTACGGCTTCATAAAGATTTTCTTTCTTACTTACTACCTCGTAAGCTGCTTCCCATTGCTTTGCCAGGCGATCTAAATCGTGAATGCGCTTGCTGTCTGACCAAATAACGATAAAGCGGCTTTTAACTTTATAAGGCTCGTTTTTACCTAAAACGGATCGACCGCTTAAATTTAAAATAAATTCTTTATATTTATACACGCTCTGCCCCTGCTTGTTATATACGCTCATCCATTTGCCGTTTGACAAAATCAGATCCTGCATGCGTCTTGGAAATTTATGCAGATTGCGGATAAGAATATAGTTGTATCCTAGTTCGCTTAAGCTTAGAAGCGATCGCTTATTGTTAAGCTCGGTATCGGAAATGACGGTGGCAGTTCCTCCAGTCTCCCTTAAAAAACTGTATTTTTGTTCAAATCTCTGCAAAAGATCGTAAAGCTCAGCGCGATTTTTCGGCTGTTCCCACAAATTAAAATCAATGGGAATTTTAAAACTGTTTAAAAATTGGCTAAAGAGCATCGGTACTTCTTTAAGATTGGAACCTTTGCTTTTATCCTCTTCTAAAAAATAAAACTTGGTTAAATAAAAAGTGTAATTCTGAGCAGGGTCTTGGGCAAAGCTACGTTTTTCGTTTAATGCATCAATTATTTTGTCTTTATTTTTATACAAAAGCTTAATTGCCGCTTTATAAGATCCTTCGTTTACAAATGACAAATCAAAAATATGCTCGGCAAAATCTTCAGGCGCGTCAAACGAACTTGCAGGATTAAAGTTAAGCAAAGCGGCAAAATAAAAACAAATCAAATCACCGTGGATTTTAAATGCCGGATCGTTACTTTTACGCCCGAGTTTGGAAAACACCGCGTCACAACCTAATATTTCCCAAAATTTACGGTATAAAGCCAAAGCGTAATAGTACTGCGGCATGGCAAACGATGAAGTTTTGCTTAAAGAAGCGTCGTCATCCAATTTTGAATGAATTTCCCGCATGACCGCAGTCTGCTTTAAAAACTGATCTTTTATGGCTTTAACATCGGCATCAACTGCCTGTAAAAAGGCCTCATCTTTTAATTTTTGGTCACTAAGGACGCCATAACTTTTAAGTCCTTGAGTTTTAACTTTTCCGGTTGCTTTATCTCTAAAAGTATTAACGATAGCCCCGTATTTTTTACCTGAAGGAGCGACTGTCACACGAAAGCGAATACTCATTTTTACAACACCGAGTTAAAAAACAAAAATAATCATCAGGTGATTTTTTGGCCTTTAATATCAATTTATAAATATCGGTTTTTATAAATTATACAACTTTTTATACAAAAAATTATACAACAAATTTTTATTTTACAACACTTATACAACAAATTTTCCTCTCTCTTGTTTATCTTTTTCCTTTAAAAACATGTAATTGATATTTAATATAAATATAACAATATATTTTATATGCGATACATATCACAAAAATTTTTACAACTTTTAGTTATCTTATCGTCACAATTTACCGCAGCAGGGGAAGTATCATGTCAAGAGCAGGCATTTTGGCTAGCAATTTTCCGCTTACCAATATTCAAAGGCTTATCAGCCTCTATTATGAAGTAACTCCTAATTTAAGCGATCCTTTAAATGCCGTAGTTTTCGGAACCTCGGGACACCGCGGCAGCCCTAATAACGGCTCGTATACTCAAAGCCATATCGCAGCTATTACTCAGGCGATTGCCGACCTGCGCAAAGAATGGCAGATAACAGGTCCGCTTTTTATCGGCATGGACACCCACGCTCTGTCTGAACCGGCACTTCATACCGCACTTGAAGTTTTATGCGCCAACGGCGTTGAAACCGTAGTTGCCAATGACTTTGCCTATACTCCGACCCCGGTAATTTCCCGCGAAATAGTACGCCACAATTTCGGACGTAAAGATAATCTTGCCGACGGCATCATCATCACCCCGTCCCATAACCCTCCGCATGACGGAGGATTTAAATACAACCCTCCTTTAGGGGGACCGGCAAGTCCGTTTTACACTAAACCTATTGCCGACAGAGCCAACGCTATTTTGCAAAACGGCAATAAAGAAGTAAAACAGCTTTCCTGGCAGGAAACATTACAAAGCCCTAATCTTCACTTTAAAGATATGATGACGCCTTTTGTCGACGAACTTAAAAACGTCATCAACCTTAAAGCGATCAAAGAGTCAAAACTTAAAATTGCCGTTAACCCGCAAGGCGGCACATCCCTTGATTATTGGGACAGAATTATTGAAAAGTACGGTATCGACGTAACCATTATTAACCGCAAGATCGATCCGACCTTCTCCTTCATTCCTTTTGATTACGACGACAACATCCGTATGGACTGCATGTCGCCTTACACTATGAAACCGCTTGTCGCCGTTAAAGATGACTACGACTTGTGCATCGCCAACGATCCTGATGCCGATCGTCACGGTCTTGTTACCCGTGAAGGACTTTTAAATTCAAATCATTACTTAAGCTCCATCATGCACTATTTGTGCCACAACCGTCCTAATTGGCCGAAGAACGCCGGTGTAGGCAAAACCATCGGCGCAACCATTATGATGGATAAAATCATCACCGACGCGGGCTATAAGGTTTACGAGACGCCTATCGGCTTTAAGTGGTTCTCCGAAGGTCTCTTTAAACAAGAGCTCGTATTCGGCTGTGAAGAAAGCGCCGGTGCTTCTTATCTTGATTTAAACGGCTGTCCGTTTACCACTGACAAAGACGGATTCTTAGCAGGCCTTATCGGCGCGGAACTTTGTGCCGTATCCGGCCTTGATCTGGTTTCATATTACAGAAAGCTTACTGAAAAATTCGGAGATCCTTACTACGGACGTATTGACGAGATCACTACTCCCGAAGGTAAAAAAGCTTTCGTCAACCTTACAGAAAAGAGCGTTACCCAAGATACTTTAGCCGGACAAAAGATCTTAAAGGTCATGACCAAGGCTCCCGGTAACAACGCAGAAATCGGAGGTATAAAAGTTCTTGCCGACAATTGCTGGTTCTCTGCACGTCCGTCAGGAACCGAGAACATCTACAAAATTTATTACGAATCTTTCTTAGGACAAGATCATCTTATCAAGGTCAAGGAAGATGCCGTAAACATCGTTAATCAAGCCATCAAACATAACTAGGAGGCACACATGCAAGTAAAATTTATGGGCACTGCCGCCTCAGAAGGCATCCCTAATCCGTTCTGCAACTGCAAAGTCTGCACTTATGCCCGTGAACACGGCGGCGCTAACGTCAGAACCAGAGCATCCGCTATGGTTGACAATCATATTCTTATTGATATGTCACCTGAATGGTCAGCACAGTTAAAACGCGAAAACATGACCGCTCGTGAAATCGACACCGTATTGTTTACTCACACTCACCCTGACCATTTTAACGTCGGCGAGTTCGTAAGTCGTACCGTAGGCTTTGCCCAAAACGTGGAATTTCCGTTACATATTTTCGGCAATGACTGCGCAATTAAAGGTGCTTTTAACGCTTTGGACGGATTGCAGGGCGATCGCTTCGTTTTTCACCTTATCGCCCCGTACTTAACTTACGAGCATGAAGGCTACAAAATCACTCCGACTCTTGCCAACCACGCCAAGATGGAGCTTTGCTACAACTACTTAATCGAAAAAGACGGTAAGACTTTCTTCTACGGTCTTGACTCAGGCTGGCTGCCTGACAGCACCTTCGAGTTCTTAAAAGGCCGCAAGATTGACGTTGCCGTTCTTGAGTGCACCTACGCTTTCCGCGACGGCGAAAAGACCAACAATCATTTGAATTTCAATTCATTGTTTGCCGAAGTCGCCTTACTAAAAGAGCTGGGCTGCCTGACCGAATCATCTCGCGTCGTTACATCCCATGTTTCACACTCATCCACCTTAAATCACGATGAACTGTGCAAATTGATGGACGAGCATGACATTACAACCGCCTTTGACGGCATGGTATTAGATATTTAAGGAGAACTTTCCATGAAACTCATGATGAGCCGCCTCATGGGCATGATGTTCATCCAGTACATCGTGCAAGGTGCCTGGGTATTGACCTTAGGCTTGGTATTAAGCTCATACGGAATGCCTGACATTATCGGTACTGCATACGCAGTATTAGGTATCGCCACCATTCTGTCCCCGATGTTCGTAGGCATGGTTGCCGACCGCTTCTTCTCAACAGAGAAACTGCTCGGCATTATGCATCTGCTGCTTGCTGCCGTTCTTTACATTACGTCAGGATTTATCGTTGCAGGTCAGCCTACATATTCCCTCATCGGTATTTTCTTCGTCGGCTTAATCTACTATCCGACCGTTGCTTTAACCAACTCCATTACCTTCCACCACGTTGACGGTCCGCGCTACTTCCCGGTAGTCCGCGTATTCGGTTCAATCGGCTACGTGGTTTTAGGCCTCTTCATCGGCCAGATGGGCTGGTCAGGCGATATCATGACCTGGTACGTAGCTATTATCTCCGCTATCGTCATGGGCCTATACAGCTTCACCTTACCGCATACTCCTCCTAAGAGCGCCGGTGCACCGTTCTCAATCCGCGACCTCTTATGCTTAGATGCCATGGCATTGTTCAAAGACAAGTACTTCACCATCATGATGGTTTCAATCTTGATCCTCATGGTTCCGAAGACCGCTTACTCCGCATACATCCCGGTATTCTTAAATGCCTTAGGCTTTGACAATGCCGCCTCCATGATGCAGATCGGCGTAGCAATGGAAGTAATCTTCGTCTTCTTTATTCCTTTCTTCCTTACCCGCTTCGGCTTCAAGGTTACCTTGATGCTCGGTATGATTTCTTGGGCAATCCGCTCAGTTCTCTTCTCCGAAGCTGCTTTATCCGGAAGCTATGCAATGGTCATCATCGGCCTCATTCTTCAGGGCGTATGCTGGGACTTCTTCTTTACCGTTGCTGATATTTATGCTGATAAGAAAGCCGGCGACAAGATTAAAGCCCAAGCTCAGTCATTGCGCTTTATCGCTTCAAACGGTGTAGGCCTCTTCTTTGCCTCTTCCGTCTGCGGCTACATTTTCAACAGCCATGTCACCGACACCGGTGCTGCCGGTCTTGCTCAGTGGGAAACCTTCTGGCTCTTCCCTGCAGGCATCGCCGTATTCGTATTCATCATCTTCCTGTTCTTCTTCAAGGATGATGTAAGCCATGAACCGGCAAAAAAGGCTGCTGAATAATTAACGTTAAATATAAAGAATAAGGATTAGGGACATGCAGATACTTTTAAGTTTACTTTCGGGAATCGCGCTTCTTGCTTACGGCATTTACGTTACTAAAAACGGAGTGCTCAAAGCCTGCGGTTCTTCGATAAACGTTCATGTAGCGCGGTCCCTTTCTTCAAGATTATGGCCGCTGCGCGCGGTGCTTGCCGGGCTTTGCACTACGGCTTTGGTTCAAAGCTCCAACGCCACGGCCATGTTAGTATCATCATTTTTAGGTAAGGGCATAATCGCCCTTACTCCCGCCCTTACCATCATGCTCGGAGCAGATCTGGGCACGGCGGTAATGGCCCGAATTCTTACTTTCGATCTGTCGGCAGTATGCCCTGTTCTTATTATTACAGGCGTATTTTTATTCCTCGGAAAAAGGAAAAAAGCTTCAAAAATCGGCAGAATCCTGGTAGGCCTCGGTCTGGTGCTGATGTCGCTTAAACTCATTGTTTCATCAACTGCACCGGTAGCCCAATCAGAGACCGTACAATTAATTTTAGATTCATTAAACGGAGAAATCGTTTTCTCCATCATTTTCGGTGCATTACTTGCAATCATCTGCTACTCATCGCTTGCAGCCGTTCTTTTAACTGCCGTTATTGCAGGTGGCGGACATTTAGGCTTTACTACCGCCATGGCCGTTGTTATCGGCGCCAATTTGGGCAGCTGCTGCCTTGAAATTTTGGGATCTGCTGGTCAAGGCATCGCCGCACGCCGCGTAATGTTCGGCAACACCTTTTTTAAACTAACCATTACCGTTTTAGTTCTGCCCTTTATTTCATATTTTGATCCGTCTACCTTACAAATCGGCATTCAAGAACAGGTAATTTGGTTCCACGTTATCTTCAATCTTATAGTCTGCTGCGGATTGCTGCCTTTTGTGCCGCTTTACGCCAAGCTTTTAAAATCATTATTTCCTGACCCTCCTGCGCCTCTTGATGAAAGCGAACCTAAATATCTTGACGAAAACGCAGTGGAAAATCCCGCGTTGGCAGTATCAAACGCCGTACGCGAAACCTTGCGTTTGGGCGGATTCTTACATGAAATGCTGGGATTTTTTAATGACAGCCTTACAGGAAAAACGTCGCTTAAAAGCCAGCTTGAATTAAAGATGACGCAAATTGAAAATTTAAGCACCAAAGTCAGAAGCTATCTTGATCAAATTGAATTTGACGACGCTGATTTAAATGCGCGCTGGCACCAGGTCTTCACTGCAGTGGTATCAACCGTGCACGCCGGCGACTTAATTAAAAGAATGCAGGCTGAAGTCACTATTCTTAACAAGAATCCTGAAGCAAACTTCAGCGCTCACAGCCGCGCCGACTTAATCAAGCTTACCAAGATAGTAAATGAAAACCTCGCTTTTGCGTTAAATGCCTTTATGACAGGACGCGAATCGGAAATTGATCTTATTTTCGCTCATAAAAACGACTTTAAGGAGCTGACCGATAAATACTCGGTACGCCAGCTTAACAAGCTCTCGCCTGAATCAAACGGCGGCAATGACGTCGGCGCCTTAATTCTCATATTGATTTCAGATCTGCGTCAGTTAAACGGCATTTTCTGCTCACTTGCAAGTTCCCGCTGGGCACAAATAAGCGCGCAGAAGCAAACAAGACAGCATCATCCCGTAAAGACTCTCATAGAAAACGAATAATTAGTCCTACACTCATGCCCTATGCCGTCATCTTGACTCTTTGAGATGACGGCTTTTTTATATATGTTTTTCTTAAAAAATTAAAAATAGTTGTCACAAAAGAACGAATCTGCTGGAGAAAAAACGTTTGGTTTGACTACAATAAATTATTTGTAAATTCCTTTAATAGGAGATTTTTATGAAATTTACTAAATTATTATGTGCTGCCGCCGCTGCCGTTTGCTTAATAATTCCATCAGTGTCCAATGCTCTTGAAAAAGGCGACAAAATTCTTATCGCCTATTTTTCACATACCAATAACACCGAACGCCTTGCTGAAGATTTAGTAAAAGGACTTACAGATTATGATGTGACCTTAACAAAAATCGTCAGCGTCGATCCTTATGCTGAAGACATGGAAAAGATGTCTCCGCGCGTTAAAGACGAGCAGGAAAACGATACGTTAATTCCTATCGCTTTATCCAATTATGTTCCCAACCTTAAAGATTTTGATGCGGTATTGGTCGGTACCCCTATTTGGTTCAACCATGCTCCGGCTCCCGTTAAGTCATTTTTAAACGCTTATCCTGTAGGGAAAGAGCAAAAGCTTGCAGTATTCATTACCTCAGGAACCAGCGAGCCTGACGTAATCCTTTCGGATATTGAAAAATATTCAACCCACAAAGTGGACGCCTATATGCAATATCGTCCGGGTCATGAAAGCGGTATGGTCCGCGGTGAAAGATACTCAATTTTCATTGACGACATCAACGCCCTGTAAATACCTGCAAAAGTAAGGAGAAATCATGCGTAAAATCATTATTGATACCGATATCGGCGTAGACGACGCTTTTGCTTTACGCTACGGCTCCTTACTTTTTGATCTTATAGGCATCACTACGGTTGACGGCAACGTTCCCGTTGACATGGCAACGAAAAACGCCAAATTCTTCTGCAAGATTTACAAGAAAAACATTAAAGTTTATAAAGGGGCCTCAAGACCTCTTTCAATAAAACCGACACCGCCGAGTTTTGATATTCACGGCAGCGACGGCTTAGGTCAGGCCTATGAAAATCCATGTGATGCCAAAGCCGACAATGCCGTAAATTTCATCATTGAATCAGTTAAAAGAGCACCGGGAGAAATTACCGTTATCGCCATCGGGCCTCTGACCAACATTGCGATGGTTTTAAATCTCTATCCTGATTTTGCCAAAGAAGTAAAAGAACTTATCATCATGGGAGGAGCTTTCGGAACACACGGACATACCGGCAACATGTCAAACTTTGCCGAATTTAACGTCTTTAAAGATCCGAACGCGGCAGATCTCGTATTATCAAGCTCAACGCCGATAACAATTGTGCCTCTTGACGTTACCAATGAAGTACAAATTACCGCAGATGAAATTCAAAAAACTCATGATGACTTTCTTATCAATATAAGTAAGTTCTATCTTGATTTTTCAATTAAACAAAAAGGATTCAACGGTATGGCGGTTCATGACGCTTTGACCATTGCCTACCTAAAAAATCCCGATAACTTTAAAGTAATTAAAAAGCCGTGCAGAGTCATCACCGATGGAATTGCCGCAGGACAAACGGTGATCCCGTTATCTGCAGCACCAAGTTCCAATAATTGCTTTAAGGATCTTACGGCACATAAAATCTGCATAGACGTTAATGTAGATGCCGTAAAACAGGGCTTGCTTGAAACTTTAACTCTTGTTTAATGGAATTGAAAAATAAGGAAGGTCTAAAAACAATAAAAACATCAACTCGTGATGCTTAAATTGGCAGGAGCAGAAGGACTCGAACCCTCAACCGTCGGTTTTGGAGACCGCTGTTCTACCATTGGAACTATGCTCCTGCAGAAAGTGGCAAAATTATATTCAGAAAAAAGCCAAATGTAAAGAAGATTTAACGGCTTTTTTGCGCTAATCGTTCAAAACATAGTCTTTTTGGTACATTTCACCCCACTGCGCCATCACCTGCAAAATCGGCTCCATACTTTTACCTAAAGCTGTCAGTTCATACTCAACATGAGGAACTTTACCGTCAAATACGGTTCGAAGAACGATGCCGTCTGCTTCAAGCTCCCGTAAAGACTGCGCCAGCATCTTATGGCTTATGCCGTCAAGTGAGCGCTTTAACTCGTTAAAGCGGCATACTTTTGCCGTCAAATCACGCAGTATAAGCAATTTCCACTTACTGCCGATAAGACTTACGGTAACCGCAACGGGACAAGCCGGCAAATCATTTTTACGAACCATATTCCTTACCGTTTTTATAAGTTAAATAAAAGCGTCCAAACTTTTAATTAAAATACCGCTTTTTCCTCAGCAATAACAGCGTCAGTCATGGTAAATTGCGACAAACTGTGCTCTTTTGCTTGTATGCAAATATAGCTGATTCCTTCATTCCCTGCTTTAATGCAGCGTTTGACCGCAGGCTTTACTTTAAGTGCAGAACCTTTCTTTAAATCAAAAATCCTGCCGTCGGCGTAAAATTTACCCGACCCTTTTAACACCAGATAAAACTCCTCATTTTCTTTATGGGAATGCACAAAGGGAATTTCTGCATCTTTAGGCAAATTGTTATAAGAGACCTCAGCCCCCGTCAAAGACAAAAGTTCATGAAATTCGGTACGGGCTGCATTTAAGTCAGTATTAATAAGCTTAATATTTTCCATTTTTGCTCTCCTTTAAAAATTTTTCTTAATCATATGAAAAGCAAAATTTTTGACAAGAACGCACTTTTTGGTAACCGCCTGAATTTTATTTTTTTATCATTATTTAACTTCTTCTTTTTTGCTAAAAACAAATATAAAACAAACACATATAACCAACATGTAAATATTTTTTCTTTACCTGCGCTTAAATCGGCTTATATATCTGTATAATAAAGTTTTCAGGAGCAGCGCAAAAGTGTGCGTTTTCCTGAAAAGCGTACCTCAATGCGTCCCGTTCCGACTGTCACACAGTTTACTTAAAGGGACACTATCAATGACAAATCCCCTCTTTCAAAAAGATATCATTTCCATTTCGGAATTTACCCGCGATCATTTTGAATTAGTTTTAGACACCGCCCAAAAATTAAAAGAGAATCCCCGCGATGATCTTTTAAAAGGAAGGCTTATCGGCGTTACCTTCTTTGAAGGTTCTACCCGTACCCGTCTTTCTTTTGAAACCGCCATTAACCGTTTAGGCGGCCGCGTCATCGGTTTTGCCGATGCCTCCAACACCTCACTTGGCAAAAAGGGCGAAACTCTTACCGACTCAATCCGTATCATCACCTCATATGTTGATGCCTTAGTCATGCGTCACCACATGGAAGGCGCTGCCCGCCTGGCTGCCGACATTTCACCGGTTCCGGTCATAAACGCCGGCGACGGAGCCAATCAGCATCCGTCACAAACCCTGCTTGATCTCTTTACCATTAAAGAGACTCAAGGACATCTTGATGAAATTAAAATTGCCTTCGTCGGTGATTTAAAATACGGACGCACCGTGCATTCATTAGCCGAGGCTCTTTCTCTTTATAATGCACGTATTTATTTAGTATCCCCTGAATCACTTGCCATGCCTAAATACATTCTCGATCATTTAGATCGTGCCGGCATCAAGTACTCAGTACACAGAACCATTGAAGAAGTCATCCCTGAAGTTGACATCCTTTATATGACCCGTGTTCAGAAAGAGCGTTTTGATGAAACCGAGTATCAGCATCTGCGTTCTAAGTTCATTTTGAACTCTTCAATGCTTACAGAAGCCAAATCCAACATGAAGATCCTGCATCCGCTGCCGCGTATTGACGAAATCACATTGGATGTTGATAAATCAAGCCACGCTTACTACTTCCAGCAGGCAGCCAACGGTGTTTATGCCCGTCAGGCTCTCTTGTCCTTGGTTTTAAATAAGGAGATCTAACATGAGTGAAGCAACTAAGACCGCTGATGTCTCCAAAGGAAAATTAATGGTCGAGGCTATCGCCAACGGTACTGTTATCGACCATATCGCCCCGGGACAAGCAATGAACATTCTGCGCTTGTTTAACTTCCTCGGCAAACACAATCATATTACTGTCGGATTCAATTTAAGATCAGGAGAACTCGGCAGCAAAGACATCATTAAGATTGCCGATGTTACTTTCTCCCCGAGCGAAACCGAGCAGCTGGCTATTTTGGCTCCTAACGCCACCATCAACAATATCAAAGACTACAAAGTCATTGATAAATATAATCTGCGCTTACCGCTTGAATCAGTCGGCGCTTTTTCTTGCCCTAACAGCAACTGCGTAACGCATATGGAAAAAGCAGCAACTCCGCGCTTTAAGATCTTTAAACAAGGCGACCAGGTCATGATGCGCTGCCACTATTGCGAACGTGTCTTTACCCGTGAAGTTATTCTTGAAAACAATAACCTCCAGTCTTAATCAAAAAGATTATTCATTTAAATCGGTCCGCACGGACCGATTTTTTCATACTCAAAAACTCACAAAAAACTAAACCTTTCATTCTTCAAAATATTCACTTAGTCACCCGAACCGAAAATAAGCAATAATTTTTCTCCCTGCGATATAGAACAAGAAGAGCTAAAATTCTTACCGAAGATACAGCATGATCAGAGGAAATAATATGAAAACTGTAGGATTATTAGGCGGAATGAGCTGGGAGAGTACCGTAACCTACTATCAAAACATCAATGAAACGGTAAAAGAAAAACTTGGCGGTCTGCACTCGGCCAAAATATTAATGTACAGCGTCGATTTTGATGAAATTGAAAAGCTTCAGGCAAGCGGTAATTGGGAGCAAAGCGCTCAGATCTTAGCTGATGCTGCGTGCCGTCTTGAAAAGGCCGGAGCCGATTTCATTGTGATATGTACTAACACCATGCACAAAGTAGCCCCGCAAATCCAATCACATATAAATATTCCGATTTTACATATTGCCGATGCAACCGCCGATGAACTTACTAAAGCTAATATCAAAACGGTAGCTTTGCTTGGTACCAAGTACACAATGACTCAGGATTTTTACAAAAACAAAATCAGTAAAAGAAATATCAATGTTCTAATTCCTGATGATAAAGATATTGAAACGATAAATCATGTTATCTACGATGAGCTGTGCCGCGGAATCATCTCTGATGCTTCACGCAAAGAGTATGTCCGCATAATATCCTCTTTACAGCAAAAAGGAGCACAGGGCGTGATTCTCGGCTGCACGGAAATCGGACTTTTAATCTCGCAAAAAGATTTACCGATCCCGGTATTTGACACTACCTATATTCATGCAAGAAAAACAGCTTTGCAATTGCTTAATTAAACCCGGATTTTCAAATATCTTTTTACGCTCCCAAACGGGGCGTATTTTTAGACACAAATCTATTTTGTTGATTTAAAAGCCTTATTTTCACTTA